>CAZYXU010000134.1:0-10466 GCA_964650945.1 uncultured Verrucomicrobiota bacterium | reverse complement strand
ATACCGCGGTGATCTACGGCGCCCGCGGCTTGCTGTATTTTGTCCTCCACGTGGTCGCCGGCGAAGATGCCTGGGACGCGCTGCGCACGATTAACGCCCAAATCGGGGAGATGTCGCCCGCGCTGCTCAACGGCGAGGTCGCGCAGCAAATCCGTTATGTCCCGGACAATTTTAATCCGGCGGAACAAAAATTTCCCATGGTCAATGCCGCCGTGTTTCAATATCCCGATGGCGATTATCTGCTGCTGGCGGCCAATATCGTCGCCCATGCCGTGGAGACGACGTTCGAGATCGGCGGATTGCAAACGGCGGCGCGGATGTTTGCAGCAGAGGGGCAAAGGGGCAAAGGGGCAGAGGGACAGAGGGGCAAAGGCACAAAGGCACAAAGGGTAATGGGGTTGGAAGGGGAGGCTTTTAAGGACAAAATCGAGGGGTACGGGGTGCGCGCATATCGGTTGAAGCTGGCCCCTGTAGCCGCGGGCGGTGACCGCGGGCGGGACGGCATCCTGGAACCCGTTCATGTGGCGTTGGAAATGACGGCAATGACCAATGAAACCGCGCCGCGCGTGGATGTTGCCGGGATCGTTAGCCGGGTGCGCCAGGGGAAGAATCATATGCCCAACCCCTGCTTCCGCCGGCAATTCAACAAGGGGGTGCCGGACTTTTTCCTGCCCAATTGGGGGCCGGGCCATGATCCCGCCCGCGGGCAAAAAGGTTCTTCGTGGTGGCTGGATGATCAAAATTCCTGGAACGGCCATCCGTCCCTCTGCATGGTGTACACCAAGCCTGAATTGTCAACGGGCATGGGCGGCGCATTTTATCCACCCGTATCCGCCACCGGCCAGCCGCCGCAACTGGTTTTCTCTTTCTACGCCAAGGGCGCGCAGGAAGGCGATCGCGTCGCTGTAACGCTGCCGTTTGTCAAGGGCGGCAGCCAGACCTTTGCCCTGACGCAGGAGTGGCAGCGTTATCAGGTTGCCGGCGTCTTGCGGCCGGCCGGGCCTTATCCGGATTTCACCGGCAATCCGGGCTATATGATCCGGATCGCCCCGGCGGTCCCGCCGGGGACGCGGGTTTGGGTCAACGGCCTGCAAATGGAAGCCGGGGAGATGGCCACGGACTTGCAGGATGATGCGGTTGTCAATAACGATTAAATTCGGATAAGCTGAATTTGTGATTTGCTTACACCTTAAATTGATGGGAGACGTATTCAAATGTGTGTCCGGTGTTGAAAACAACGGCCAGGCAACTATGCCGGACGAAACCGGGTGGCGGAAATGCCCGCCACGGAATCGGGAGGGGTGTCATGAATGCCGTCATGAAATACGTGGCTGCAGTTCTTGCAAAGGCTAGCGTCACACATAGACTCATGGACCGTGATATTCAAAGGAGCATTTCGACCGTCATAACCTTGCTGGCGGTCACCTGCCTGGCGGGGAACGCCTGGGCCGCGGACGCCATCGTGGGACATTGGCGTTTTAATGAAGGCGTGGGCACAAATACAGCGGACGAATCCGGCTATGGGCATAACGGCTTGCTCTGCAACATGATTCCTGCAACCAACTGGGTTCCCGGCATCGGTAAAACAGCGTTGCGTTTTCATGGGGCTGGCAGCAGTAATTATGTGGACTGCGGGAATGCCGGGATCCTTAATTTAAAGGAAAATAATGCATTTACCATTGCCTGCTGGATTCGTCCCAACAGTCTCACCAACGATCAGGCGGTTCTTGGAAAATATCTTGGCGGCGGATACACCACCGCGCCGTATCAATGGAGGTTTTGGGCCGCCGGACAGTTGGGGATGTACATTGGTGGCGGTGGAACCAACTGGGGCGTCATTTACATTCCGGCAACCAACTTTGTCGTGGGTGAGTGGCGCCATGTCGTCGCCACGTATGACGGCCATATGCTGCGCGGGTATGTCAACGGCCAGGAAAAAATGTCGAAACCATACAACATGACGCTGGTTTCCAACGCGGTATCCCTTAACATCGGGCGGCTAAGTTATGGCGGGGCTTATTTCAATGGCGACATAGATAACGTCATCATGTGCAATTATGCGCTTTGGCCCGGCGATATTTATACCCTCTATGAAGGCAACGTCGGTTGCTGGCAAATGAAAGAAGGCATTGGGATGACCACGGCGGACGATTCCGCGTTTACCAACCACGCGACATTGGTCAACATGGATGCATCGGCGTGGGTTGTCGGACGGCTTACGCCGGATGGCTATTTCCGGTCGGCATTACATTTCGGCGGCCCTGGCAGCAGTAATTATGTGGACTGCGGGAACGATAGTCTTTTTAATTTAAATGACGACAATGCGTTTACGGTTTCATGCTGGATTCGCCCCAACAGTCTCACCAACGATCAGGCGGTTCTTGGAAAATATCTTGGCGGCGGATACACCACCGCGCCGTATCAATGGAGATTTTGGGCAGCCGGGCAGATGGGGATGTACATCGGCGGCGGCGGAACCAATTGGGGCGTCATTTACATTCCGGCGACCAATTTTGTTGTGGGCGCCTGGCGCCATGTTGCCGCCACATATGACGGACATGTGCTGCGCGGATATGTCAATGGCCAGGAAAAATTGTCGAAATCGTACAGCATGACACTGGTTTCCAACTCCGTCTCCCTCAATATCGGCAGGCTAAGTTATGGCGGTTATTTTAACGGCGATATCGGCAACGTCCGGCTGTATGATCGCGCGCTGACGCCGGCCGAATTATACCGGAATTACATCGGTGGGAACCTGTGCGGATATTGGAGCCTTGACGAAGGATCGGGCGCCGTGGCGGCCGACAAATCCGGACGCATGCGGAATGACGGTGTGTTGGTGGACATGGATACTGTCAACAGTTGGAGTCAGGGGAGAATCGGAGCGGCGTTGACGCTGGATGGAACAAACGATTATGTGAATTGCGGGAACGACGCCAGCCTGAACGGCATATACGAGCTGTGTGTGTCGGCGTGGGTTAAACCGGATACGCGGGCGGGGTATCATGTTATCGCCGCCAAGGGCGAATGCACGTATTTTCTGGCCATGCATTCGGGAAAGCCGTATTTCGCAATTGGTCGAGCCGATTGCAGCGGTTGGAACGTAAGCATCGAGGGCGCCAATGTCCTTGACAGCAATTGCTGGGTCCAGCTGGCGGGGACATATAACAAAACCAACGGCACGGGCCGGTTGTATGTCAACGGGGTCCTCGACACCGCCGTCACGGGCACGGCGGAGAATATCGGGACCAACACGGCGGATGTATCGCTGGGGTCCTATAGCTCATATTCTGAAGATTACTTTTTCCAGGGGGCCTTGGACGAAGTCCGCATATATGATCGGGCGCTGGGGCCGGACGAAATCAATCAGCAATGGCAGAATGAAGGCGGGGAGTTTGGTTTCGGCTGCGAGGGAAATCCCACCGGAAATCCGATCGGCGGCGGCGCGGGTTACAGCGATGTCGTCACCACATATACGTATTATGTTTCCAACACCGTCGAAGAACTCATCGGCGGGCTGGCGGCGGCAACGACAGGGGATGTGGTCTACGTAAATGACGCCGCCGCGCTCGACCTGAGTGGATACGAGTGGATCGTCATTCCCGGCGGTGTAACTCTGGCAAGCGGGCGGGGTGCTGGCGGGTCGCAAGGCGCCTTGTTATACACCACCGTCACCAGCACGTGTCCATTATTCAAGGCGGGAGGCGCCAACGTGCGGGTAACCGGACTTCGTCTTCAGGGATCATATTCCGGTGAAGACATACCCACTAATGGATACGACATTTCGATGGGTATTCATTGTAACGCTCCTGGTTTGGAAGTGGATAATTGCGAGATATCGGCATGGCCTTACACCGGTATTGCGGTGTATGGCACGAATGCTTATATCCACCACAATTATATCCATCACTGCCTGCAAACGGGTTATGGTTATGGCGTGATGCTGGGCGGCGCGGTTTCGGAAAGCGTGATTGAAGCCAATATATTCGATTACAACAGGCACAGCATCGCATCTTCGGGCGGCACGAATTCTAATTACGAGGCATGCTTCAATCTGGTGTTGGAGCATTATAACGTATACTGTGGCGCGTCCTCGCACAGTTTCGATGTGCACCGTTGGACCGGAACCGACTATGCCGGCGGGACGACGTACATTCACCATAATACGTTTAAAACCCCATGGGCGATTAATGTGCGTGGCATCCCTTATACGGGCGCCTGGATTTGCAACAATTGGTTGTATTATTCTTCGGCTTCGCATACCATCCGGCAGGCAGATTACCCTAGCGGAGGCACATGGGGCAATATGGATGTTTATGTCAATCTCTTTACAACCAATCGCATCCTGGAAGTAGAAACGTCTACGAACGTTATTTATACCACATGGTAGGTTGCCAGTCCGTTATGTTTATCAATCAAGCACCAAAAAGGAGGGCAAAATGAGAATCGTGTCTGTAATGCTGATTTGGGCCGCCATCATCTCGACCGGCCTTGGAGCGGGCACTTATTATATTGCCACCACCGGCGACGATCTCACCGGCGATGGTTCGCTGGAGAATCCCTGGCTGACCGTCAGCAACGGCGTGGCGCATGCCGTTGCGGGCGATTCGGTGCGCGTGGCCGCCGGCACTTACTTGCTGGCGACCAATATTTACGTCACCAACGCCATCACCCTGAGCGGCGCCAACCGGACCAACACGATCCTTCAGGGTCAGTTTCCCGCCATCACCAACCGTGGAATCTACCTCAACCACGCCGGCGCGACGGTGGAGGAGTTCACCGTTACGGGGTTCGGCATGACCAAGAATGTGCCTTCCGGCATCGGCGCCGGCGGCGGAGTGTACCTGGCTAACGGCACATTGCGGGCATGCAATATCACCAGCAACGTCGGCGCGGATAGAGGCGGCGGAGTTTACCAGCTTGCCGGATTGGTCAGCAATTGCGTTGTCAGTTTCAACACTAACATTAATTATGGATATGCCGGCGGCGGCGGGGTTCACTCCCAGAGCCAGGTGTGGAATTGCCACATTGCCGGCAATGCCGCCACCAGGGGCGGCGGCGTGTTGTTGTTGCCCGGCGCCTTACTGGCTAACAGCGTGGTCAGCAACAATGTCTCATATTATGACGGCGGCGGGATTGCCGCCTCTGCCAGTGTAATTTCAAACTGTACCGTGGTGAACAATTCCATTCCCGTCGCTAATAGTGGCGGCGGAATCTATTGCACAACCAATACGGTGATTTACGGCACAGCCATCCGAGATAATTACACCAGCCAGCAGGGCGGCGGTGTTTATTGCGCCCAACCCGGCACGCAAGTTATTTCCAATTGCGAAATCAGCGGCAACCAGGCGCCGAACAATTACGGCGGCGGCGTCATGTTGGGTTTAAGATCTGGTTTGATAATATCCAATTGCGTGGTCAGCAACAATTATGCGCGTTCGTTTGGCGCTGGAATCGAAGCTTCACAGTATGCCCATCTTGGACTGAAGGCGGTTGACTGCCGGATTGTCGGAAATATCTTGAGCAATGGCTGCGGGGCCGGCGTGGCGCTTTGGTCGAACAGCGTGCTGGAAAACTGCGTTATCCGGGACAACATAATCACCAACCTTACCACCGCGATCAAGTTTGGCGCGGGAATATTTTGCCGCGGCGGTGGGAACAGCGTCATCCGCAATTGCCTGGTTGCCGGCAATCTTGGCGATGATGCTAAAAATATCACACGTGGCGGCGGCATATACATCGCCGGCGATTCCACCAACCAGATAGATGCCTGTACGATCGTGGATAATTACGCCCGAACGGGCGGCGGTATTTACCTGGATGTTACCGGGGATGACAGCTTTACCAACTGCATCGTCATATCCAATCGCGTCAGCGATTCTTATCCGGACATTTATCTGAATCCCGCCGCGCGTGGCAACGCCTTTGCGTACAGTTGCAACGCCGCCCTGACCAACACCGCCCTGGGCAATATAACCAATACGCCGTTCTTTGCCGACCAGGCCGCGGGCGATTACCGGTTGATCCGTTTCTCGCCCGGAATTGACGCCGGCACCAACCAGCCCTGGATGGCGGGCGCGCTGGATTTGGGCGGCCGGACACGGATTGACCGTTATACCCGGCGGGTGGACATGGGCTGTTACGAATACCTGCCGCAAGGCGTGCTTTTTGGATTCAGATGAAACAGGCGAAGGCTGGAAGCCTTCACTACCAGCGGAGCCTGCCGCAAGGCGCGCTTGATCGGCCGCGCCGTTGTCCGGCCGCGGACACCCGGGCGGACGCCGGTTGGATTCACGGGCTGGAATAAAAATTATGCAATACTATGGTTGTGCGTATTATCCGGAAAACTGGGGCTTGGAAAATTTGGAGCCCGACGCCCGGCTTATGCGGGCGGCGGGCATCAACATGGTCCGGATCGGCGAGTTCGCCTGGTCGCGCATGGAGCCCCGCGAAAACCACTTCACGCTGGATTGGCTGCATGCGGCCCTCCGCGTCATGGCCGAACATGCGATCAAGGTCATGTTGTGCACGCCCACGGCGGCGGCGCCGGCCTGGTTGGTGAAAAACTACCCCGAGACCCTGGTCATCGGCAAGGACGGCCGGACAGCCTATCATGGCGTGCGCCAGCACACCTGCTATTCATCCGAAACCTATCGCCGGCATTGCGCCCGGATTACGGAAAAACTGTCCCGCGAAGCGGCGCGCTATCCGAATGTCGTGGCCTGGCAGATTGACAATGAAATCGGCTGTTCGATTTTCGGCAACTGCCATTGCGCCCATTGCCAGACCCGGTTCCGCGCATGGCTGCGGGAACGCTATGGCACGCTGGCGGAGCTGAACCGCGCCTGGGGCAACGCCTTCTGGAGCATGGATTACAGCGAATGGGAAGAGGTGACCCTGGGCGATACCGGCCTCATCCATTCGCCCAGCCGGGTTTTGGATAGTTGCCGGTTTTACAGCGATACGAAAATTGACTATGCCATGGATCAGGCGCGCATCATCCGCGCTAATCATCCGGGGGCCTTGATCTGCACGAACAATTTCAACCGGGTGGATCATTTCAAGGGTTTTGCGGCCCTGGACCGCGCGGGCGGAGATATTTACCAGGCGGATGGATTTATCTTCGCCCATGTTCTAGACCGGCATCGGAGCTATAAAGCCGGTACGCCTTTCTGGATCACGGAAACCGGCGTGGGCGGCGAGGGCTGGCCGGGCTTGCCGCATGACGCGCGTTTCCGGCCGCGGCTGTGGAGCTTTTACGCCCGCGGCGCGGAAATGCTCCTGGTTTTCCTGTGGCGCCCGTTTCTGTCGGGCCAGGAACAGCAAGCGCTGGGCTTGCTGGAACACTCCGGCAAGGCCGGCGCGCGCTACGAGGTTGTCAAAAAGGCCTTCCTGGAAATGCAGGCGCTGGCGCCGCATTTGCAAAATCTCCCGCCGCCGACGGCCAGGGTGGCGGTGCTCCACGACTACGACAGCGAATGGACCATCGCCGGAAGCCGGCTGGCCGATACCAACGCGGCCGCGGACCTTGCCGCATGGCTGTTCCGGCGCCAGCTTGTGGCCGATGTCATTCCGGCCGAGCGCGATCTGGGCGCTTATCGCCTGCTCTTGATTCCGGCGCTGTTGCATGTCAGCCGGGCGGCAGCCGGCCGCCTGGCGGAATTTGTCAAAGGCGGCGGGGTGATCGTGGCCATGGGGCAGTTGGGCCAGTTCGATGCCAACGCCAATTATTTGCCGCTGGCCGGCCCGGAGCCGCTGCAAGCACTCTTTGGTATGACGATGGAGAGCGGTGTGCGCCTGAATACGGCCCGGGCCCACGCTGAAATCCGTTCGGACCAGGACCCGGATCTGCCGTTTTCCGGAGCCATTGCCGGCCGGCGCCTGCAAGGTATGGCGCGCAAGTGGGCGGGCGATGTCACGCTCCAGGGCGGCGCCGCGCTGATGCGCTTTGATGCCAGCTTTCTCCAAGGCCAGCCAGCCGTGGTCGAGCGCCAGTCCGGCTTGGGGCGGACAATCTATATCGCGGCCAACGAGGTGGATGGTGAAAGCCTGGCGGCTATCCTGGATTACGCGTTAAAAGCCGCAGGCGTGCCGGCCGGCCCGGAAACTCCCGCGGCTGTCGAGGTCGTGCAGCGTGGTCCGCTGACGTTTATCATCAATCATGGTCCGGATTCCGCCGTCGTGCAGCGCGCCAGCGGGGGGCGGGCGCTGTTGGGCGATTACCATGAGGGCCGGGTCAATCTGGCGCCTTATGATGTTTGCGTGATCGCGGAGTGAGGCGGCATGGAAAACATCCGTCAATCCAAAGTCCGCTGGAAACAAAAACACGAGGGACGGCGCGCATGAACACATTCAGGCTGACATTGGGAATATTTTTCGGAGCCGCGATTGGCGCGCTGACCGCGGATCCGGAATTCCCGGTAATTCCCGCCATCGCTCCGCCGAAAATTGACGGCATCCTGGACGAGCCCGCCTGGCAGGCGGCGGCCAAAATCGGACAATTATATTTGGAAAACACCAACACCCCCGTCCCAGATACGGTTGTTTTGCTGGCCCGTGACAAAAAATGGCTCTACCTGGGATTCCAATGCGCCAATTCCAACATGGCGCATGTCATTCAAACCGTGTTTAAACACGACGACATTTATCCCAATTTTTACGCCAACGAGTCGGTGGAAGTGTATCTGCAACCGGAAAAGTCGCAAGACCGCTATTACTGGTTCGTGCTTACGGCCGACAATGTGGCGATGGAACAGCGGATACAAACGACTCCCGTGCGCAAGCAGGATGTCGGCTGGAATACTTTCTGGCGCAGCGCCGCCAGACGCCTGCCGCGCGGCTGGACGGCCGAGGTTGCCATCCCGCTGCAGGCCTTGGAATGCGACGACCTTGGTAGCGCTCACATCAATATTGCCCGCAATCTCCGGGCCATTGACCTGGACCCCATGGGGGCGAAACAAAACGAACGCACGGTTTTTTCCACGCTCAAGGCCGGCACGCCGGGCCGGGGCAAATCGCACGATTTAAACAATTTTTGCGCAGTCTCCGGTTTGGGCGGGTTCAAGCTGGAGGCCCCTTTCGCGCCGCAAATCGCGGCGGCTGAAATTGCAGGATGGCGGCGGCAAGCCGGGCAATTCTTCTATGATGTGAAGCTGACCTTGCAGCGATTTACGGGAGTCGCCGGCCAGGCGAAGGTCCAGGTGCTGGAGGACTTCGGCGCGGGCGGCGTCGAAAAAGCGTCCGCAATCATTGACCTGGACGGGAAAACGGGGCAGCGCGCAGGGGCCGAACGATATCAGCGCGACCTGATTCTGAGCGTTGCGGCCGAAGATTTACGCGAACGCCAGGTCAGCGTGGCCTTGACGGATGCGGCGGATGGCAGCCTGTTGGCAGCCATGGCGATCACGGACCTTTCGGCTTTGAATGTCATCAAGCAGGCTTTTGTCGGACGCAGTTATTACACTATCGAAGAAAACGCGGAGATTCGGTTGGAAATCGGCCTGCCGCCGACCATGCTCCCCGAGGCCGTTCTGGCTCTCGAGGTCAATGGGGCGGCCATCCCGCAAATCAAAGAACTGCAACCGGTCATGACGCCCGGCATTCCGTTAAGCGCGCTCCAGCTTGGCGATAACACCGTGATCGCGCGTCTGATCGCAGCGGGGCAAGAACTGGCGGCAAAGACCCTGACCGTCAAGCGCCTGGATCCGCGTCCCGGCTTTGAGGTGAAATGCGACTTTATCAAGGGGGTGATCCTGAAGGATGACCGGCCGATATTCCCCGTGGGGATATATAATAACGTCAAAAATTATGACGAAAACCTGTTCAAGTTTCTCAAGGATATTGGTTTTACCACGCTCGTCAACGAGCATATTACCAAAGATCCGGGCGCGGCTCCGCTGGCGAATGCCCAGGCCGAACGGTTCGCAAAACTCGCGGATAAATACGGGCTGGATGTGATTGAATGGATTGTTGCAGCGACGCCGTGGGCGGGATACAAGCCGGGCGACAGCCAGCCGCGGCTGATGCAGCCGCTGGCCGAGCGGCTGGCTTATCAGCAGGAAGGTTACGCGAAACTGGCGCCGATGCTGGTGGCGAACACCAAAATCCTGCGGGAACACCGCAACATGCTTTGTTATTATAATGTGGATGAGCCAAACCTGGGCGATCGGGACGCGAACATCGCGGTCGCCGAATGGTATTGGAATACGGTCAAGGACATTGACCCTTACCGGCCCATGTTTTTGCTGTATTCGATGAGTATCCCGCACGGCGGCAATTGGACGCGCTGGGGAGAAATCCTGGGATTCGACATCTATCCACGCCCGTTCACGGGGCGCATTTACAGCGAACCGGGTTTGTATACGGCTTATTACGCCCATATCCTGCGGGAGCGCTGCCGCCAGGATAACAAGATCATGTTTTTCGTGCCGTTGGCGAATAAGCTGGATATCTATCGGACGCCGATT
>CAZYXU010000133.1:0-10552 GCA_964650945.1 uncultured Verrucomicrobiota bacterium | reverse complement strand
CCGCCGGCAAAAACCTGCACATCTCGATCGCCCCGGAAGAGGTCGAACAGGCTCTGTCTATCCTGTCGGCAAGGGGCTTATACATTTCGACCCATACAGAGAACCAGGCTCAAGCCGGGGAATTGCTCCGGCAGGCGGAAAGCTGGTCTGTGGATCGTTAGCGTCCCCCTGATTTTTCCTTGCAAAATCTCGCCGGCATCAACTACAATCTTGTTTTTCAGGATGCCATAATCCGGAACACTCGGCCGGCATTTTCTGAACCTTGAACCTTGAACCTTGAACCTGGGAGACCATCAATCATGTTCCTCGACATTCATGCCCATGCCTACCGCAAGCCGTGCCCGTTCCCCAACCGGTTCGCCTTGCCGGAGGAGCTTTTCCCGCTGTATGACCGGTTGGGAATCGAACAAGCGGTCCTCCTGCCGCTGGTCAGCCCGGAAGTGTATCTGCCGCAATCCAATGACGATATCCTGGAGATGGTGGAGAAATGGCCGGATCGCTTCATCCCTTTTTGCAACATTGACCCGCGGGCGCTGACCAACAGTTATGACGCGCCATTAGGCGACCTGCTGCGCTATTTCCGCGATCGCGGCTGCCGCGGCATCGGCGAGGTCATGCCAAATATTCCCTTCCTGCATCCGCTGGCGTTGAACCTTTTCAAGCATGTTCAGGCCGTCGGGTTCCCGCTGATTTTTGACGGCTCGCCCACCATCGGCGGCAAGTACGGGCTGTATGACGATCCCGGCATGCCGCAGCTTGAACGCTGCCTGCAATTATTTCCCAACCTGGTGTTTCTCGGGCATGGACCGCCATTCTGGGCCGAAATCGGGCAGTTGGAGACGCCCATGGCCCGCGCCGGGTATCCCCGGGGGCCGTTGCGCGGTGAGGGCGTGGTGCCCAAGCTCATGCGGCGGTATGGCAACCTGTGGGGCGACCTGTCGGCCGGCAGTGGGTATAACGCCCTGGCCCGCGATCCGGAATATGCCGTGAAGTTTCTGAACGAATTCCAGGACCGCCTGGCGTTCGGCACGGATATCTGCGCCGCCGACGCCAAGGTGCCGTTGCCCGGATTTCTACAGGACCTGCGCGCGCGCGGCTTGATCAGCGACGCGGTCTTCGAGAAAATCGCCCGCGGGAATGCCCGGCGTCTGCTGAAATTGTGATTTTGATTCAGCCCGCGTTCGCCGCCGCCGGCTGCCGGGGGTAACGGGCGGTGAAAATGGTGCCCTGCTCCGCCGACGAGCTGAATGCCACCGTGCCTTGCAGGTAGCGTTCGGTCAGCAACTTGACGCTGTATGTCCCCAGGCCGCGCCCGGCGCCCTTGGTGGAAAACGAGCGCTGAAACAACTGCAATTGCACATCCGGCGGGATTACCCCCGGATTGTGCACGGTGAACTCCACGAATGCGCCGGCATCGCGGCAATCCAGCGTGACGGTGTCGCCCGGCTGCGAAGCTTCCACGGCGTTTTTCACCAGGTTGCCCAGGACGCGCCGCAGGAGCACCTTGTCGCTGCTGATCGCAAGCTCCGGGGCGGCGGATGCGAGGGCGATGACCACGCCTTTGGCATCCGATAAATGCTTGTATATGCCGGCCACCTCCGCGATCATGGCGCGCGACTGGACGGGGACCGGGTGAGAAACAAGGTCGTTGCTTTCGGCATTCGCCAGGTCGCGCTGGGCCTGGATATCTTCGATTAATTTGCCGGCCAGATCCCGGATTATCGCCTGAAAACGCCGGGCATCATCCGGCTGGCTGGTTTCCAGCAAATCGGTGAATCCCCGCAAGCCGGCGGCCACATTCATGATGTCATGGAAAAAAATGCGTTCCAGGGCGCGGCGCCGTTTTTCGTCGCGGATGTCCAGCACGGCAAAAATGGTGAATTTTTCCCCGTTGATTTCCATCGGCGTGGTCCAGATGCGCAAGTCCAGCGCTTCGTCTCCGGCGGCAATGATCCGGCATTCCTGCACATCCGGCCGGCCTTGCTGGGCCGTGAGGATGGCCTGGACTGATCCGCAGGTCCGGCAAAACGCCGTAGTACCGCACCCTTGGGGCGCGGCCAGGGCGTGCATGCAGTGGAAGGCTTCGCCGGGGCGTTGCCCGAACAAATCCGACGCTCGATCCAGTTTTAAAAGATTCAACACGCTTTGATTGGCGTAAACGATCTGGCGCTGGGCGTTCAGGATCAGCAGCAGCGCCGGGACAGCTCCCGGCAGGTTGTTGGCGTCAAATTTGCGCGCGGCCGCGCCGATTTGCCGGCGCAGGTCGGCGTCATCGGCCAGTTCGGCGGGGGCAAATTCAGTCGGCAGGGGCATGGGCATCGGTCCTTTCCCGCGCGGAGTATTAAAGCGGCAGCGCTTCCAGAATCGCCGCCTTGATTTCCACCAGGGGGCTGTCCTTGCGGATGAAATTGGCGGCGCCGGCGGCCAGGCAGCTTTTCACCGTGTGCATGTCCGCCATGGATGTCAGCATGATGATTCTGGCGTCCGGGAATTCTGCGATAATTTCACGCAAAGCCTCATCCCCGGTCTTGACCGGCATGTTGATGTCCATCAACAACAAATCCGGACGGGCGCTCCGGAAGAGCTTCACCGCCTCGGCGCCGTTGGCGGCTTCGCCGACGACCGCCATCCCCATGTTTTTCAACAGGGACGAAACCATCAGGCGCATATGGAACTCATCATCCGCCACCAAAACGCGTTTTTGCGCAGACATGGAAAAAATTCCTTAAAATCAGCATCAAGCTAACGCTTAAAAATATACTTTTAAAGCCGCCATAGAACAAGTATAAACTCAGCATATGAGTTTATGGGGCGCCGGCATGTTGTTCCCGTCCCCTGCTGAAAGACTTGTCCGCTGTAGTTTTGACGACGGCGGAACGCGCGCCCGGCGTCAGGCCCCGGCGCAATGGAGAGAAAAGGAGCCCGCTTATGCCGATTCAGTCCGCCGTCCACAGCATCACCGCCCGGCTTTCAGACCGCGAAGTAATCATCCCTTATTGGTCGCTGACTGCCGGACAGCCGGGCCCGACCCTGCTGGTAACGGCCGCGCTGCATGGCAATGAAGTGCAGGGCGGCGAAGTCATCCGCCGGCTACGCGAGGCCGCCCTGGGGCAGATGACGCGCGGCCGGATGCTGTTGGCGCCGTTTGTCAACCTGCCGGCGGTGCAAAACCGCCGCCCGCACATCACTTCCGGCCCGGAGACTCCGTATGGCGTCCCCCTGGGTTATAACATCAATGGCGTCTGGCCCGGCGATCCCGCCGGCACGGATTCCGCGCGGGTGGCGCATGCGCTCTTTCCGGTGCTGGCGGAGCCGGCGGATTTCGCCCTGGATTTCCATTGCTGGCCGGGAATGCGCGGCACCACGGCGCTGTATCGCAAGGGCCACCCCGGAACCGCCGACTGGGCGCGGCTGGCCTGCGTGCGTTTCGCCCAGGGCCGTGAAAAAGCCGTCCCCACGCCGGAGAAGCCGGTGATCGGGCAGACCCTGACCGGCTGGATGCTGGATCACGGCCGGCAGTCGCTTTGCATTGAAATTTCCGGACAATATACGATGGTCGAGTGTGAAATTATGCGCGCCTTGCGCGCCGCGCTCAACATCGTTAAAAAGCTCGAATTGATCCCCGGTACGCCGGAAGGTTTGGATGAGGAGATGGCCTGGCTGCCGGAGGCGCGCGTCGAAACCATCAAGGCGCCGTATCCAGGGTTGTTTGCCGGCGTCGGCCTGGCGCCTTCCGACCGCGTGGAAGCCGGCCAATTGCTGGGCCGCATCCTGGGTGACCGCGACTTGCAAGTGACCGAATTGCGCGCGCCCATCGGCGGCTACCTCTGGACTTACGGGCGGTTTAATCCGCGGGTGGATGTGTCGCTGGCCGCCATGCATCCGTTTGTGGATGCGGGCGAGGTGGTGGCGGAGATTGCCGCGCCCAACGATCAACCCGGCGGTTGACGCGGTCTTGCCGGACCGGTGGCCGTGAGCGTCACCGCCGGACGGGAAAAGCGCATGAAAGAAAAATTCGACCTGGCGCGCATGCTGCGCGAAATCAGCGAGGAAACCGACGCCAAGTCCGCCGCCAACCGGCGGTTGACCCAGGATGAGATCAAGCGGCTGGTTGCGGAAAAGAAAAAAGCCGCCGCCGGCGCGGAAGCTGCCAGTGATCAGTAATCAGTGATCAGTGATCGGTCATCAGTGATCAGTAATCAGTCATCAGTGATCAGTAATCGGTGATCAGTGATCAGCGGACACCGCATCGCCACCGTCCGCCGGCTGCCGGCCTTGGGACTTGGCGGTTAAATGCAGCGCGTTGCCTGGATTGCTGGCAAACGTTCACCTTGGGAATTGCGGATATGGCCAATCCTTCCTTTACCCGCGGGCGGTGGGCCGGCGGCGCCTGCGCCGGGCTGACCTTGCTGGAAGTGGTCTTTGCCGCTGCCATCGCCGCCGCGGCGGCCATGATGCTGTATCCGTCGTTCCGGCTGGCCAACGCCATGATTGTCGCCAACCAGCAGCGCCTGGAAGCGGACGCCCTGGCCATGGATGCGACCTTGGAAATTTTCAACACCGCCAATTTTAACGGAATTTTGCTTGCCACCAATCTTCCGCCCGCCGCGCCGCCGGCCGGCAGCCTGTTGCCGGCCAACACGGAAATCCGCACGCTGATCACTCCCAACACCGGTACAGCCGTGCCGTACAAGTGGGATGTGGAAGTGCGCGTCATCCGCGATCGGTTCTGGCCGGGCGGCATCCGGACGGTTCTGACCAATGATATCGTGTATCGCGTCACCCGCTATGATATAGGGCGAAACTGATGCCTGGCAAAAACCATACCGCCGCTGCGTTCACCCTGACCGAGATGCTGATCGCTTCCGCCTTGAGCCTGATGGTCACGGCCATGGTGCTGACGTTGCTGGTAAAAAACCTGGAACTCTGGCGCGACGGCATGACCCGGTTACAGCTCAGCGAGCAAAGCCGCCTGGTGCGCGAGCGGGTGTTGCACGGCCTCAATGGCCGCTTCGGTTTGCGCCATGCCCGCCGCTCGCAAATTACCGTTGCCGCCGACCGCGTGGTTTTTTACGATGTTGCCGCCAGCAATGCCTTTGCCTTGCGCTGGCCGGCCGGCCAGCCGCCGGTGTATCTTGACCAGGCCGGCACGCAGTTGCTGGCCCGGGGGGGCGCGGTGGTGGAAAGCGCCGCCATCACCGCCGCCGGCAACTTCCTTAACATTGATTTCAGCCTGGCGCTGGAAGGCGGCCGCCGCCGATTGACGCAACCGCAACAAATCCGGGTGTATTTGATCAATGAATGATCGCCGATCATCTTTGCCGCCGCCGGCGGCCGCGGGTTTTATTTTGCCGGTGGCCTTTATGCTCCTGGTGATCGTCAGCGCTGTCTGCGCCGTTTTCCTGTACGCTGCCTCCCAGCATGGCCATGCCGCGCGGCGGTGGCATGCCGCCGACCAGTGCCTGCTGGATGCCCAATCCGCGCTGGAACAGGTCAAGTACGAGCTAACCCGGAGTTATCTGGCCAGCCCCGCCGCCGCTGCCGGAGATTTGAGCTGGTTTCAGACCTGGGATATCCAGTCCATCGGCGCCAACCCGGTTTATGCCATCCCCGAACTGGGCCCGATCAATGACAGCGCGGTCATGGTCAGGATTGCCGCCGTCCGCATCGCCAGCAACGCCGCTTACGCCGAAGTTGACCTGGTGGGCGCCGCCGGCCGCGCGGTGCCGCCGTCCCTTAAACGCATCATCCAGGAAACCCTGCGGATCGCCCCCGGCGGGGCCGCTGCCCAGCCGTTCGATTACGCTTACCTGCTGGACAATTCCGCGCGGTTCCGCCACAACCTGGTCATCAACGGCGACATCCGCGTCAACGGCGATTGCCGGCTGAACAATACCGCGCGGATCAACGGCAACCGGTATGCTTCCGGCCAGATCATCGCCAATTCGCCCTTGTGGACATTGGCGGATTACTGGAAATTCGCGCATCCCGCCGCCCGGCCGTCCGACCCCACGGGGTCCGGCAACATCGCCTGGCCGATGGGGTACAGCCCCGACAAGACCAAAAACACCTATCTCCCGGATATGCGCATGCCGATCATCGGCGACATCAGCAGCCTGGCCGGCATGGCCGGCGGCCGCATCTCGCAGCAGGGAACGGACCTAGTCGTGAATGTTTATGACGGGCCGGGGCCCGACAACACCGCCGGCACCGCCGATGACCACTGCCTGGTTCTGGACGGGACCGCCGCGCCCATCGTGATTCAGGGCGCGGTGGTGGTCAAGGGCGACCTGATCATCCGCGGCCGGGTCAGCGGCCAGGGAACCATTTACGCCGGCCGCAATGTGCATATTGTCGGCGGCCTGACCTACGTCAACGCCCCGGCCTGGCCGAAGCCCGACGAGCAACCGGTCCAGACGGCCGCCGGCAATGCGGACCGGGATTTGCTGGTGCTGGCGGCCAAGGGGAACGTGGTGATCGGCAATTACACCGCCGCCGCCTGGTCCAAGCGCGTCTGGGGCATCATGGCCGATCCGGATAACATCAATCCTTACGCCACCGCGGTTTCGGACGCCGCGCTGGGTTACGACAGCGACAACGATCCGGCCAACGGTTATTTGTTCGATGGCCGCTATTATGTCAACGAGGCCCACGGCGGCCGGCGCTTGAGCGGCGCCGGGACCGGCACCGTCCCCCGCAAGTATTATGAATCCTCGCTCGCAGACAGCTCCTTCAGCCAGCTCTGCGACAAGGATGTGCCGGCCGTCAACGCCGCGTTGTTCAGCAATCACGGCATCATCGGCAGCCTGGGGTCGAGCGCGGCTGGCGGCAATGCCCTGCTGAACGGCGCGCTGGCCGGCCATGACGACCTGGTGAATCATTACGGTCAGTTTACGCTCAACTGGGATATCCGGCTGGGTTCGCAAAGCCGGGAGCGGATCAATACGTCTTTCATGTCAGCGTCCGGCGGCCCGGGCGGCGCGGCATCAACCAACGCAACAACCACAACCACAGGCTGGAGAGAAATCCACTGATATGCAAAAGCAAGCGATGATAGCCGCCATGATGCTGGGGATGTTTTTCGCCCTGGCGGCGGGGCCCAACGCCGCCGCCCAGTCGGCCGGTCCGGCGCCGGCCGTGAATGATCCGCTCGTCGAAAAGCAGCAGGCGGCCATTGCCGCCGCGCGCAGCGTGCTGGAGCAGCCGCTGCCCGACGCGGCCGCCGCTTCCGCCGGACGGCCGGCGGAAATTGAGCGGGCCGGACCCAACCGCGCCTCGAAGGTGTTGCTGGCCGCCAGCCTGCTGATCCTGGGAATGGCCGTGGGTGTCTTTTACCTGAGCCGGCAGCCGGCGCCGCCGCTGGCGTCGGCGGTGGCCACGGCTGCCCGCGCGCCCGACGAAGCGTCCAATATCCGCGCCATCCTGGAAAAGACCGGCAGCCAGGCCGGCGCCGGCGCGCCGGCGCGGGAGCAAAGCAAGGCGGGCAATCCGCGGTTTTTGGATCTGGCGGTGGAAAACCAGGTGATTACGGCGGCGGAGCGCGCCGCCCTGTCCGGTCGGTTCCAGGGCAACGATTACGCGCTGATGCTTTTCCTGGTTGAACAGCGTCCCAGCCTCAAAGACACGCTGGGGAAATTATGGGGGGATGCGCTGGGCCTGGCATACACCGACCCGACCAAGGCGATCATCCAATCCGAATTGCTGGCGAAGTTGCCGAAAAACTTCGCCGCCGCCCATGGCGTAATTCCGATGTATGAATCGGACAACGTGATTACCGTAGCCATGGCCGACCCCAACGACACCGCCCTGCAACGCCAGATGGAAAATCACCTGGATGCCCTGGTCAGCCCGGTGTTCGCGCTCCCGGACCAGATCAACGCCGCCCTGGAAATCGCCCAGATTTCGCTGCGGGCGCTCAAGGATCAATTGTCCGGAAAACTTGCCAGCGCCGCCCAGGAAGGGGCCCGGATCGGACGGGTGGCGGAAACTGAATCCATCGCCGAATTTGTGCGCAGCCTGTTCCTGCTGGCCTTGAAACAGCATGCCAGCGACATCCACCTCGAGCCCCAGGACAGCGGCGTCTGCGTCCGCCTGCGGATAGACGGCGTCCTGCAGGAATACCTGCGGCTGCCGATGCGCCTGTTCCCGTCGCTCTCCAACGTGATCAAGATCATGGCGGCCGCGGATATCGGCGAGCGCCGGCGCCCCCAGGATGGCCGCATCACCCTCAAGCTTCCCGACCGCGAATTGGAATTCCGTTTTTCGTGCGTGCCCACGATTTACGGGGAAAAGATCGTGCTGCGCCTGCTGGGGCAGAATCAATTTGCGAGCGTGCCGACCTTGAATGACCTGCATTTTTCCAAGCCGATCCTGGACGGCATGCGCCGGATCATTCATTCGCCCAACGGCGTTTTCTTCGTCACCGGTCCGACCGGATCGGGCAAGACTACCACGCTTTATGCGGCCCTGAATGCCTTGAACGGCAAGGACTGCAACATCATGACCATCGAGGATCCGGTGGAATACCGGCTGCACGGCATTAACCAGGTGCAGGTCAATCCGCCGGCCGGCGTGACTTTTGCGACCGCCTTGCGCGCGTTTTTGCGCCAGGACCCCGATGTGATCCTGGTGGGTGAAATCCGCGACCTGGAAACCGCCAGCATCGCCGCGCAGGCCGCCCTGACCGGACACCTGGTGCTGACGACCATGCATACCAACAATGCTTTGCAGGCCGTCACCCGGCTGATTCAAATTGGCGTCGAGCCCTTCCTGGTGGCGCCGTCCATCATCGGGGTCATGGCCCAGCGGCTCACGCGCCGGCTGTGCGAAAATTGCAAGGAGAAATACGCGCTGACCCCCAGTGAAATCGAGCAGATCTTTGACTGGGACGGCAGCACGGAAGTCTTTTTCCACCGGCCGAAAGGCTGCGAGGCTTGCAACTTCACCGGTTATTCCGGGCGGATTGCCATCCACGAGTTGTTTATCATTGACGAGGGCATGCGCCAGCATATCGCCCGCAATGCTTCCATCATTGAGATTCAGGAATATGCCCATAGCGCCGGTTTTACCACGATGCGCTATGACGGTTTGAAAAAGGTGTTGATGGGCCTGACCTCCATTGAGGAGGTCAACCAGACCTCGCAAACCCTGGATCAACCCGGTTGAATCTCATCCGGCATCAGGGTGAGTTGTCAGGTTGATGCCGCGTCGAGAATTTCGCGCTGCTGGTTCTGGAGGTCGGCGATTTCCTGGCGCCAGAACTGGGCGGTACCCCATTCCGGCAGCAGCCGGGCGAATCCGCCGTCGGCTTTCTGCCGGGCGCACCAGGCGGTGTAATGGATGAAGCGCATGGCGCGCAGCGGTTCGATCAGCCGCAAGGTTGCGCGGGGAAATTCGCAGAAGGTCTCGTAGCCTTCCAGCACCCATTCCAATTCAGCCCGCGCCTCCGGCAGGCGGTTGGGGAGGATCAGCCAGATGTCCTGGATGGCCGGGCCGACGGCCATATCGTCGAAGTCCAGCAGGTGATAACCCTCGCCCGGCCGGTGCAGGATATTACCGCAATGGCAGTCGCCGTGAATGCGCAGCGTTTCCACGCCTTCGAACAGCGGCGCAATTTGCTCGATCAATTCCGTTGCCGTCTGCTCATAGCGGTCCCGGTATTGGGCCGGGATCGTGCCGGAATCGAGAATATAACGCAAGTGGCTGAGCGTGGAGTGCCGCGGATGCAGCCGGATGCGGTCGCGCGGCAGGCGCTGCGCGCCGACGACATGCATGCGGGCAATCAGCCGGCCGAGTTGAATCCAACAGTTGCGGTCGGGCTCATCCAGGGGCCGGCCGCCTTTTTTAGGGAACACGGCGAAGGCGGTGCCGCCCAGGTCGTGCAAGTGCGCCCCGCCGCGCCCCGGGAGCGGCGGAACCACCGAAACTTCCGCCGCATGCAGTTCCGCGATAAAATCCAGTTCATCATGGAGCGCCGCGCGGCTCCAGCGGCCCGGGCGGTAAAATTTGACGATCACGCTGCCGCCATCCGCCAGGCCGACTTCATAAACGCGGTTGATGTAGCTGTTCAAGGGGCGGCATTGGTTGGAGCAGGGCATCCCCAACGCATCTTCGACGGCGTTGATCACGGCATCCGGCGTCAGGCGGCCGAAATCCGGCGCGGCCGGTTGGGCCTTGGATGTTGATAAAGATTCCATGAAGGCAGCATACCATAACGCGGCGCGGACGTCATCCGTTTTCGGCTTGATTTCCTAAGGCAACGCCCGGGGCAGGGTGTCGGTCAGGCGAGCCGGGGGATCGCGGCGTGTAACGCCGCTCCCACCAGAAGAGGTGTGGGGGTGGGGGGGATGCGGGATACGAGATGCGAGATGCGGGATGCGGGATGAAGACGGGATGCGGGATGCGTGATGCGGGATGTGGGATGCGGGATGAAGACGGGATGCGTGATGCGGGATACGAGATGCGGGATGTGGACGGGATGCGGGATGCGGGATACGAGATGCGGTGTCCCGTCCTGATATATGTTGACACTTCTCAAGAGGAGGAGTGCAAT
>CAZYXU010000132.1:0-10613 GCA_964650945.1 uncultured Verrucomicrobiota bacterium | reverse complement strand
CCTCCACAACCATGGCGGAGGAGTCAGGCGCCGTGGCCAGGCCGAGTTGGCCCGGCGCCAGGCGCACCGTCCCGGCAACGGCCAGTTCCTGCGGCAGCGGAATAAGATAATCCGGCCAGCGGATGCCGCCTACCGGTTGATCCTGCGCCAGGACCGGAATCATTCCGGCCAGCAAACCTGCGACTGCAATCACAATTTGTTTGGCATTCATAAAAGCCAATTTTAAAACTAGCGTTTTGAAAGAATTCAGCATTCAGGAGTCAGAATTCAGACCACCGAACACTGACCACCGAACACTGAACACTTTGCACTGACTACTTGGTACTGAATTCTGCTTTCAAAAGCTTCCCTTTACGGCTCAAATTCCGTCGGCGCCGACCCTTGCTCCAACTGCATGGCATCCACCCAGACAGCGCCATGCCCGCGCAATTGCAATTCCAGCCCGCAATGGCGGCTGACATGTGCCGGGATCGGCCCAGTCACCGTATACCGCTGCCACTCCCTGGTAACCTTCACTGTTTTCCACGCTGCCACCCACTTGTTCCCGTCCCATTCCTTCATCCAGTGGCTGCCGAACAAGACCGGCAAACCGTCGGTGTCGCCTTTCATGTAAATGGACCAAGTATAGGTCTCCGGCTGCGGGTGCTGCGGCGCGCTGGCAACCAGGAATCCCGTGTAAGTGAGGGGGCCGTCATCTTTACGATTGATAAGCTGTAAACACACCCGGCCATGGTAGGGATCTTTATCCACCAGCGTCATGTTGGAGTTTTCATAACCAATGACCGCATTCCCCGCCGGGATGAGATAATCCGGCAAGCCCGGCAGGGTCGCCTCTTCAAAACTGGGATTGGGCGCGACATTCTTCATGCCCTTGCGCCCAAAATAATCCACGGTCGGCAAGCGCTCCGGCAAACGCGGCACACTTTCATCCGGCGCGCTCCGGACCAGGATTTTCACCGGACCGTCCAGTTGCAGTCCCGCCCCCAGATCGTAGGCCCGGACGCCGAACGGCTCCACGCTGTCGCTGAACATGCCGCCGGACACCGCGCAAGTTCCATTCGTGAACATGCGCTGCACCACGCCGGACGCCGCCAAACCGGATATGGTAAAATCAACCGTCACCTGCCGCTCGATGGTATTCGCCGCCAGCAGCACGGCCGCGCCGGTCGGGTAGCGGAACAACGCCGCGTGCACTGCCGGAAAAAGGTCTTTCTCCGGGACGAATTCCACGGGACTGTAGGCGATTTCCTGGGGCACGGGCGGCGCCAGCAGCGCCGGCGCCAGCGCATTCAATTGTTCGATAAACGTCCGGATGGCATCCACCAGCAGTATGTGCTGCGGATAGCGATAATATCCCAAGCCGCGCGCTCCATGTATGACGGCCAGATAACTCTGGCACATCTGTTCCGCCGGCGTCGGCAACCGGCGATGGGTGGCCGACCAGTTGCTGCTCATGAGCGTGATCCAGGTCATCTTCCGCGCGGCATCCGCGCGTTGCCGGGTTTGCCGGACGATTTTCGACACGAAATTGACCGTGCTGCGGTCTTTCAGCGTGCCGTCCGGAATCCAATACGGGTCGGTGCATAAAATGTCACACCAATCCGTCGCCTCCGCCCCGGGCGGAATGTGCGAGGAATAAAGCGCCATCGTCGGGTGGTAACCGTCGGTTTCGTTGGTTTTCTTGTACAAATCACGCCCCTGGACGAACATATCGAACCCCGCGAACCCGGGCTCATCGAATGTTTCGTAAACCAGCAGGTTCGGATGGTCCTGCAGCGCTCGGATGCCCGCCAGGTATTCCGGCAGACTGGCCTGGTAAAAACTTTCGAATATGGCGTTGCGCTGCGCGCGGGTCAGTTTCTTAAAGGCCGGGATGCTGTAATAATTCAGGGTACTCTGCAGCGCGTTGGCCGTGTAAAGCACGTCCGCCTGCTTAAGTTCGTCTCCCGCCAGATATTCGGATAACCCCGCGATTTTTTTCCGGGTCTCGGTCGTTTCAATAATATGCAGCAAATACAAATCCAGTTCCGCCGCCAACGCCAAATATTCCGGCAGGTGTTCCGCGGCATACCAGTCAGCATACACATTGACGCCGGCAGCCTTGGCGGCGCGCATAAGGCCGGGAGTGCTTGCGGCAAAAATCCCCACCGGAAAAAAGGGCTGCCCGTCTTTTAACAAGATACCATGCTGTTGATTTATCTTCCATTCATGGCCAGGCTTGGGCGCGCGCTTGGTCAGCCGGAGCGCCTTTTGAAACAGCGCCTGCCCGGCGCGGTCTTCCAGGGCCAGCTCCAGCGCGCTTTCCCCCGGCGGCAGCCGCCCGAGTTCCACCTGGAAAAGATTTTCACCCGCAACGCGCTCCGCCCGGAACAGTTCGTTGGAGGCAGCGTCCCGCAGCACCGCCTGCGCCCCTGCCAGTGTTGCCGCCGGCAGCGTCACCCGGCAGACCAAGCCGGCATGTTGTTCGGCAGTGTAATAATTGCGGTCGAAATAAGCGTCCAGCGGCGTCAATTGTTCCAGCCCGGTCAAGGCCGCCTGTTCCACCGTCCCCTTGGTGAAATAATCCCGCAGGATCACAACCGCATCCCGCCGGCCCATGGCCGCCACCGGCACCGACAGCTTGATATTCGACTGCCGGCCCGGTGCGACTCCCTGCCGGGTCTCGGCGACTTCCACCGGCGCGCCTCCCGCCGGCAAGTCCCGCACCGCGACATCGGCATACTCGCCGTTGGCGCCGCCGCATGAGATTTTGGCGAAGACATCGTAAAAAGTTCCCGCGTCGGTGACATAAAAACTCTCAACCTTGACGTCATCCAGCTTCAGCCGGCAACCCGGCTGGGCGGCCAATCCTTCCAATCCGCGCAGTTCGCCAAACGCTTCCGGCTCGTGAAAAGTATTCCGCACCGGAAACAGGGCGCTGGATTCCCGCTTCTCTCCCAGCCGTACGCCCTGGGAATCGAATTCGGGAATCAATTTCGTCCGGGTGATATTGAAACTGAGCGGCCCAACCTTGTCCTGCTCCGACAACAGCTCCAGCGGGATGGCGATTTCCGCCGTCCATCCCCGTTCGTGCTTGGCCGCCGAAGACAGCCAGACCGGATTCCAACTCCGCTCCCTTTGCGACGCCGACCCGCTGCCGGCAGCCTTCTGCTCGGCCTTGACATTATCGCAGTTCAGCATGAAATGGCAGTAATTGCGCCGGGCGGGATCGGACGAAATAAAAATTTCCACCGAATCGTCGTTGCACACCGCCCCGTCACGCATTTGCACCGCATTCCGGTCAAACCCCGGTTCCAGGTTGGCGCATTCCACCCCGAAATACAGCCACTTGTCGTCAAAAGTGATCTTCACCCGGGTGTCATCCGTGGTCCGCCCCGGCTCCCCATGAACCGTAAACGCGCCCAGGGGCTTGGTTTTCCCCCAGAAGGGATCCCCCAGCCTGCCGTCCATGTGCAGCGCGTTCCAGTTCGGCTGCCGCTGGAAGCGCACCGCTTCCACCGCCGGCCCCGCCACCGCCACGCTCATCAATCCCGCCATCAACAAGATGCCCGCCAGAATTTTCTGCATGCGTTTTCTCCCTCCTGTCATCTGTCTGATTTCATCATGTGTTGCCTGCCGCGCCGGTCATCCCCTGCCCGTGTTAATTCACCGCCAGGCCGTCGTGCCGTAGAACCAATCGGTATAACTCTTGATCCATTGAATCTGTTCGCGGTGATCCTCCCGGTCAAACCAGCCGTTCTGCAGGATGACGCAACCCTGGACGGCGGTGGCCCGTAAAAGTTCCAGGCCCTTTTTCCACTGCGCCTGCGCGACCGCCATGGATATCGGCTCTTCCGTGGTGCGCCAGGTTTCGCCGTAGTTGTGCGCAAACAATCCCAGCAGGACGGGCTTCCTGGCGGTCAGCTTTTTGAGTTTCACGATCTCGTAATAGCATTGCGCCCGCCAGAAATCCTCGGTGGAAATCCAGGCCCAGAGATTGATGCCGTCAAAACAGTCCAGGTAGGGAACCAATTCCTGCTGATCCTGAAAAGTGTACCGCACCAGATACAGCTTTAAATCCGGATTGTAGCGCTGCAAGGCCGCCCGGGCTTTTTTAATTTCTTCCGGGCGGCTGGCATCGTCGCAATTGGCGCTGAGAAAATCGTCAATGATCGCGCCCCTGAGGTTCGGATGCCGGCGGGCGAATTCGGCGATTTTAGCGGCGGACCCGGCATACTCGCCATGCTTGCAGGCGCATAACACATTCTCGCACCCGGCCACACGTTGGAACAACCCATCGTCCAGCGCCGCCAGGTCATGCATGGAATTCATGTAAACCACGCTGCCGGCGTCCAGGTAATCGGCGGCGGTTTCCAGGCTGCAATAAGTCCGGCCGGGAACGAACGGCGCCTCCCCGGGAATCTTGTCAAGCACGTACCCCCATACCCACAATCCTTTTTTCATTTTGTCGCCCTCCCGGCCGGGGTTGTTCTGTCAATTCCGCCGCTCCAAGACCTGTTCGCCAACCCGATCGATCCATTCACGCGTCTGGTCCACCGTCTCCAGGCCGATATCCGCGATGCAATTCGAACAAAGCACGATGCCTTCCAGCACGCCGCGCTTGATCCATTTTTCATAACAATCCAGTTGATGCTGCATCTGCTCGCGAGTCAATGGGCAGCGTTCCCCGTAATTCCACATGTAGCAGCCGGCCAGATGGCGCTTGCCGGGGGTTTTCTCCGCGCATTTCCGGATGTTTTCATCCAGATTCGCCAGGTCGCTGCCTTTCCACGTCCACAAGGTAATCACATCGCACAGTTCCAGGTATTCGCTGACCCGGAAATCCAGTTGATAACTGTACCAGACCATCCACAAGTCCAGCCGGCGGCCGGGGAAACCGTGCAGCTTGTCCCGCATGGAGCGGATGCTGTCCACCGTGTGCCGGGCGATCTCGCCGCTGTTTTTAAATCCTTCCACCGACTTGAAAAAATCGTCCAGGACCGCGCCGGTGACATTGGGAAATTTTACCGCCTGCCGGAGCACTTCCTCGATATCGCTCTGGTTATCGCTGGTGCGCTTCACGCCGCCGGCGCCGACGGCCGACCAGACCACCTGCTTAAAGTCTTTCAGTTTTTCCGATTCGGCGTCAAACGGCGGCACGGGGCCGGCCACCATCGCCACCCGGCAGCAGTTGGGGATGCCGAAGAATTTGCCGCCGGCGGCCGCATCCATCCGGTTGACGCCGGGCAACTGGTAGCCGTTGACTCCGCCCTGCCCGACGCCATGATGGCTGCCGACATTCTGCCCCCACAACCAGAAATTATCGCGTATTTTTTTCATTGGTTCCTTATATACTTGTGCTTCTTGTGCATCTTTGTGGCTAAATGTTGATTATATTTATTTGCCGTTTATAATTCGAAAGTTCCTCCGCCGGCCCGTTTTTGACAATCACCCCGTCTTCCCACCTGAATCCCTGTTGTTTTTCCGCCAGAAACATGTCCACCATGAACACCATGTTCTCGGCCAGGGTAAAGGTCGAGGAGGTTTCCAGGAACGGGAATTCGCATTCCATCTGCCCGCAGCCATGCGCCGGGCCGTAAAGGATCGTATGGCCGTAACCTTGCGCCTTAATCCAGTCGTGCACCCTGGTCGCCACCGCCGCGGCCGGCGTGCCGGCGCGCATATTGTCGATGGTCATGTTCATGGCATCCAGCCCGACCTGCAAAATTTTCCGCGTGTCCGGCGGGCACTGGCCCAGCACCACCGGGCGGCCGATGCTGGCGCTGTAGCCGGCGACTTTGGCGCCGACGCTGAAATGTATGATCTCGCCTGCCTGCACTTTGCGATGAGTCGGGCGGCTGATGGCCTGGACGGAATTCGGCCCGCTGCAGCACCAGATCGGATAGCCGGTGGACTCCGCGCCATTGGCCAGCATGGCGCCGGCGGCAATGCCGGCCAACTGAACTTCCGTCATCCCCACCTTGATATTTTCCAGGACGGCCTTGAACCCGATTTCCGAGATGCGCGCCGCCTGGCGCAGGCAATTGAGTTCGTTTTCCGTCTTGGTCATGGCGACGGACCGCGCAATTTCGTCGGCATTGAAGATTTCAACCTGGCCGGCCGCCCGGCGCAGATCTTCCATCATGGTATGCGGGAACATGTGCCAGCCGGCAATGCCGATCCGGCGCGGCTGAAATTCCGCGATGATATCGCGCCACTCCGGCAGTTTGGATCCGGGATAGTCCGGCTGGGACGACTCGCGGAAATCCTTGAGTTGCAGAATCCGGGGAATCCTGGAGCGCGCGGCGGCGAATGTCCGGCTTTCCGGGCCGATCAGGAGCACTGCCGGCTTGCCGAGCGGTATCAAAACCGCCGCGGTTTCGAAACTGGGCCAGTAGTCGGAATAATACCGGACATTGGCCGGCTCCGACTCGGTGGAAAATGCCAGCAGCAGGTCGCAGCCGCCGGACGCCATCGCCTGGCGCGTGCGGTCCGCCCGCTCCTGAAACTCCGCATCTGGAATGCTAGGGATATGGGTCATGTTCGTCGTTCCTTATGCTTTGCCTGAATTGGCGGCCGGCGCGATTCCGCCGCATGGAGAAAGCATAAGGCAAATCTGAATTTGACACAAACGGACAAAACAACTATCTTGTGTAAAAAATGACAATCGCACGCGTAACATCTTTTGATGAATTTCACATCCACCCGCTGGTAGCCAGCTACATCCGCCTCTCCGCGGCCACCAACCGCTGGAATTTCCCGAAGGCGGCTGCGCCCTACTGGCGGATTTACTGGAACAACCGGCCGGGCGCCTTCATCAGCCAGGGCGGCCGGCGCATTGCCCTCCACCCCGGCATCCTGGCGATCATTCCGCCCGACGCGGTTTTCTCCACACGCTGCGGCATCCCCGGCGCCATACAGCATTTTTACCTGCACTTCCATGTCCACCCGCTGCCGGCCGACGCCCGCGCCGGCATTATCGCGCTCAAGCTGGAAGCGCCGGAACGCGCGATGCTGGAAAAGGTTATCCATCTGCTGCACGCCGACCCGGCGCGGGCCGGCGAACGGCGCACGCAGTTTTCCCTGGCGGTGGGATGTTTGATCGAATGGTCGCTGGCCAGGGCCGCCAAAGCCTGGCGCGCGGCGCCCGCCCTCGATGCGCGCATGCTGAAAGTCATGCGATACGTTGCCGACCGGTTGGGCTCGCCCCTGCCCCATCAGGACCTGGCGCGCCAGGCCGGGATGAGCATTACCGCCTTCCGGACCTTGTTCCGCGAGCAAACCGGGCGGACGCCGCACGCCTATATCCGCGCTAAACGTGTGGAAAAATCCGCGCAACTGCTGCACACGCGCGATTATTCCATCAAGCAAATCGCCGCCTTGACCGGCTTTTACGATTGCCACCATTTCAGCCGGGTGTTCAAACGCCTGCAGGGGGTTACCCCGGCGGAATTCCGGCGCCTCGGCGAAAATCCTTTCGTGGCCGCCGGCTGATATAAGCGGACGTCCGGCATCCGGATTTTGGAAAAACCGCCTGAATCCGGCGTTATTTGATTGACTTTCCCCCCCAGGTTTAGCAAATTTCCGCCCATACAACCCCGGGAGGCGGCAAGACGATGCATTTAACCGTATGCAAATTCGGCGGCACTTCGCTGGCGACGCGCGCCCAGATCGAAAAATGCCTGGCCATCGTGCTGGCCGACCCCTCCCGGAAATTTGTCGTCGTCTCCGCGCCGGGCAGCCGCCATAAAGGCGACATCAAAATCACCGACCTGCTGATCCGCGCGGCCGGGGAATTCCAGCAGAGCCGGCAATCCGCCGCCGCCGCGCAAGTGACGGCCCGGTTTGCCGAGATCATCCCGGAAGACGCCGCCCTGGCCCGCCAACTCGATGAAAATCTGCGGCGCCGCCTGGAAAACACCGGGGCGGGCAATTACGTTGAAGCGCTCAAGGCCTTCGGCGAATACGCCTGCGCCCGGGTGGTGCAAGCCATCCTGGAGCGGCAGGGCATCCGCGCCGTCTGGATGGACCCGATGGATTTCGGCCTGCGCATCACCGGCAGCGGAATGTATGCCCAGCCCGACCACCGTTGTTACAAGAAAATCGGCCGCCTGCTCCACGCCCAGTCCGCCGGGGCGCTCACGGTCATTCCCGGTTTTTACGGCTGCGATAAAACCGGGCAATTGCAAACCCTGCCCCGCGGCGGCAGCGATACCAGCGGCGCGGCCATCGCCCGGGCCGCCGGCGCCCAGGTCTATGAAAACTGGACGGATGAAGACGGACTGCGGCGGGCCGATCCGCGCATCGTCGGCCATGCCGCCACCATCCCCGCCATGACTTACGACGAGGCGCGGGAGTTGGCCTACATGGGCTTTAAGCTGCAGGACGCCTGCTTTGCCCCCATCAAGGGCACGGGCATCGTGCTGAGCGTGCGCAACACCAACCATCCCGCCCATCCCGGCACGCGCATCATGGACGTCCGGGAGGTGGATCCGGAAGAACGCATTGTGGGTGTGGCCCGCGAAGATGATTTTGTCTCCATCGGCATGCGCAAGTTGTATATTGACAAAGAAGTGGGGTTTGGCCGCAAAATGCTCGGCGTGCCGGAAAAACTCAAACTGCCCTACGAGCATACGCCCGACGGCGTGGACAGCACCGCGCTGGTACTGGCCAAAAAATACATGCAAACCCCGGAAGCGCTGAACACGGTGGTGGAGAAACTGAAAGAGGCCTGCCGCCCCGACACGATGATGATCCGGGACATGGCCCTGGTTTCCATCGCCGGCCTGGGCATGAAAAACCACTACGACGTTCACGCCCGGACATTCACGGCGCTGGCCCGGGAAAAAATCGCCGTCCGGATGATTGACGATGGCGCCGACGATTTGAGCTGCTTCATCGGCGTGGACCAGGACCGCTCCGCCGACGCCGTGCGCGCGATTTACAGCGAGTTCTACCCGCGCTGATTCCGCCGCCGCGGCCGTTCTTCCCCGGTCACTCCCCCGCAAACAGCCGATTGACCATTGCAATCGTCCGGCCGGTGACTTTTTCCAGGGCGCCCGGGATTAATTTGCGGCCGATGCTGACTTCATAACCGCCATGGCGGATGGCCTCCAGTGTCGGCAGATAGCCGCACTCCGCGCCGTTGGTTTCATGCCCCACCATCAGATATTTCGCGCGCGCACGGAGTTTCAGGGCCAGTTGCGCTTCCACAAACGGTTCCCCGGGCCAACCGACCAGCGCCACTTCGCCGATCCGGAAAACCTGGATTTCATAGGGATAATCCGGCTGGCGTTTGATGATGTGCATTTTATCCAAATCCCGGATGGCCAGCACCCACTCCCAGGCGATCCGTTCCTGCTGCTTGTCCAGGAACATGGGGGACGGATGTTCCCGCAACAGTTTTTTAGCTTGGGCAATCACTGCCGGCTTCGGACGGTTCCAGGGTATTTGCAACTCGCTCCGCGCCGCTTGCAGCGGCAAGCCTTCCACAAGTTTCAGATTTTGGATGAGTTTTTCGCCGGTTTGACAAAGATTCTTCACCATCGCATCCAGGCTGGCGGCGCGGTCATATCCCGGATCGGCATGGTCGCTGGGGGCGATGTTGCCGCAGGCGCCATTGAGACAGCCGATCACGCAATCCCCTCCAATTTGGCGGCTGACCGCTTCACTCCAAAGCCCCGGCCAATCGGCGGAGATATAGCGTTGCGGATAGCCGTGGGTGGGGTGGCAGGTATGATGCAATAAGCCGGCCAAAGGCCGGCCGTCGCGCCCCTCAAACAACAGGAGCGACATTTCCGGGTCCACCGGGCCTTCGCATTGCAAGATGTTTTCATCGCATTGCTTCGGATGCGTCTTGCCGGCGCCATCACGCATGATGAAACGGCGGTTGAAGGCGCAGCGATCGTCAACGGCGCGGGCATACTTGACCCGGGCCGGTTGCAGGCGTTGCACAGCCAAATCCACTCCCGCTAAAAGCGCTTCACAAAAATAATCGTTATACGCCGGCGTATCGCCGCGCACCCAGCGCAAGGCGGGGGTCAGGTTGTGTCCGCAATCGTCCAGGAAGGGGCCCACCCGCGGCGCGGAATGGCACTGACTGCTATGCAGCATGACATCCGCCGGCCGGGCGCCAATGCGCCGGGCAATCTCCCGGCGCAACGACAGCCCGATATCGCGATTGACACAGTCCAGGTCGCAGGCAATGACACAGAGGGTTTGCGCGCCGCTCTGAACCACGATGACGCGCGCAAAAAGGCGATCGCGGATTTCCACCACCGGCCGGTAGCGGCCGATGTCCCCGCCAATTTGTACGCCTTGGTCGGGCGTGATGTCAACTTTCGCCGCGCCGGCTTTTAACATTTGCATTTTTGCCATATTCCATCCCCTCCGCAAGCATTACGTTTAATTACAGCTTATGCGCCGATTTCATAACTCGCATTTTTAAAGTAACTCTTAGATATATAATGCCGTCAACGGAATTTGTAAATGCCGTTTTAATTCAACCAACCCCTGAGGATTCCGGCTCCGGATTGTAGTGAAGGCTTCCAGCCTTCGCAGGCGCGGCGCGACACGCCGCGATTTCCACATCCCGCATCCCGTATCCTCCCCCCACACCCCCGCACTCCTCCTCA
>CAZYXU010000131.1:0-10796 GCA_964650945.1 uncultured Verrucomicrobiota bacterium | reverse complement strand
ATAAAAATATTCACTTGAGCGGCTTTTCCATCTGCCGGGCTTCGCGCAGAATCAGGCCGTCCGGTGTTTCCGGATTGATCAGCCCCCGGAATTCCGGCTTGCGCAGGAGGAAAAACAGGCGCGCCAGGATATGTAAATGAATCTTCGGCGTGGGGCTGGCCATGATAAACATCGCATACACCGGCAATCCGTCCACCGCGGAAAAATCCACCGGCTGTTCCAGGAAACCGAGCGCAACGAGCGGGGCGGGCAATTGCGCCAGGGGATCGCGGGGGTGGGGGATGGCGATACCGTCGCCCACGCCGGTGGAAGCCAGTTCCTCGCGTTCCAGCAGACGCTGCAGCAGCATGGCGCCGGGAATGCTGTCTGGCAGCGTCAGCCGCTTGACCGCCGCGGCCAGCACCGCGTTTTTAGCGCCGCCCGGCAGATGATGAATAATTCCGCCCCGCGCCAGGGCATCGGCAAAATCCGGCAACGGCGATTGCTCGTGCAAGCCGGCGGTCATCAATTCGGCCGGGATGGCGATTTTATGGGCCGCCAGCCAGCGCCGGAGTTCGTCGCTGCCGCAACGGCGTTCGCCGCCGCTTTCCGCCGCCGGCAGTCCCATGGTGTTGATCCACTGCTCCACCGTGGAGCGGGTGGTGCGCAGCAGCCGGGAGATTTCGTCAATGGTTAAATCCATGGCGGCGCCGTCAGGCCGGGGTTTTGGCCTTCTTGGCCGGTTTTTCCGCTTTGGCCGCCGGCTTGGCCGTATCCGCGGCCGCCTTGCCGGCGCTGGAATCGGCCTGCGCCGCCTTGCGGTATCCTTCGCTGCGGTAATCCGTGCTGTAAAATCCGCTGCCTTTGAAGATCACCCCGGCGCCGCTGCCGATTTTGCGGCGTACGCCCCCGCGGCATTTCGGGCATTTTTTCAGCGGAACCGCGGTGATGCTCTGAAACAACTCGAACTCATGTCCGCATTTGCGGCATTCATATTCGTAGGTCGGCATAATTCACAAATCCTTTCACGATGGCGGTGTTGCGCGGCTGAATCATTCTCCAGCGGCAACGAAGCAAGTCATAACTGTACCCGCAAAGGCTGCCGGAGGCAATCAAATATCGCAAAAATGTGCGCGGGAAAACATCTGCCCGCTTGACATGGCGCCAGGTTCATATTATACGTTTACGCCAGAGCCAAATGCAAAAATCCGCAATCATGCAAAAAAAAATCACCTGGCCCAAGCCGCCGGTTATGGATTGGGCAACCCCCGCAATTCTCCACCGCCACCGCCTGCCGGCGCGCGCGGATTTGGCGGTTTTCCCCGATGCGCAGGCCGCCCGGCGTATGCGCCCGGAAGTTTCACCATGCCGCCGCGCTTTGGACGGCCCCTGGCGTTTTTTTTACGGCGCCACGCCCGGCGCGGCGCCGGCGGCGTTCCAGGCGCCGGAGTTTGACGACCGGGGTTGGCGCACAATGCCCGTGCCCGGCGCCTGGCAGATGCACGGGGTTGACCAGCCGCAATACACCAATACCCGCTACCCCTTTCCCCTGGACCCGCCCCATGTGCCGGACCGGAATCCAGTTGGCTTGTATCGCCGGCGGTTTCAAGTCCCGAGTGACTGGCCGGGCCGGCGGATTTTTCTCGTCTTTGAAGGGGTGAATTCGGCCTTCCACGTCTGGCTGAACGGCCGGATGATCGGCTACAGCCAGGGCAGCCGCATGCCCGCGGAGTTCGATGTCACCGCCGCGGTTAAAGCCGGCGTGAATCTGCTGGCCGTGCAGGTTTACAAGTGGTCCGACGGCAGCTACCTGGAAGACCAGGACATGTGGCGCTGGAGCGGGATTTTCCGCGGCGTTTATCTGCTGGCCCGGCCGGCGCTGCATCTGGCCGACGTCTGCGTGCGGACATTTTTAGACGAACACGGCCCGGACGCCCGCTTGGACCTGGCGCTGCAGTTGCGGCATCTGGCCGCCCCGGCGACGAGGATAAAAATGCCGTGCCGCTTGCGGGCCTGTCTGCTGGATGCCGCCGGCGCCGCCGTCTGGAAATTGGATACCCCCCTGAAAATGCCGGCGCCCGGCCGCAGCGCCTGGCGGCATTGGTCGGCGCCGATCACCCGGCCGCTCAAATGGTCGGCGGAAACGCCCAATCTGTACCGGTTGATTTGCTCGCTGGTGGATACGGCCGGCGCCCCCCTCGAATCCGTGCGGGTCATGGCGGGATTCCGGGAGGTGCGGGTGGCTGACGGCCAACTGCTGGTTAACGGCGCGCCGGTCAAACTCCTGGGGGTCAACCGCCATGAATTTCACCCGGAGCGCGGCCCGGCGGTGACCCGCGCCGATATGTTGCGCGATGTGCTGCTGATGAAGCGGCACAACATCAATGCCGTCCGCACCTCGCATTATCCGGACGATCCGTATTGGTATGAGCTGTGCGATCGTTTCGGCTTGTATGTCATTGACGAGGCGGATTTGGAAACCCATGGATTCGGCTACCAGCCGCCGGATATCCCGCCCTGCTGGCCGGCCTGGCGCCGGGCCTTCGTGGACCGCGCCGCGCGCATGGTGGCAAGGGATAAAAACCACCCGTCGGTTATCGTCTGGTCGCTGGGCAACGAGGCCGGGTATGGCCCGAACCATGACGCCATGGCCGCCTGGATCAGGCGGCGCGATCCCACCCGGCCGATTCATTACGAACGCGCGGGCGCGGCGCCGGTGGTGGATATTGTCAGCGCCATGTACATGGAACTGGATCAATTGCGCGTGGAAGCCCGCCGCGCCGATCCCCGTCCGTTTTTCCTTTGCGAATACGCCCATGCCATGGGCAACGGGCCCGGCGGTCTGCGGGAGTACATCGCATTGTTCCGGCGGCATAAGCGGCTCCTGGGGGGGTGTGTCTGGGAATGGTGCGATCAAGGCATCCGCCGGCGCGGCCGCGCGGAGTTTGCCTATGGCGGCGACTTTGGCGACATCCCCAACGACGGTAATTTCTGCCTCGACGGCTTGGTTGGACCCGACCGCCGACCGCATCCCGGGCTGCTGGAATTGAAGCATGCCTACGCGCCGGTCGGGATCGCGGCGGCGGACTTGCGCGCGGGCGTCATCGCCGTGCGCAATCTGCGCCATTTCACCGCCTTGACCGATCTGCGCTGCCATTGGACGGTCTGGCGGCCATCCGGAGCGCGCACGGCCGGGGTGACGGACACCCTGGCGGCTTTGCCGGGCCGGCGCCAATTGCTGCGGCTGCCGCTGCAAATCCCGCCCGGGCGGCCGGGGGAGGATTGCTGGCTGAACCTATCGCTGCGCCTGCATGCTTCCGCGCCCTGGGCGCCGGCCGGCCATGAAATCGCCGCAGCCCAATTCCCGCTGCCCGCAGCCGTTCCGCCGGCGCGGCCGGCCCCGCGCCGGCGGCGGGCCAACGCCTTGGCGCTCCGCCGGCAAACATATGCCTTGCAGGTTAAAGGCGGGGAATTCAGCATGGAATTCGATGCGCAGTCCGGCCAACTGCGGCAGTGGTCCGCCGGCGGACGCGACTTGCTTGTCGCCGGACCGCAGGTTTGTTTATGGCGCGCGCCGACCGACAATGACGGCGGCCTGCTGCGCGCGCTTTACATCCATCGCGGCTGGCGGCAGATTGTACAACCGAAAAAAATCGTCGCGGAATGGCGGCAGGCCGGCTACGACCGCCTGCAGGCGCGCTGCGCCCGGATGGTTGCCCGGCAAGCCGCCGCCCAGGCCGCGATCGTGGAGGTTGAGTTGATCCTGGCGCCGGTTGGCGCCAGGCCGTTGTTCCGCTGCTTTCAGCATTACGCGATTGACGCGCATGGGGCCTGGACGCTGCAGACCCGGTTGCAGCCGCTGCAATCGGGTCTGCCGGACCTGCCGCGTTTCGGCCTGCAAATGATCCTGCCGGCGGGCTGCGACCGGGCAACCTGGTATGGCCGGGGCCCGCACGAAAATTACATTGACCGCCGGGACAGCGCTTTGGTGGGTGTGTATGCCGCCCGGGTGGCCGACCTGTTCGAGCCGTATTTGCGGCCCCAGGAAAACGGCAACCGCGGCGGAACCCGCTGGCTGGCGCTCCGCGATACGCGGGGCGGCGGCCTGCAGGCGCTGGGCCGGCCGCAGTTCGATTTCACCCTGCGCCATTATTCCCTGGTGGATCTGGAGGATGCATTGCACCATCATGAATTGCCGCCGCCGCGCGCGGCCGTTTATTGCCACCTGGATTACGGGCAAAACGGGCTGGGCAGCAACAGTTGCGGGCCGCGGCCCTGGCCGGCCTACCGGCTGCGCGCGGCGCCGCTGGCATTCACAGTGACGCTGACCCCGCTGGCGGCCGCGGCGGCAGCAGGGGATTGACATAGGCGGCAATGTGCGCGGCTTTCTCGCGTTCGCCGTTGACGTTCAAATGGCAGTGGTCGGTCCAATTCTCCGGGGAAATGACGCTGGCAGGGAAGGGGGCATAGCCTGTTTTATATTTCTCCGCCAGTTCCCGGAGCATGGTTTCATGCCGCAGGATCTGGCTCAACTCGAATGGTTTGGATTTGTAACCCTGCGGCGCCGCGCGGAACGGCACCAGCAACACCCGCGCCCGATCCGCCTGGGCCGCGCGAATCAGGGCGTCCATGTTGTGCAAAAACGACAGGTGTTCCCTGGGAATCTCGCGCGGGGTCGCGAGCAACTCTCCCCCGGGCTTGAACCACGGCGCCGCCGGCTTGGCGCCGCCGGGAATGACAAACTGGCCGCCGTAGAGCTGGTCGGTGTAAAAGACATTCAGCATCAGCAGGCTTGCCAGACGCGAACGCGCCAGCCAGCGCCAGGCGCGGGGCAGCGGCCGCAGATTCACCATGGGCTGGCGCCAGTTGCTGTTGTCCGGATGATAGTAGGGCAGGGTATAACCTTCGGCGTCATTGCCGCCGGTATTGATGATGATCAGGTCCGGCCGGTAGTAATGGTATTTGAAATGATAATGCGTCAGGAGTTCCGCCGTGGTGCCCCAGGTCAGCCCGCCGTTGATCACCTCGACGTTCGTATAGTCCGCGGGCAGGTTGGCGCGCAGCAATTCTTCCAGGACCGCCGGATAAGCTTGTTCCGGCCGGCCCACCGTGCCGCCATAGGTCGTGGATCCGCCCAGGCAAAGCACGCGCAGCACTCCCGACTGTTTGTCCAGCGGCACGGCCTTGCCGCGATAGCCGTCCGCGTTGTGCTGCAAACCAAAGCGTTCGTTGGCATAATTGGGCGCGCAGGCATAGAGCAGATACGCCTGGCCAATGGTATTCTGCATGCGCACCAGGTTGGCATTCTCGCGCCCTAGCAGAATCCGGCGGCCGATCACCGCGTTATCGGGCAGGCTGATCCGGGCCACCCATTCCACCATCCCCAGTAAAAGCACCAGCAAGACCGCGCCGAAGACACGCTGCCTGGCGGCGCTGATGGGGCGGGGGAGGGTTGCGGACGCGGAGGGAACAGAATCAGGGGTTTTGGCATGCATCTTGACGGTTTAAAGCCCGCGATGAAAAAAAGGCAAACTAATCGCCTCCGGATGGCATGTCAAGCGCAATCCGAATTTTTTTACCGGCGGCATTGACGTTGGCGGGGCGGAAGCATATAATGCGCGGCTGATTATTAAATTCAACCCAGCGCTTCCGAGCGACCCGCATGAAAATTGAACCATGGATTTGCCCGTCATTGCTGGCGGGCGATTTCGGCGCCTTGCGCGATTCCGCCCGCGCAGCCGAGGCGGCCGGCGCCGATGCCCTGCATATGGACATCATGGACGCCAATTTTGTGCCCAACCTCAGCATGAATTCCGATGTCGTTAAAATGGCGCGCCAGGCCGTGGCGCTGCCCCTGCATGTCCACCTGATGATGATGCAGCCGGCGGATTACCTGGAACAGTTCATCGCGGCCGGCGCGCATACGCTTTCCATCCACGTGGAAGCGCGCGGCGATATCCCCGGCGCCTTGCGCGCCATCCGCCGCCTGGGCGCCCTGCCGGGCCTGGCCGTCAATCCCGAAACTCCGGCGGCGGCCCTGGCCGAATTGCTGCCGCTGGCGGACGAGGTGCTCTGCATGACCGTGCATCCCGGTTTCGGCGGTCAAAAATTCATGGCCGAAGTTTTACCGAAGATTGCCGAATTGCACCGGATGCGGCGGCGGGAGGGGGGCGCAGCCGGCGCCTTCCGGCTGGCGGTGGATGGCGGTGTGGACGCCCAAACCGTGCGCCTGGTGGCCGAGGCCGGGGCGGAAGTCATCATCGCCGGCAGCGCGGTTTACCGCGCCCCGGACATGGCGGCCGAAATCAGCGCCCTGCGCCGCATCACTTGCGCCGCGCATGGCCTGCCCGGTCCGGGCGGCGGCGGTTGACCATGGAAAATCATTTCGATACCATCCGCAATTTCTGCATCATCGCCCACATCGACCACGGCAAATCCACGCTGGCGGATCGCATGTTGCAATTGACCAAGACCGTGCAGGACCGCGATTTCCGCGATCAACTGCTCGACAGCATGGACTTGGAGCGCGAACGCGGCATCACCATCAAATCCCATCCCGTCACCATGCGATATGCCGCCGCCGGCGGCCAATCCTACGAATTCAACCTGCTCGACACTCCGGGGCACGTGGATTTCACCTACGAGGTATCCCGCAGCATGGCCGCCTGCGAAGGCGCCCTGCTCGTGGTGGATGCCAGCCAGGGCGTGGAGGCGCAGACGGTGGCCAATGTTTACCTCGCCATCGAAAACGACCTGGAAATCATCCCGGTCCTGAACAAGACCGATCTGCCCAATGCCAACGTCCCGGAAGCCACCCGCCAGATCCGGGAAGTCCTGGGCATCAGTGTCAAACATCTCTGCATGATCAGCGCCAAAACCGGCAGCGGCGTGCCGGAATTGATGGAAATGATTGTCCGGGTGGTGCCCCCGCCGGCCGCGCGTCTGGCCAAGGGCAACCGCGCCCTGGTGTTCGATTCCATTTATGACGCCTACCGCGGCGTGGTGCCCTACGTACGGATCACCGACGGCGTGCTGCGCGTCGGCGACCGCATCCGCTTCCTGGGAACCGGCTCGGTCTCGGAAATCAAGGAAATCGGGATTTTCTCACCGAAATTCACCCCGATGAAAATGCTCCGGGCCGGGCAGGTGGGCTACCTGGTCGCCACCATCAAGGAACCGCGCGACATCCGGGTGGGGGACACCCTGGTGACGCATGACAGCCTGGCGGCGCCGGCTTTGCCGGGATTCAAGACCGTGCAACCCATGGTTTTCAGCGGCTTGTATCCCATCAATACCGCCGATTACGAAAAGCTCAAGGCCGGCATGGAACGCCTGAGCCTCAATGACAGCGCCTTCACCTACCAGGCCGAATCCTCGAACGCCCTGGGCTTCGGGTTCCGTTGCGGATTTTTGGGGCTGCTGCACCTGGAAATCGTGCAGGAGCGCCTGCGCCGGGAATACGACCTGGATATCATCAGCACCTACCCGGCGGTGGTGTATCACGTGTATCTCAAGAACGGCGAAATGCTGGCCATCGACAACCCCATCCACCTGCCGGACCCCACCAAAATCGAGCGCATCGAGGAGCCGACGATCAAAGCCTGCATCATCTGCCAGAATGAGCACATCGGCGACATGCTGAAACTGGTCATGGACCGGCGCGGCGCCGTCACCAAGACCGACTCGCTGGATACCCGGCGCGTGATGCTGACCTGCGCCATGCCTTTGAACGAAATCCTGGTGGACTTTTACGATTACCTGAAAAGCATCAGCCATGGCTATGCTTCGATGGACTACGAATATTCCGGCTACGCCCCCGGCGATCTGGTCAAGATGGACATTCTGCTGAACGGCGAGCCGGTGGATGCTTTTTCCTCGCTGATCCACCGCTCCCGCGCGGAAGCGCGCGGCCGCCAGATGTGCAAGGCGCTGAAGGACGTCATCCCCCCGCATCTCTTCGCCGTCCCCATCCAGGCGGCCATCAACAAAAGCGTCATCGCCCGGGAAACCATCCGCGCGCTGCGCAAGGATGTGACCGCCAAATGTTACGGCGGCGACATCACGCGCAAGCGCAAGCTGCTGGAGCGCCAAAAGGAGGGCAAACGCCGGATGAAACTGGTCGGCAAGGTCAACGTGCCGCAGGAAGCTTTTATCTCCATCTTGAAAGCGGGAATCTGAATCATGCAACTTAGGCCTTGGCATCAACACTTCCGGTTGCGGCGCGCCCGCAAGCAACTGCGCCAGCTCCTCAAGGACGCGCGCCACATGCGCAACATGCGCGAGGATGTGGCGCCGCCGGCCGCCCTGGCGCAACTGGCGGAGGCCGTATCCGCCGCGCAGGCGGCGGCCGGCGGCGGCGATCCCGGGCGGATGGACGGCGCGGCGGACAAACTCGCCGCGGGCATCCGCGCCCTGGCGCCGCCGCGGCCCCATGCCGCCTGGCGTGAAAATATCGAAGTGGTCGTGGTGGCCGTGGCGGTGGCCATGGCGTTCCGGACCTATTTCATCCAGCCGTTCAAGATTCCCACATCGTCCATGCACCCGACGTTGCACGGCATTCAGTATTCCGCGCCGCCGGCGCGCCTGGGATTGTTTGACCGCTGGCCGCTGAAATTCGGGAAATGGCTGATCTTCGGCGATTGGCACACCGCCATCCGCTCCACCCAATCCGGCCCGACCCGCCTCCACCAGGATCAGCAGGATGGCCGTTATTTCATCCTGGTGAATAACGCGCCGCACGAGATTTTCCAGAACATGCGACTGCATATTTCACCCGGCCAGACGGTGTACCAGGGCCAGTTGCTGGCCAGCGGCATCCGCACCGCCGGCGACCATATTTTCGTCAACCGCCTGATCTGGCATTTCCGGCAGCCGCGCCGGGGCGAGATCATGGTCTTCAAAACTACCGGCATCGAACATCCGCAGATCAAGAAAAACGAGCATTACGTCAAACGCATGGTCGGCCTGCCCAACGAACGGCTGCAGATCGAGCCGCCCAAACTCCTGATCAACGGCCGGGACGTCGATCGTCCGGCGATGCTGCGCCGGATCCAGGCTGCCGCCGATGGTTATGCCGGTTACATTAAAACCGGCGATTTCCTCAACCAATGCCAGGGCACGGTCAACCTGGGCCCGGAGGATTATTTCGCCTGCGGCGACAACCAGCGGAACAGCCTGGACAGCCGTTACTGGGGGCCGGTGACCCGGCGCAACCTGGTCGGCCCGACTTTCTTCGTGTATTGGCCACTGTCCCGGCGCTGGGGCTGGGCGCATTAAAAGGGTGTAGGGCAAATTTATTGGTGTTGTGCGGTACCGGTAATGCGTCGCGAATTCCGTTCGAAAAGCACGGCGGCGATTTTGGGGTGTCTGTCCGCTACGCGGACCCTGCGGGCTGGTTTGCCGGGGGCGGGGCAATCATCAGATTAGCCCCGCCCGCCGGCGCACCCGCATCCACCCCAAACTTGCCTTGTCTTTTCGAAACCATTCGACAGTCTCAGGGTAGCGGAATTCGCGACGCGGTGCCCCAATTTCGGCCAGCGTGGTGGAACCACCCGGCCTAAATTATCGGAATATTTCCAGTGGTATCTTTGGCGGACTCACAAATCACACTGAAATCCACCATTACATTGAAGTTTTTACAAATCATCAACAAATTTGTCTTACACCACCATTAAAAACCCGGTTAAAAAAATGCTTGTGGATTGCCGGCGCCATCGGCATAATGCAGGGTCATGGAAAAACAGGAAACATTGCAGATCATCGGGAAACTGCGGGCGCTCCAGGAATTAGACATCGCCATCATGCGGCGACAGGCCGAATTCGACAGCGTGCCGGAGCGGAAGAACGACGCGGAAACCGCCCTGGCCGGCAGCCGGCAGGCTCTGGAACAGGCGCGCGCGGATGTGAAAGCGCGGCAGTCGGACATGCGCCAGTCGGAGTTGGAGGTCGAGTCCGTGCGCCAGCAGATCGCCAAGCTGCGCACGCAGCAATTCCAGATCAAATCCAACCAGGAATATCGCGCATTAAACGTCGAAATCGAGCATTTGGAGGCGAAAATCCGCCAGTGCGAGGACGCGGAATTACAGGTGATGGAGGACATTGACGGCCGCCGCGCGCTGGTGACGGAAAAGGAACTGGCCTTGCAAAAAGAACAGGCGCGCGTCAACGAGGAAGTGCAGCGCCTGGAAACGCGCCGGCAGGAATTGGAACGCGAACTGCAAACCGCCCTCCAGGAAAGGGCGCAAAAGGCCGGGGACGTCCCGGCGCATTGGCTGGCGGTTTACGAGCGCGTGCTGGCGAATAAAAAAGACAGCGCCCTGGCGGGATTGGACGGCAATGCCATCTGCGGGGGCTGCCATATGAAACTGCCCGCCCAGGTGTTGCATGATGTGCGCCGGGCGGAAACGATCAACGCCTGCGTTTTCTGCGGACGCTTGCTGTTCGATAATCATTGACTTGTTTTTGGCTGAAGCAGACGGTCGCGCCGCCCGGCTTGCCGGGCGGTGAGGAAAGTCCGGACTCCATGGGGCAGGGCGTCCCGGCGTAATGCCGGGAAATCTGCCGGTAATCGGCAGGGATGGAAAGTGCCACAGAAAATATACCGTCCGCCGGCGGGGCGGATAAGGGTGAAAAGGCGGTGTAAGAGACCACCGGGCCGACCGCAAGGAAGGCTGCATGGCAAACCCCGCTCGGAGCAAGATCAAATAGGAAACCGCGGAGCGGCCCGCTCCACGCCGCGTTCGCGCGGCCCGGTTTCGGGTTGATCGCATCAGATAAATGACCGTCATCCGCCTCCGGCGGAGACAGAATCCGGCTTA
>CAZYXU010000130.1:0-10945 GCA_964650945.1 uncultured Verrucomicrobiota bacterium | reverse complement strand
CCCCAATCTCAGCCTCCGCTGCGTCCCGCTACGGCCTTAGGCGAGGATTTGGGACGTGGATTATTTTGCTGCATGTATAAATTTAAAAACTACCGTTCTTAATGAATTCAGACATCAGGAGTCAGAATTCAGAATGATCTGACGTGAAATTTTGACTACCGAACTCTGAACACCGAACTCTGAACACTTTTGAAAGTGTCAAAACATCAGTCTTGCAACCTATGGACATAGCGTTCCACACAATCTCCGCCGCCTGGCTGGCCCACCGGCTGGGCGAACGCCGCCGCGCGCAACTCCTGCTGGCGGCGCTGATCGCCATCCTGCCGGATATCCTCGCGCTGGCCGGGCGCGAATGCGGCTGGCGCTACGCCTACCGCTGGACCCATTCCCTGTCCTTCAACCTGCCCCTGCTGCTGCTCCTCCTGTGGCGCCGGCCGCGCATTGCCTGGGGCGCGCTGCTGCACATCGGCGTGGACGTCTTCACCCACGGATATGCCACCCGCTGGCTGCTTTACCCTTTCGCCAGCGTATTCATCCCCATTGGCCTCACATTAAACCGCTGGCCTGGGCAACTGCTATGGCTGGGGTTATGGCTGGGGTTGCTGGCGCTGATCCGGCGGGAACACCGGCGCGCCACATCTCGCTGACCCGGTCCGCGAAAGTCGTGGTGACGCGCACCTGCTGCAAGCCATGCTCCGCGAGAATGTTGCCGACGGTGTGCGCCGCCAGCTCCGGCAGGTTGCAGTCCGCGCTGATATGCGCCAGGAATACCTGCCGCAAGTCCGTGCCGGCGATTTCCGCCAGTATTTCCGCGGCATGGCGGTTGGACAAATGCCCCTGGCGGCCGCGGATGCGCTGTTTTAAATACTCCGGACGCGGCGCGTCGGCCAGCAATTCCTCGTCATGGTTGGACTCCAGCACCACCACCTGGCAGCCCCGCAGGCGTTCCCGGACCAGGTGCGTGCTGACGCCGATATCCGTCACCACCCCGGCGCGCGCGCCGCCGCCGGTCAGGATGAAGCCCACCGGCTCGTAGGCGTCGTGGGAAACGGAAAACGGCTCGATCGCCAGTTCGCCGATCTGGAACGGCGCGCCGGTGGTGAAGACATTCCAGGCCAGGCCGCCGCGGCGCTCATCGCGCCGCAGCGCCTCTACCGTGCCGCCGTTGGCATACAGGCGCATATGATAACGCGCGGACAGCACCGCCAGCCCGGCGACGTGGTCGCTGTGCTCGTGGGTCAGGCAGATGGCCTGGATTTCGGCGGGCTGGACGCCGATCTGCTCCAGCCGCCGTTCCGTCTCCCGCCCGCTCAACCCCGCATCAATTAAAATCTTGGTGCCGCCGGCCTGGACAAAGACGCAATTGCCCGAACTGCCGCTGGCTAATACGCAAAGCTGCATGTGCTCCTTCCCGCGGGGCGGCTCGCCGCGGCCGGAAGTTTAAATCCCGCCGTCCTGCACCCCGATTTGCATTTATTTAACGCAAACCCGCGTGATATGCAATCCGGAAGTGTACGGGATTTCCGCCGCAGGCGGACACTCAGCATCAGGATTAACCGCAAAGATGGCAAAGAACGCGAAGGATTTCTTGTGTCAAATCACATTTCCCGGTAGGGCGGCCAGTGCCGCCAGCGCGGCCCGCGCCTTGGCCGCCTTTCTTTCCATGCCGAAGTCCTTGGCGTATGCAGGCGTTCGGCATCTGAAGATCAACCTGTTGCTTAAAGGTCTGATTTCACACAAAAACCCAGCTTTTAAGAGATTAAATCGGCCGGTTGATTGATCCATGCCCCATCAATGCAATGAGTTACACCGGCTTGACCGTGATATACTCATGAATGGCAGCCATCCCGGAACTTAATCAGTGGTAAAGGCAGACGCTGAAGCGGCTTCCTCCAACTGCACCGCATCAATCCAGACAGTGCCGGGTTCAACAACCGTGGCATACAAAACTTGATGCGAGAATGAATCGGGCGAACAGATTTGGTATAAATTGGTCTGATTCGGCACAAGAAACGTGCATTCATAGCGCTGCCAGGTATTACCGACATAGCAGTTTGTCGGGCAGGTATCCGTCACGGACAATCCATTCATGCTCGACCCGCCCAAAATGACGCGCACCGCGTCGTCCGTATCAGCCTTCATATACAACGAGAACGTGAATGTCCGGGTTGTCACCGGATCTGGATCGGGAGAGAACCTGAAATACAATGCGTTATTATACGGTTCTTCCGGACGAACGATTTGCAGGCAGCGCGGCCCGGCGCCAGCCGGCAGGCCGTTGGTGTTGCCCGGGGTGTCGGCGGCATTCATCAATCCCCAGGCCTGATTGACCTCGCCAACGCGGGGGTATGCGTTCAACATATAACAATAATCCGGCCAGTTAACAAGCATCGCATCATCCAATGTCGGATTCGGCATCAGATTGACTTTGCCGACTCGACCGGCAACGGGATGCGGGGGTGATTCGGGATCGATTTCCGCCCCCGGATTCATTTGCACCGCGATATTCACCGGGGCGGATAATGCGCCGGTAAACATGTAGGCGCGCGTGGCATATCCCGGTAACTCCTCCGAAAACAGGTTGTTTACCGCCATGGCGGAATACAGCGAAAAAGGGCAATTCACGGCGGCATTGCCCAAATTTTCGACAGTGAATGCCGCATCCACCGGGTAAGGCCGGGCATTGGCAACCAACAGAATATAATTGCCGTTGGTCGCCTGCCGCAGGTTGACCTGCACATCGGTAAATAAATTGGCGGCCGGATTTAGTTTGGTCGGCAAATATGCCTGAGCGGCGGCGGACCAAACCGAGTATGCGACATTTTGCGGAACATCCGGCGCCAAGACAGTTGGCGCCAGGGTTGTCAGCTCGCCGCAGAGGTTTGTAAGCGCGGACCATGAATCCGCATGATATATTGGATATCGGAAATATAAGATACCCTTGGCGCCGTGGATTAAAGCCAGATAGGTCTGGCAATATTGCTCAGCAGGCAGAATGGACCGCTTATGGCTGGCGCTCCAGCGTTCCCCCATGGGCACGACCCACAAAGCCTTGTGATCCGCTACAGCTCTCTCTTTGCCCAGGCAAACATATTTCGAAACCCAATCCACCGATGCGCGCAGGCCACCAGTTGTCAGCCGCGGCGGAATCCAATACGGGTCCACTCCCAATATATCACACCAGTCCGTATACTGGTCACCCGCCGGGATGACGGAAGAATACAGGCAGAAAGTCGGATGATAGCCATCCACCGATTTGGTGGCGGCGTATAAATCCCGCCCGGCGGCGACCTGATTGGACAACGGTTCATCGAAGGTGTAATACGCCAGCAAGTTGGATTCAACCCGGGCATATTCCACTGCCTGGGTGATGATGCTCTTGTTATTGTCCGTATAAGGCGAAGTGTTATAGGGTGCGCCCATGTTTTCGAGGTAACCCTGATTTGTATAACTATAGGCATCCCAGAAATTGGAATAGGGATATGGATTCAACTTGAACGTTGAGGCAAAATTCAGCGGATCGTAAGCTTGCTGGGCGTCAATCACCATTAACCCATGCGGATTGGCTGAACTCACGGCATTAGCGGCCGCCTGCAAATAACCGGCCGCGACCGCCGGATCTTCTTCCCTGAACTTCCAGTGTATCACCGTATTGAATCCGGCATCCGCTACAGCCGCGAAATCATCGGTATTGCTAGCGTCAATACCCGCCATATAAAATCCGATTGGGAAGAATGGGTTTCCATCACGGAGGACAGAGCCGGTTGGCCGGTCAATCTTAATCTCGTATCCGGGATTCGGTTGAAGCTTGAGCACGTTGATCGAGGTACAGGCGCACCGCTCCTGATCGCCGTTATTTCCATGCAATTCAATCGTAATCAAGTTGGTCCCCGCCGGCAATAACGCGGAATTGAACGGGACGCTCGTAATTAATGCCGGCGTCACACTGCCGCCGATTTCATCGCCGGCTGAATTTTTAGCCACCAAGTAACAATTATCGACCACATCACCGAGGGCGGAAATGTCCAGCAGGGTAATTGCATGGCCCTCCTCGCCCGTATAGTAATTCCGATCCGCCTGGGCGGCGAGCATCTGCATGGCAAGGATCTCTTCGGGGGTCAAGACACGGCCGTAAATGCGCACCTTGTCAATTTCTCCGGTAAAAGCGCCGGCATAACCCTTACCGATCTTGATTGGATTGGCGCTCGGCATTGGCATGGCGTTGGTGGGATAAAACGCGTTGGTAACCGGCAGGCCATTATAATAACTTTTAATCATCCGGGTGGCGGCATCCCTAGTAATGGCAATATGCTGCCAATCGCCGGTTTGGACCGTTCCGGCAGGCAACGCCGCAAAATACCACCAGGTAGTCACCGTCGTAAACTTATGATGATAGTATGAAAGGCGTCCGTTGGTTTCCAAGGTCGTGGCAAATTCACCGCAGTAATATTTGTCCAACGCATTTTGCCGGCGAACGCCAAGGTCGGCCGGCCTGATCCACAACGACAACGACAAATCATTGGTCAATTGCAAGGATGCCTCGTTCCCGCAATCCACGAACCCATTGGTAAAAGATAATGCACTCAACAAATCTCCGGTATCATCGGGATGGCCATCCACCCACGATGCGGAAGGATGCATCCCCGTCAACCGGCCATCGTTGCCGAAATCGGACAAGTCCTCGACATCCAGACCGCCGCCCTCGTTCATATCCCACCAGCCGCGCAAATACGCGGAATCGTAAAGGCTGGCGACCTCTTCCGCCGTCATCGCATAATCGGCAATGATGATATCGTCCATTAAACCGCTGAATCCAGAGGCATATCCCGTACCGATCAACACCGGACTGGTCGTGGCCAGCGGGGGGAAATAATTGGTATTATCCGGATAAATAACCGTATTTTGCAACATGCCGTTAAGGTAGCCCTTGATTTCGCGGGTGGACATGTTGCGAGTTACCGTCACATGTTGCCAGACATTGGTGATGATTTTGTTTTCCGGGATAATGGTTGCGCCAAAGTAACAGCCCGGCGCCGTCTGCCGGCCTTGAAAAAAACTGATTGTTCTGCTGTCATAGTGGCACAGGCTGAATTCGCCGCCGTAACTCTTGTGGATCCAGCTCAATTTTGCGCCGTTAGTGACGATCGGCTTGACCCAAAGCGCAATGGTCAGGTCGTTGGTAAGCTGCAAACTCGGGCTATTGGACATCCGCACATAATCATTGGCCTTTTCAAAACTCAGGGCGTTGCGCTTCACCCCGTTGGTCCATTCGGCTCCGGTCAGGTTGTATAGAACACCGTTGTTACCGTTGACGCTGGAATCAACCGCTATCAGCCCGTTGGTCTCGTCGAAACGCCAATGACCAACCAAGTCGCCTTGCGCCATGCCCGGGGCGGACAACATAACAAACGCAATAACGATCCCACACCGCGCCAATATATGCATTGACTGCTTGTTCCCCATAATTCCCCCTGGTTATATTATTTCCCGATATTTACGCGCATTGTAGCAGTAGGCAGCAGTAGTGGGCAGCAGGGGGCAAGGTAGAGACAGCAGTAACAGTTTAGCCCTAGGCAGTATCAGTCCTATATTTTAATAATATCCGCCTTGCGCCGCTCTGCATATCCCCGGTCGCCCGCCCGGGCTAATTCCAGTTTTTTCACCATGGTTGCAAAATTCGTCGCCGTTCCCATCCCCAACCGCTCCTTGATCCAACCGTTTCTCACGCTGGTATGACGGCGCACCAACCAGCTTATCTAGATCATCGCAAAACACCGCCTCCCGGCGGTTCCCGCGGCACATCACGAGACTTGTCCACCATAGCCTTGTGCGACGGTGGATAAACCGCTCCCGCATATTCAATTCTTGGTTTTCTAGGCATGCGACCACCCTACCAATCAGGTGTGACTTGCAACCCGTTGCCTGCGGCATTTTCCGTCAATCCTGGCTTTCAGCTTGGGGCGGCACCCCGGGCGCGGCGAGTTGTGGTTCGAAATAAAACTCCGGATCACCCATGGTGTAAAACGGCGGGAAGTTGCGGCCTTCCACCTTGCCCGGGACGGCCAGATCGAATCCCCACAGCCCCGGGCGGTCGGCGGGCAGATCACACCAGCCGCGGACGGGTGTGCCGTCATTGTGCGGTCGGCCGTCCGGCGCGAACAATACCGCGCCGTTTTCAAACCAGATGCGCGCATCGGTTACGCCTTGCGGAACCCTGAAATAGACGCGGGTGGCCGGCATGGTAAAGGCCGGCTGCCAGACGCCGGCCCGGTGAATGACCAGCGGTGTGCGCCGATCGGCGATGATCTGATAGGCGCCCGGCTGCGCCAACCGGATTTCGTAGGCGCCCGGCATCGCATCATAGGGAATGCGCACGCGCATGCCACCGCCGCTGATATAGTTCACCTGGTGAAGCTCCTGGCCGGGAAACTGCTGGCGGTTATGGAAGGCATGTGGAATCAGCAGCAAACCCTCGCCGGTTTGGCCGACCTGGGATGCGCCGGGCATCCGGACCAGCAATTCCGTGGCCTGTTCCGCGTCGGTGTACAGGAACACACTGCATGGCGGGTCGTCAAACTCGAAATCCAGCAGGGCGGCCGGTGGTCGGCGGTCGGCGTCGGTGGCGGCAACCACATCCATGGCATACACCAACCCCCGCAGGTAACGGGCGATATTGGACCAGGTCACCCCCACATATTCACCGGTCTCCGGCTGATAGGCCGCGCCGGGTTCCCGGCGCAGGAAATGCGCCAAATCCGCCGCCAGCGCCGGGTTGGGCTGGTGATAATAAAGGAAATTAGCCGCCAGCCCGGTGGCGCGGCCGCCCAGCCCCGCCTTACGCCACTGATATTCCGCCAGCGGAACCGCGACATCCAGATGACACCGGCCCCCGGTAAGCTCCCAGACTTCCACCGGTATGTCCACATCATAGGCGGTTTTATAGGTGGTGCTTTTGTAAGCGCGGTTTTTGGTTATGCGCATGTCACCGAGGGGATTATAAAATCTTTGCGTGTTGGTGGCCTCGGCCAGGGCGCGCAGCCGGGGATCCCAGGTCAGTTCATAGACTTGATACAGCAGGCGGACGACCATGAGCGCGTTAAAGACCTGGCCGTCGGGATGCCAGGCCCGCAGCAGCCCATCGCCATAATTGCGCACGATATCGCGGCTGCGCCGGTATCCGGTAAGTTGATAATCCCAGAGCACGCGTTTCAAGTCGGTGCCATTGCCCCAATCAAACCCGGTAGTGGTTTCCCAGTAGTAAGGCAGGCTGGACTTGCCGGTAAACGACTCGCCGCCCGAATTCATGATCAAGCCGCGCACCTTCCGCGGCCCATCGCAATGGGCCAGCCAGGCATCCATATAGGCGCGCACGGCGCCCTGCGCCGTGCGGCGGTAGGCCCGGTCGCCCGACCGCGCGTAAACCGTCCAGTAGCAGGTCAGCAGATCATACACCTGATACCAGCGTTGGGGATAGGTGTAATGCGGGCCGGTAAAATAGTCCACAAATCCATGATAAATATCACCGGGAGTACGGTCCGTCCCGCAAATCCGCATGTAATATTCCACGGCTTTTTCCGCCTCCGGAAAACGCGCGGGGTCTTTGGGATAAAGCGGGCCCATGGCGCGGGAGCGGTAAATCCAGGCCGGATCGGTGTGGGCAAAAACCTCCCCGGTATGCAGGCGCCCCAGCCGCGCGGCCGTCGGCGCGGGCTGCTCCGCCGGCAACGGCGCAATCAACAACGCATGGGTGCGCGACCACCCGATGGCATTACTGTCATGCGCGGCGATTTTAGCCGTCACCGCCGGGTCCAACTCATCGGCGCCCAGCGCCGTCAACCCCCAGCGCTGCACCAGGGTTTTGGACCGGAAATCCAGTTCGGCGCCGCCGCGATTGCTGAACAGGCGCAACACCATTTTATCGGCAAAAACCTCGAATTCCTTGGGATGCTGCCGCGCGGTGTCGCGGCAGGCCATGAGCAAGCCGCCCCGGCGTCCGGTCAGGGCCATCCAGTCGCCCATGCGTTCGCCTTCGAACAGGACGCGCTCCTGCCGATCACGCTCCAGCGCGGCGAGAGTGCATACATATTGACCCTGGCTTTGGGGAATCCAGCGCTGCTGCCGGGGGTGCGGCTTAAGCGTCAGATGCAGGCCCTGGGCTTGCAGCAGGTAAGCGGAATTGGTCGCATCCGCCAGTGACACCGCGTGGCATTGCGCGGCATCGGCCGCGTTGACATTGAAAAGCGCCTGGGGCTGCGGCCCGGGCGCCACCGGGATTTCCCAGCCGATTTCACGAAACCACACGGCGTTGCTGTCGCGGGTTAAAACGAGGGTATGGATGACGCGGGCTTCGGGCCGGCCGGCGAAGAACTCCAAGCGGGTGATGTGGCGCGCCAGCTCCTCGCCGTCCGGCGTGCGGTAAACCCCTTCAATTTTCACGCAGGCGGCCACCGGCCCGGCGGCTTCCACCTCCATCAGCGCGTCCTTGGCGTCCGCGGTGGCGGTCCGCCCCCGCTGGTCAATCACATATAATCCACGGCCGGCGCCGGCGATTAAAACCTGCCCAGCCGCCCGCAAACTCCCAATCAAAGCGCCGCCGCCTTCCAACTGGTAACGCGCGGCGCCGGTGTCCACTTCCACGCCGCCGGCATTTTTCACAAGCGTTACCGGCGCCGGCGGCCGGGCGCCGGGACCCGGCGCGCCGGTGGTCACAGCCAAACCGCGCGCGCTGTCGGCCAACGCGTCAAACCGCACCCATTTGATGGCGCCCTCCGGCGCCCAGCGCCCGGTGATCTCGGCTTGGAAGGGCACATCCGCGCCGGCCCGGTCCACCACCCGCAAGTCATCCAACTCCCACAATCCACCGGCCGGAAACGGCATGCCGAAAGTCACCGGCCAATCGCGGATGGAATCAATCCCCGCGGGCATATCCAGCAGGACGGGAATGGTTTGTCCGGCCGCCGGCGCCGGCGCCGCGCGGTTGGCCCGCAACACGGCTTCCGCCGTGCCGATCAGCCGGTCTTCCCGTGAAAGTTCCACGCGCAGCCGCACCTTGTCAAGACCAAGCGTCCGCAAATCCAACTGGCGCAAGAGCCGTGTTGCCGACGGGGTGATCACGGCCGACTGAATTTGCCGGCCCGTGGCGAAGTCAAAAACGGTTTCCCGCAGGCGGGTTTCCGCCATGGGCGCCGCCGGGGTCAACCACAGAAAATATTCCAAAAAACGCTCGCCGGGCCGCAAATAATCACGTTCCAGTTGCAGACGGAGCCCCGTCCCGGCGTGGGCCGACAATTTTTCGTCAAACAGCGCCGCGTCCCAAAGCGTCTGCACCATGTCCAATTCCGCCGGTCGCGGCGGCGCCCACGCCCGCCGGATTTGGTCCGGTCCGCCCAGCGCCAGTTCCGAGCCGCCGGAGCCGCAAATAAACCGGACAGCCAGGATATTGCGGCCCGGGCGCAGGTTAACATTGACCAGGTGGTTGTCCACGGCAATTTGGCCGTGAATATTGGAAGTTTCCGTGGTATCCAGAATCAAGGCGCCATTCAACCAGGCTTGCATCCACCAATTGCCGCCCAGGCCCAAGGTAACGGCGCGCGCATCCGGGACCGTCAGCGGCAAAAAAACATACGCCGTTGTCCGCCGGCCGACGTCCTTGTAAATATCCGCCAGAGTCACCACGCTGTCCCGTCCCGGTGTCACCAATTGCGGCTTGAGAATTTTACCGGCAATCTCCAACTGGTCCGGCATGGCGGAGAGCATGGCCGGCGGCAAGACCGGGTCATCGGCATGCACGGGCCCGAAAATCATCCATTGTGCGGGCCAATCCAACGCGCCCACCACCCGTTTGTCCGCCGCGGTTGTCCGCATAACTGGCAGACAAAGCCCCGCGGCAAGAATAAATAATCCGCTGATTTTTTTATAATTAACATGCATATGATTCCCCAAGCGTTATGCGGACGGCGGTTGGGACTAGGGGTGGACTAGGGGTACGACTAGGGGTTGTTATATCAATCTTAAGCAGTTCGCTCCTATTCACTCGCTGTTCAGGGGAGTTTTTCCAAAGACCTTTCTGTCGTATTATTAATTGGCTGCAATATGCGCGGGCGCCCATCTTCAACACATCTCTGATCCAGTCCAAATGCATCACTGTTTCTGCATGGATGGCTTCGGTAATTACCAGTTTGAGATAATCATTACACGTCAAACCACTATTTGCAGGATGGATTTATCGGAATTCCCGGGAGCGACTACGAGCCGCGCGGAAGCTTAAGCAAGCGCCTGCTGGATCACGAAACCCTCCCAGCTTGCGCCAACCCAGGGTTGCGACAACAACGCATCCATTGTCGAAACACCGGGCAGGGCGTGCAGCAATCCGCTGTCTCGCCAATAGACCTTGGGGCTCTTGACGAGCCGCTTTCTGATATTGGCATGAAAGGGCTGCAGACGCCGCAAGAGAAATGCGCCTTCAAGATAGTCCATGTAGCTGTTCACCGTCTGGAAGTTCAATCCCAGGCTCTGGCCGATTGCGCTGGCATTCCAAGGCGTTCCGTGGGCTATGGCAAGCATTTTAAACATCCGTTCGGCCATTTGCGGCTTGGAGGGCAATCCCCATGCCGGCAGATCGCGCTGCGCCAGCAATGCAAGATAGTTCCGCTGCCATCTTCATCTGTTTACAAAACACAATATCTTTTGTAATTTGCAAGAGCATTTTTGACAAAACGGGTCAGTCAAATTCTATTCCTGCTTTTGCCGGTCTGGTGAAATACCAAAACGCATTTGAGCAAATATTTTAATTGGAGCCGGATGCCACGGCGTTCATCCAGGCGACAGTTGGTGCATGCTGGCGAACATCCTCCACGGCGCCGCGATCCTTGAGGATTCGATCGCCGCCGCTAATAACAGGCGCCGGCGACCGCCCCGGTCATCAGGCAGGCCAGGGTGGCCGCCA
>CAZYXU010000129.1:0-10954 GCA_964650945.1 uncultured Verrucomicrobiota bacterium | reverse complement strand
GCGCAAAGCGGCGGCGACGGCCTGGTCGGGCGTGATGGCGGCGAGGGCGGCGGCGGCTTGATGGATCTGGTGCTTAAAATCGCGGGCGCGGAAGGAACTGTTCTGCAAAACGCAGGCGCGCGGTCCGAGCGGGCCGGTTTGGTCCGGGTTGGTGATGCCGAAGACGGCTACCACCGGGGTATGCATGGCCGTGGCCAGATGCATGCCGCCGCTGTCGTTGGTGACGGCCAGCCGGCAGCAAGCCAAAATGGCGGCCAGGTCCGGCAGGGTGGTTTGGCCGGCCAGGCTGATGGCGCTACCGCCGATCTGGTCCGCGACGCTCCGGCACAAGGCGCTTTCCGCGGCCGCGCCCAATACCGCCACCCCGGCGGATAATTCCCGCTGCAGACGCCGGCCGGTTTCCGCAAAATGGCCGTCCGGCCAGCGCTTGGCCGGTCCGAAGGCCGCCCCGGGCAGCAGCGCCACCCAGTTGGCCGGGCCGGCGGCCTGTAAACGCGCGCGCCATTGCTGTTGCAGTTCGACGGGCGCTTGCAAGGCTGGCGGCTCGATTTCGGCGGTGTCGTCACCCATCAGGTTGAGGTATTCGAACGCCTGGTGCCGGCGGGTATCGGTCGGGGGCGGGACGATATCCGTCAGCATCCAATCGCGGCCATGGCCGGGCAAGCCGCAGCGCCGGGGGATGCCGGCCAGCCAGGGCGCCAGCGCCGAGCGGAACGACCGCGGCCAGACATAGGCGGCAGCGGGGCGCTCCCGGCGCAATTGCCGGGCCAGTTGCAGCAGTTCGGGGAGGGCGCCGGAGCAGGCGCGCACTTCCGCGAGGGCGGGGTGCATTTGCCAGAGTGGCGCCAGATGCGGCCGGACGGCCATAACCAGCCGGGCCGCCGGATGGCGGCGGCGGTAGCTTTGCAGCGCCGGCATGGCCATGATGCTGTCGCCGAGCCAGTTGACGCCGACAATCAGGACCGTTTCCGGCGCGGCCAGGCCGGGTATTTCACCGGAAGCAGATGCGCGAGATGCATGCATTAAAATCCTCTACGCCGCTCAGCAGTTTGATTTCCACCCGCAGGAAATAAACCGGGACATCCACCCGCTGGATTTTGGGCAGGCGCACGGCGTCCTTTTCGGTGGTGATAATGGCGCAGGCGCCATGGTGGCGGGCCTTGTTGATCAGGTCAATGATTTCCTGCTGGGTGTAGCGGTGATGGTCGGCGAAACGCTTGCAATATTCGAGCCGGCCGCCTTGCCGCCGGATTTCGTTTTCAAAGCCTTCGGGGATGGCGATGCCCGCGACGGTCGCCAGCCGGCGCCCCGCCAGCCATGCCAGCGCCTGGCGTTCGCCGGTATAAACGTTCTGCAGGTAGAGCGGCTGGTGCGCGCAGACGGAAATTTCCGCGCGCGGGTTGAGCTGGCGCAGCCGGGCTTTCAACTCCGCCTGCTCGGCGTCGGGCGACTTGGTGATGAAGATGAAATCCGCCCGCCGGATATTGGCCACCGGTTCGCGCAGCAGGCCGCGCGGCAGGACATGGCCGTTGCTGAAGGGATTGGTGGAATCCACCAGCACGATTTCCACGCGATGCTTGAGCGCGCGGTATTGGAAGCCGTCGTCCAGCACCAGCGTGTCGCATTTGAGCTTGTCAATGGCGTACAGCCCGCTTTTGACGCGGTCCTTGTCCACTACCACCGCCACTTCCGGCAGGTTGGAGGCCAGCATGTAGGGCTCATCGCCGCTCATCGCCGCATCCAGCAGCAGCGATTTACCGTCGGAAACCACCCGGGGCGGCCGGTGGCGTTCGCGTCCGGTGAGTTTATCCAGTTGCTTCTTCCAGAATCCGTGTTCGACTTTTTTGTAGCCGCGGCTGAGGATGGCCACCCGCCGACCTTCCTGCTGCATGGCGCGGGCGAAAATTTCCACGATCGGCGTTTTCCCGGTGCCGCCGACCGTCAGGTTGCCGATGCTGATCACCTGGCAGCCCAGGGTATGATGGCGGAAGATGCCCTTTTCGTAGAGAAAATTCCACAGGCCGATCACCCAGCCGTAAATCCGGGACAGGTGCAGCAACAGGGCGCGCGTGACTTTGGCGCCGCGCCCCGTCCGGCGGTCATGGATGACCTCCAGGAAATATTTCTCCAGTTTTTCTTTCTTGTTCAGTCCCACCGGTTTGGCATTCCTTTGAGTTTTCCTGTCTCCCGTGTCAGCGGAAAACTTGAATCAATTCCAGGCGGCGATTCAGGCCTTCCCGGAGAAAGATCACATCCGCGCCCACATCCAGCAATTGAAAGCCCTTATCGCGTGCGGTGACGATTTCCTCGCGGGTGCCGGCGAAAGTCAGGCAGAATTTGCCATGGCGCCGCACGGCCGCGGCGATGCGTGTTTCCGCCTCGGCCGTAGCGGGCAATCGCCAGGTGGGGGGCATGCTGCCGCTCCGGGTGTGGCGCAGGCTGAAATCGTCCGGGCCGATCATCAATCCATCCACGCCATCCACCGCGGCGATGGCGTCCGCGTTGTCCACTGCGGCGGGACTTTCCAGTTGCACAATCAGGCATTGCCGGCGGTTGGCCTGGGCCAGGTAGTCCCGGCCGTGCCGGTCCACCATACGCCGGCCGCCGAAGGAGCGTTCGCCCAATGGCGGCATTTTGGCGGCCTGCACCAGGGCGCGCGCCTGTTCCGCGGTTTCCACCTGGGGCACAATCACCCCGCCGGGGTCCAGATCCAGGATGTTGCTGATTACCTGCGGATTATGGCCGGGCAACCGCGGCAAAACCGCCGTGCCTACCAAATCGGCGGTGCGGATCAGGTCCGGCAGGTGATGTTGCTGGATGGTGCCATGTTGCAGGTCCAGCCAGATGAAATCCGGGGCGGCGCCGATCTGCTCGATGATGCCGGGATCGTAATAACGCAGGCCGAAGCCGAAAAGCAATTGCCCGGCGCGGATTTTTTCCAAAAATTTTTCGTCAAGCATCAGCATGGCCTTTCCACAGTTGATTCATCCGAACTGCCGCCTGACAGTGTATTGCATTCCAGGCGATTTTACCACCTGAATTTTGCGCCGCGCAAGTTTGGTGGCGCATCTGCGCTTCGCCGAATACAACGAATCGCAAAAGCGTTTTGGCGCGGAAGTGAGGCGGATTAACCGGGGCGCGGTTTTTCAGATGGCACGGAAGGCCAGTGTGGCGTTATGGCCGCCAAAACCGAGCGAATTGCTCAAAACCAACTGCAATTTGGGCATTTCGCGCGCGGTGTTGGGGACATAATCCAAGTCGCAATCCGGGTCGGGCGTGGTGTAATTGATGGTCGGCGGCACGGCCTTGTTCTGGATGGCCAGGGAGCAAACGGCGGCTTCGACGCCGCCGGCGGCGCCCAGGAGGTGGCCGGTCATGGACTTGGTGGAGCTGATCATGACCCGCCGGGCGTGTTCGCCCAGCGCGGACTTGATGGCGTTGGTTTCGCACGCATCGTTGAGCTTGGTGCTGGTGCCGTGGGCATTGATGTAATCCACGTCCGCGGGCGAGGCGCCGGCGCCCTGGATGGCCAGGCGCATGGCGCGGGCGCCGCCGTCGCCGCTTGCTTCCGGCGCGGTCTCGTGGAAGGCGTCGCAGGTGGCGCCGTAGCCGGCCAATTCGCAGTAAATCCGCGCGCCGCGCCGCCGGGCGTGTTCCAATTCCTCCAGCACCAGGATGCCGGCGCCTTCGGCCATGACAAAGCCGTCGCGTTCGGCGTCAAACGGCCGGCTGGCTTTCTGAGGTTCGTCGTTGCGGGTGCTGAGCGCGCGCAAGGCGCAAAATCCAGCGTAGCCCAGGTCGCAAAGGCAGGCATCGGCGCCGCCGGCCAGCATGATGTCGGCGTCGCCCAGCCGGATGGTCTGCATGGCGCAGCCCATGGCATGGGCGGCGGTGGCGCAGGCGGTGACTACGGCAAAATTCGGGCCTTTGAGTCCGTGCTCGATGGCGATCAGGCCGGCCGCCATATTGCTGATCATCTGCGGAATCATGAAAGGGCTGCAGCGGGACGGGCCCTTTTCCCGCAGAATGGAGTGCTGGGTTTGCAGGGTTTGCAAGCCGCCGATGCCGGAGCCGACAATCACGCCGGAGCGCGTCGGGTCTTCCCGGTCGAATTCCAGGCCGGAGTCAACCACCGCCATCTTGGCGGCGCCGATGGCAAAATGGCTGTAGCGGTCGCTGCGGCGCTGATCTTTCTTGGAAAGGAAGTCGTCCGCATTGAATTCGATCGCCTCGCCGCCGATTTGCGACTGGTAAGGCGAACAATCGAATTGCTGCACACGGCGGATGCCGGAAACGCCATTGAGGTTGCGTTGCCAGAAAACATCCAGCCGACTGCCCAACGGGCTGACCACGCCAAGACCGGTGACAACTACTTTCCGCATAACGACAATCCCATGTTAAAAAAAAGCCGGGAAGGGCGATGGCCTTTCCCGGCCTTGTTGGCGGGTGGATTATTCGCCTAAGCCTTTTTCCTTGAGGTAATTGATCACCGCGCCGACGGTTGTCAGCTTTTCGGCGTCTTCATCCGGGATTTCCGCCCCGAATTCCTCTTCAAAGGCCATCACCAGTTCCACGGTGTCCAACGAGTCGGCGCCCAGATCTTCCACGAAAGAAGCCTCGGGGGTGACCTGTTCGGCGTTGACTCCCAGATTTTCCACAATGATGTCCCGGACTTTATCTTCTAAAGCCATTTGATCCTCCTGTTTGTTGCGTTACATTACCATGCCGCCGCTGATGGTCAGAACCTGGCCCGTCATATAGGCCGAGTCCTGGCCGGCCAGGAACAGCACCACGTTTGCCACATCTTCCGGCAGCCCAAACCGTCCCATCGGGATGGCTGCCAGCATTTTATTCCGGATTTCCTCCGGCAAAACCGCCGTCATCTTGGTTTCAATGAAGCCCGGCGCCACGGCGTTGACCCGGATGTTGCGGGAGGCCAGCTCCTTGGCCGCGGATTTGGTCAGGGCGATCACCCCGGCCTTGGAAGCGCCGTAATTCGCCTGGCCGGCGTTGCCGATCAGGCCGATGATGGAGGCGACATTCACAATGGCGCCGGACCGCTGCTTCATCATGACCTTCGCGGCCTGCTTGGTGAAAAGAAACGTGCCCTTGAGGTTGACGTTGATCACCGCGTCCCAGTCGGCTTCCGACATGCGCACCAGGAACCCATCCTTGGTGATGCCGGCGTTGTTGACCATGACATCGAGGCGGCCGAATTGCTGGACGACGGCTTCCACGGCGGCTTGCACATGCGCGGGATTGCTGACATCCGCGGCCAGGCCGAGGGTTTTGCGGCCGTAACCGGTGATGGCTTTTTCCGTGTCGGCCAGCCACTCGCGGTTCAAATCGCAGACCGCGACATGCGCGCCCTGGACGGCGAATTTCTCGGCAATGGCCCGGCCCAGGCCCCGGGCGGCGCCGGTGACCAGGACGATTTTATCGGTGAATTGATCCATGCCCGTAATCCTATCCCGCTTTTATCGCTTAAAAGTTGCGGACTTATATCAGAAAATGCGAAACAAGTCCACTTTTAATTTTTGGGCCCCAAAAGTCTTAACGCCGCCCGCAATCCGGCGCCCGCGCCGGGCGCGCTTGCAGCAGGATGTCCCGGCCGACCTGCCGGCAGTCGGTGAACACCAGTTCCGGGGCGGATTGCAGCAGCCAGCCCGGGCCGCCCACGGCGCCGGGAGCGGTCTTGCCGCCCAGGAAGCGCGGCGCGATGAAAAACCGGTATTCATCCACCAGCCCGGCCCGGATCAGCGCCGCCGCCAGTTCCCCCCCGCCTTCGCAAACCACATGCAACACGCCCATGGCCCCGAGCCGGCGGAACAGCGCCGGCAATGATACCCGGCCGCGGGCGGCGGGCAGCACCCAGACCTGCGCGCCGGCCGCCTGCCAGCCGGCGCGGATTTTCGCCGGGCAATGCCGGGTGGTGGCCATGATGGTGCGCGCCGCATCGGGCGGCTGCAGGATTTTATAATCGCCGGCCAGCGTGCCGCGGCTGTCCACGGCTACGCGCCATGGCCGGCGGCCAAGGGCCGGCCGGGGTAGCAGGCTTGGGTCGTCCGCCCGGACCGTGCCGGCGCCGACCAGGATGGCGTCCGCGCTCCGGCGCAAAGCCTGCACTTCCCGGCGGGCGGCCGGGCTGGTGATCCATTTGGATTGCCCGCGGTGATCGGCGATTTTGCCGTCGAGCGTTTCGGCCAGTTTCAGGGTCAGGTAGGGCCGGGCCCGGCAAATCCACTTGGCGAACGGCGCGATCAACGCCCGGGCTTCGTCCCGGCCGACGCCCTCGATCACCTGCACGCCCGCCTGCCGCAATTGTTTGAATCCGCGGCCCTGATGCCGCGGGTTGGGGTCGCGGACGGCGGCCACCACCGTTTTGATGCCGGCGGCAACGATCGCCCGGGTGCAAGGCGGGGTGCGTCCCTGGGTGCAGCATGGTTCCAGCGTCACATACAGCGTGGCGCCGCGGGCCTGCCGGCCGGCGGCCGCCAGCGCCAGCGCCTCCGCATGCGGCCGGCCGGCGCCCCGGTGCCAGCCCTGTCCCGCCAAACGCCCGCGGCGGACCACCACCGCGCCGACGGGCGGATTCGGCCGGGTGAGCCCGGCGCCGCGCCGCGCCAGCGCCAGGGCCTGGTTCATCCATGATTCATGGTTGCTTCGCATCCCCGCGTCCTTCTTCCGCCGCGCTTAGCGCGAGCCGCGCCTGATCCAGGATGCCGTTGATGAATTTGCCGGACTCATCGCCGCTGAACCGCTTGGCAAGGTCCACGGCTTCATTGATGGAGACGATCGGGGGGATGTCAGGCCGGTGCTGCATTTCAAACAAAGCCACGCGCAGGATGTTGCGATCCACGGCGTTGATCCGCTGGAGATTCCAGTTGGCCGCGTGCTGGCGGATGATCGTGTCCAGTTGTTCCTGGTTTTCCCTGACGCCCCGCACCAGCTCGCCGGTAAAGCGCTGGGATTTTTCATCCGCCAACTGGTTTTTCCAGAACAGGGCCAGCGCCTGGTCCGGGGTCAGCGGATTGAAATCCAACGAGAAAAGCACCTGCATAGCCCAAGCCCGCGCGGCGTGACGTGTCGCCATAAAATCCTTTCGCCCTGTGCGGGCGCCAAAATGAGGGTTGGCGCCAATTTACTTGGCGGCCAGCTTCTTGCACAAGCCTGCCATTTCGATGGCGGACATGGCGGCATTCCAGCCGCGGTTGCCGGCCTTGGTCCCGGAGCGTTCGATGGCCTGCTCCAGATTGTCGGCCACCACCACGCCGTCAATCACGGGGATGTTTTCCTTGAGGGCGATTTGCGCCAGCGCGCGGGTCACCTGGCTGCCGATCAGCCCGGCATGCGGGGTGGCGCCCTGGATGACCGCGCCCACGGCGATGATGGCGTCGAGCTTGCCGCTTTGGGCGAGTTTCTGGGCGATCAGCGGGATTTCGAAGGCGCCCGGCACCCAGACGACGGTGATGGCGTCATCCGCGGCGCCGTGCCGCTGCAGGCAATCCACTGCGCCGCGCAGCAACTGGTTGGTGAACATGTCGTTGAACCGGCTGATGACGATGCCGAAGCGCAATTGACGCGCGGTCAGTTCGGCGCTGATTTCCTTGATTTGCATCTTATTCGTCTCCTGTGATGATTGTTCTGCTTACAACCAATGTCCCATTTTCTTGCGTTTGGTGTTCAAATAATGGCGGTTATAATTATTGGCCGGCAGCACCACCGGGATGCGTTCCAGGATTTTGATGCCGTAACCCTCCAGGCCGATGACTTTGCGGGGATTATTGGTCATCAGCCGGATATTTTGCAAGCCCAAATCCGAAAGAATCTGGGCGCCGAATCCGTAATCGCGCAAATCCGCGGCAAAGCCCAGGCGCTGGTTGGCCTCCACCGTGTCCAGGCCAGCTTCCTGGAGGGCGTAGGCGTGGAGTTTTTTCTCCAGGCCGATCCCGCGCCCTTCCTGCCGCATGTAGAGGATGACGCCATGCTTTTCCGCGGCGACCTTGCGCATGGCCGCCTGGAGCTGCTGCCCGCAATCGCAGCGCAACGAGCCGAACACATCGCCCGTGAGGCATTCGCTGTGCACGCGCACCAGGGCGGATTTCTGGCGCTCCGGCTCGCCCATCACCAGGGCCATGTGGCTCTCCTCATTGATCAGCGAACGGTAGAACTTTAACTGGAAATTGCCGAAATTCGTGGGCAGCATGACGGATTGGACGCATTCGACGAGTTTTTCGCGGCGCCGCCGGTAGGCGATCAGGTCGGCGACGGAGATGATTTTCAGGCCATGCCGCCGCGCGAATTTCCACAGGTCCGGCAGCCGGGCCATCTGGCCGTCGCTGCGCATGATTTCGCAAATCACCCCGGCGGGCGGCAGGCCTGAGAGCCGGGCGAGATCCACGGAGGCTTCGGTATGGCCGGCGCGTTGCAGCACCCCGCCGGCGCGCGCAGCGAGCGGGAAGACATGGCCGGGGCTGATCAGGTCGGCGGGGGTGGTTTTGTCGTCCACCAGGGCCTTGATGGTGCGGGCCCGGTCGTAGGCGCTGATGCCGGTGGTCACATCCTTGCGGGCGTCCACCGATTCCATGAACGCCGTGCGCATGCTGTCGGGCTGGTGGAGGGACGTCATCCGGTTGATTTGCAGCCTTGCCAGGCGCTCGGCGGTCAGGGCGGCGCAAATCAGTCCGCGCCCGTGCGTGGCCATGAAATTAATGGTATGCGCGTTGACCTTGGCGGCGGCCATGACCAGGTCGCCCTCGTTTTCCCGGCACTCGTCGTCCACGATCACCACCATCGCGCCGCGCCGGATGTCTTTCAGGACCACCTCGATCGGGTCGAATCGGACGTCGGCCCGGCGGCAGCGCGCGCCGGCCGCGGCCGGCTGGCGCGGAGCTGGCGTTGGCGTGCGGGAGCGGGGATGTTTGCCGGTTTTCATGGATTTTTATAGTATGCGAGGAGCGGGTAAAGATGGGCGCCGGGACAGGCGCTCCGGCCCAGGTCGCGGTGCCCGTAAATGGCGTTGCCGGGAATGTTCCAGATTTGCTGCGCGGCGTTGATCAGGGCGAAGAGCGCCTGGATTTGCGCCGGCGCCGGGCGCTGTTCCTCGAAATTGCCCTGCAGCATGACGCCCAGGTTGTTGTCGTTGAATCCGGACACATGCGCGCCGGTGTAACACAGCGGCCGGCCGGCCCAGATGCGGCCGGCATAGTCAATGATGAAATGATAGGCGATATCGCCGAACCGGTTTTGCAGATGCGCCTCCATGACGCCGTTCAGATCGAAGATAACTTCATCCCAGTTGGTATGGGTGTTGACGCCGTTACCGGCATGATGCACCGTCAGACGCTTATAGTCATAGGCGGGCCGCATCAGTTCCGGCCGCGGTTTTAACCAGGTCCAGGCATGCCGGGGATAAATTGTCAGCCCCGGGAACATACCGGCGGCCGGCATACCGGCGGCGGCCGGCGCCCCGGCGGCGGCCGGCTCTCCGGCAGCGGGCGGCAGCAGCGGCAAGGCCGTCAGGGTGGCTGACGCCAGCCGGCGCAGGCCTGCCAGGGCGGCCGCCGCCAGGCCGGCCTTCAGGAAAGCCCGCCGGCCGCTGGGCCATGTGCGTTGGATTGATGGCGTTTGGGGGTGCATTAACTTAAATCCAGGCTGATAAGCGTCGGCGTGGTTTCCCAGCCTCGGCGCAAACCCAGGGTCCGCAGCCAGGCCCAGCAGTGCCGGGTCATTTCCGCCGCCAGCCGCCGGCTTTTGCGCGACGATGGCGGCGCCCCCAGGATCATGCCGGCGGCCTGGCGCAGGCGGCTTAAACCCAGCAATCCGCGCCCGCGCGAGCCATCCCATACATCCGCCAGGCGCGTCAGCGCGGCGTGCATGGCCCGCAGGACGGTCAACTCCAGCCCGGGCGCCCGCGCCGGGATTAGTTTGGGCATGTCCAGAATCCACAAGGTATCCCCGCCCAAACTGGGGAATGCCGCCGGGCGCACGGCGCGGGAAGCGAAAAAAGCCGCCCAATCGGACAATTTTACCCCGGCGCTGCAGGCCGCTTCCGCGTAATGCGGGGAAAAATTCAGGGCGCGCCCGCCGGCATGCACCAGGCGGCGCGCGGCAGGCTCATCGCCGACCGCCCACAAGGCGCGGGCCGTCAACATCAGCAGGTATTCCGTGCCGACGGCCGCGGTCTGGCCTTCCTGCCGCAAAAATTCCGCCACCGCTTCGGCCGCCGCCGTGTGCCGCTGTGCTGCCTCCGCCGCCGGGGCGCCGGCCGCCGCCGGGGCGCCGTCGGCCGCCGGGGCGCCGGCAGCAGCCGGGATGCCGGCGGCTGCCAATTCGGCATGAATGTGCCGCACCAGCGGATCGGTGGCGGATGGTTGACTGGTGATATTAAAGATCATTCGCGGCTGATCAATCCTTTGACTTCGGTGAGAAATTGGTTGACATCCTTGAACTGCCGGTAAACCGAGGCGAACCGGACGTAGGCCACTTCATCCAGGTTTTCCAGACGTTCCATTACCTTTTCCCCGATCGCCGTGCTGGGCACGTCGCGGTCGTATTCGCTGTCCAGTTCGTTGATGATGGCGTTCACCATCTCTTCCATCTGCTCCATGGTCACCGAGCGTTTCTGGCAGGCGCGCGCAATGCCGTTCAGCAGTTTTTGCCGGTCGAAATCTTCCGAGCGGCCGTCCCGTTTCAAGACCCGCAGGCTGGCCTTGATGATTTCCTCATACGTCGTGAACCGATGGCCGCATTGCAGGCAGATCCGCCGGCGCCGGATGGCCGCCCCGTCCCGCGCCGCGCGGCTGTCAATGACCTTGTCGTGGAGATGACCGCATTTCGGACAACGCATGGTTCACGCTCCGCCGCTGAATTCGCACAAAGACACTTGGTTTGGCGCATTCTACCAAGCAGCGTTTGGAAAATAAAGCGCAAAGATGGGGTTTGATTGCCGGAG
>CAZYXU010000128.1:0-11014 GCA_964650945.1 uncultured Verrucomicrobiota bacterium | reverse complement strand
TTTCCAGGGCGTTTTTCATGCCGATGCCGTGCCGGCCGCCGATGCGGTTGGCCAGTTGCATGATGGCCAGGGGATCGGCTTTTTTGCCGTTAACGGCCTCGGCGCGCCCGCGGACAAAGCGCACGCGGAATTTTTCCGCGCGGTTGGGCGCGGCTTCCGGCCAGACGCCCATGGTGGGCTTGACGATGGTGCAGGGCGTTTGCAGGCTTTCCAGGTCCTCGGCTTCATGGGACAGTCCGGCCAGGTTGGCGTCGGTGGAATATTTTTTCCGGCCGCCGACGAAGGCCGGAATGCCGTGCCGGTTGAGGTAGGCGGCCATTTCGGTGCGGCCGGGGAATTCCCGCAACATGGCCGGGTCGCGCCAGGGGGCATACACGCGCATTTTCGGCGCCAGGGCGTTGGTGTAGCGTTCGAACCGCACCTGGTCGTTGCCGCGGCCGGTGGCGCCATGGGCGAGCACCGTGCAGCCGTTTTTCCGCATGGCCGGCAGCAGGCCGCGGACGGTGACGGCGCGGGCGATGCCGGTGCTGTTCCAGTAGCCGCCGTCATACATGGCCTGGGCTTTCAACACCTGGAAACAGGCCTCGGCCATGTCTTTTTTCAGGTCCACGATAATGGTGCGGACGCCGCAAGGCGCCATTTTTGCGGCGACGTTGCGAATGTCGGTTTCGTCGGGCTGGCCCAGGTCGGCCGTGAAGCACAGGGTATTGACGCCCGCTTCCCGGAGTTTGCGGGCGATGGTGCGGCTGTCCAGCCCGCCGGATACGCACATGCCGACTTTGACGCCGGCCAGTTCAGTGATGTTCATGGCGATTACTCCATTTGAAAGACCTGGCGGATGTTGCCGCCGGTCGCATTGTGGATGGTTATTTCGTCCAGACCCCAGGCGGGGAGCATCTCCTCGACCAGGTTCCGGTAAAGGCATAATGACGGGAAGCCCGCGGCGTAGGGCGCGTAGATTTTTTCGCATAACGCATGGGGCGCATGGTCGCTTTCAATCCAGTCGATTTCCCCATGCTTGAGCGCCGCGCGCAGCGCGGCATTGTCCGCCGGCGCGCGCAAGGGCGGGTTGACCTTGTACAGCAGGCCGGTCGGACCGCGCATCTGCGCCGCCGACCATAACAGGTGGTGGGGGGTGACGCCGCAGGTGATGCGCAGCGGACCCGCGCCGCCGGCCTGGCGCGCGCGGCGGATGGCCTCCAGGGCGGCGGCGCTGGTGACATGGCAGATGTGCAGCGTGCCGCGGAACCCGGCGGCGCGAGCAAATTCGACCTGGTCGTCAATCGATGCGGTTTCCGCCGCCGGGGGGCGGGCATCGGCATGGGTGGAGGGCTGCGCCGGATCGAAAACATTCCGCAGGAGCACGGCCTTTTCGCAATGCACGGCCAGGACGCCGGTGTAGCCGCATTCCGCCAGGGTGCGGTAAACCAGTTGTTGCGCCGCTTCCGCGGCTACCGCCAGCGTGCCGACGGACGGGCCGGCATAGAGTTTCAATCCCACGACGGACGGGTGGGCGCGCGCCAGCGCCGCCGCCTGGCGCAATTGTTCCGGGTCGGCGGTGGCGCCGATAAAGGTTTTATACCGGTCGCGCGCGGCGGCGGGGACCAGCGCGAGGCGCTGCTCCAGGTCCGCCTCCGCCAGCAGCGGCGGGTTGGTGTTGGGCATGTCGAAAATCATATCCACGCCCTGCTGGTCGCAGAGCGTGAAAACATGCGCGATGGTTTCCTTGTAGGATTCCCGGCCGTCCCGGCAATGCACGTGTGGGTCGATTTTCAAGAAGCCAACCGCTCCAATCCGGGAAGGAATTTTTTGTAATAGGCGATGATTTTCAAAGCCTTGCTCCGGGTTTGCGGGTCTTGCAGCATCCGGCGCAACGGTTCGGGATGGTTTTGCAGACGGTCCAGCGCCCAGGCCAGCGGATCGCTTTGGCGCGCCACCAGCGCGGCATGCGTCCCCGCCGAAACATAACCGCCGTCCAGGGCGATTTGCCAGGCCTGGCGGTCCAGGGGCGCCACCGCCGCCAGCGGCAATCCCAGTTCGCGCATGACCGCCACGCCTTCCTCCATGCGGTCCACAAAGGCCGCCACGCCGACAATCCGGCCGCCCCGGGCGGCCACCAGCGGGCGCCAGTAGTCGCGGACGGACGACCCTTCATTGTTCAAGTCCACCACGTGCAGCACGCGCCGGTCCCGCACTTCGGCGCCCAGCATCCGGCCGTCCTTGTAGATTTTCACATGCGGCTGGCGCAAGGCCACCGCGCAGGGATTGGAAAAATCCCAGTCACGGGTTTCGCCGCCGGCAATCACGTCAAACTCCACTTGCCACTCCCGGATCAATTGCGCCAGCGATGCAATGGCCGCCGCATAGGACTCCCCGTCCTTCTCGATGTCAACGCTTTGAACATAGTATGGGCCGATCTGGCCGGAAGTGTAGGGGAACCAGGGATGCTGGTCGTCAATGAACCGGAACGCGCCCGCCTGCAGCAGGCGGCGCAGGTTGGCGGCTTGCAATTTGACGTCAATGTGCATAAACAGTCAAAATACATCAACCGGCGCCGGAATGCAATCCGTCAATTTGCCGCGTTTAAAACATGAGTATTGGAATTGACACGATATTTTTCTTGCATGTCATCATTAAAAACAGTAGCTTTTCTTATTACACGATTAATAGCGTAATCTTGTTTTTGGGGATTAATTCACTACCAAGGAGCAGGCATGCAAACGCTGGGATTGGGGGTCATTGGCACGGGCGACCGCGCGGTCGGATATTTGCAGGGAATTTTCGGCAAATTGCGGGCGGAAAAAACCGCGGAGGTGATGGGAGTGGCGGATATCAATCCCGTCCGCGCCGCGGAAGGCCAAAAGGATTTACAGGCGCAGCAATCCTTTACCGATTACCGCAAGCTGCTGGAACTGGATAAACTGGACGCGGTGTTCGTCATGACGCCGGACTTCACCCATGCCCCGATCGTGCTGGATGCCCTGGCCGCCGGCAAGCATGTCTATTGCGAGAAGCCCATGGCGACCACGGTGGAAGACTGCGGCGCCATTGCGGCGGCGGCGGCCAAGGCGCGGGGGATTTTTTTCGCCGGGCATAATGTGCGGTTTGGCGACGCGGGGCGGACGTTCCATCGCCTGATCAAGGACGGGAAAATCGGCCGGTTGCGGATGATCTGGGCGCGCCGTTTTGTGGAAGGCGCGAAGTACTGGCACCGCTGGCACCGGGAGCGGGCTAAATCCGGCGGACTGCTGGTCCATAAGGGCTGCCATTACATGGACCAGATGAACTGGCATTCCGGCAGCCGTCCGCGTTATGTGGCGGCGTTTGGCGGGTTGGATGTGCATACGCCGCGGGCCAACATGCCGCGCCGCTGCCTGGAATGCCAGGAACACTGCCCGCATTACATTGACATTACCAAGGACCGGCACGGACGTTATTTCTGGAATGCCGACCAACATGACGGTTATATCCGCGATTTGTGCGTCTATGCCCCGGGGGCGTCGGTGTTTGACAACGCCGTGGTGGCGATTGAATACGCCAACGGCGTGCGCGGCACGTACATGGAGTGCCATTTCGCGCCCATCTCGGATTTTGAAACGGAAGTCGGCGCGGTGGGCGACGAGGGCCTGATGCTGTTTTCTAAAAGCGTGGAAAAAGTTCCGCAACTCCGGTTTGAATCCGCCAAGACCCGGACGGCGGAAGTCTTGCCGCTGGACGGCATCAAGCCCGCCGGCGACGAGGCGGCCGTGCGGGCGTTTATTGACTGTGTCCGGCGCGGCGAGGCGCCGGAGAGCGGATATGAAGCCGGGTGGGATAGCGCCGTGCTGGGGATTGCCGCGCAGACCGCCGCCGCCGCGCGCCGGACGGTAGAGATTTTGCCGGAATCGCGCTCCATCCGCCTGCTGTAAGCTGGCGATGTTTCGGCTTGGCATCCGGGTGATCGGCGCGTTAAAATGCGTGCGTATGAATCCCCGCACGATTTTACACGTGGACATGGATGCCTTTTACGCGGCGGTCGAACAGCGCGATCATCCGGAATGGCGCGGCCGTCCCGTCATCGTCGGCGCGCCGCCGGACCGGCGCGGCGTGGTCTCCGCCGCCTCCTATGAAGCGCGGCGGTTCGGCGTGCATTCGGCCATGCCCTCGCGCACCGCCGGCCGGCTCTGTCCATCGGGAGTGTTTTGCCCGGTGGACATGCCCCGTTACGCCGCGGAGTCGCGCCGGATTTTCTCCATTTTTGAAAGGTTTACCCCCCTGATCGAGCCGCTTTCGCTCGACGAGGCTTTTCTCGATGTCACCGGCGCCCGGAGCCTTTTCGGCGGCGGCCCGGAGATCGCGCGGCGCATCCGGGCGGCCATTGCGGCGGAGACCGGCCTGACGGCTTCCGTCGGCGTAGCGCCGAATAAATTCCTGGCCAAGTTGGCGAGCGACTTGCGCAAGCCGGACGCCTTGACGGTGGTGCCGACGGAACCGGCGGCCATCGCCGCCTTCCTGCGCCCGCTGCCCGTCAGCCGGATTTTCGGTGTGGGCCGGACCACCCAGGCGCAATTGGCGCGCCTGGGGGTGCGGTTGATCGGCGACTTGCAGGACCTGGCGCCGGAGACGCTGGCGCGGCGCCTGGGGCGCCGCGCGGCGCAGGATGTGTTGGCGCTGGCGTTCGGCCGCGACGAGCGCGCGGTTGAACCGGATGCCGACCGGAAAAGCATCGGGCGCGAATACACTTTCGACGACGACTGCGAATCGCCGGCGGAGGTGCGAAAAATGCTGCTGGCGCTGGGCGAGGATGTCGGCGGTCAATTGCGCGCCGATCATCTGACGGCGTCCGGCGTGCGTCTGAAATTGCGCTGGAAGGATTTTACCACGATCACGCGCCAGCAATCGTTGTCGCGGCCGTTTAGCGACGATATCACCCTGCGCCGCGCGGCCCTGCAATTGCTGGCGAACGTGCCGATGGCGGCCCCGGTGCGCCTGGTGGGCGTGGCGGTGTTCGGCCTGGCCGGCGCCGCGGGCGCGCAGTTAACCCTGCCGCTGGACGATGAAAAAGCCAGCGCCCGCTGGGAAAAATTGAGCCGGAGCGTGGATGCCGTCCGCCGGCGGTATGGCGCCGCCAGCCTGGTTTCCGGCGTCAGTCTGGAACCGCCGCCATCGAAGCCGCCTGCCGGCGCGTAAAGCGCGCGCCGTGTGCGGCGGGGCGCGCTTTTTCGCGCCGGTCAACCCGCCGCGGGCTTGCACCAGTGGACGTAAATCTTCTCGGCCAGCTCGCGGTCAATGGTGAACTGGCTGTAGCCCATCTGGAAAACATAAGATGGATAACGCTGGATGAGTTTCACCTGGACGCCGGGCAGGATGCCCAGGGCCATCAGTTTTTGAATTTCGCGGTTCTCGCGCGTGCTGAGATAGGCGACCACGCCGGCTTCCTGCGTCTTGCCTTCGCACAGCGGCTTGACTTCCCGCAGGTCTTCGGCCTGGGCGCGCTCGCAGCAGGCGCCCGGCGGGATGGGTTTGCCGTGCGGGCAGGTCTTGGGGTGTCCCAGCAGGATGCAGGTTTTTTCGTCCAGCCCGTGCTGGATGATGTGTTCGATCCGGCAGGCGTCTTCGTTGATATCCTCGATTTGCACGCCCAAAACATCGCGCAGGAGGCATTCCGCCAGCCGGTGCCGGCGCACCACGTCACGCCCGGTGGCGCAGCCGCGCTCGGTCAGCCGGGCCTTGCCGGCGTCCGGGGATTCGATGAAGCCCTGGGCGGCGGCTTGCCGCAGGACTTGGGCGTCAAAGTCCGCCGGCAAAGGCGCCGGCGGCTGGTTGGGGCGGAACTCGTGATTCCGCAGATAAAGATATTCCAGCAGTTCCTCGATGCCCGGGTCAATCCGCGTCTGGATGTTCGTCATGTTTGCGCCACCTTTCAATGATGCGGCGGAGCCAGCGGGGCTCCGGCGGGGTTTCATAGCCGCACTGGGGACATTTAATCATCTTGCAACGGCCGAACAGCGAGCACCGGCGGCAGACCGCATGCTGTGCCGCCGGCTCGAAGGCGTGCCCGCAAAATGCGCATTTCATAGGCTGATCCGGAAAAGTTTTAAACCCAGGTTGACGACGATTCCACTGGCGTAGGCGATGGCCAGGATGCCCATTGAAATCAGGATGGTCAGGCGCGTTCCGCGCTCCTTGCACATCACCAGGAACTGGGCCACGCAGGGCAGAAACAGCGTCATGACGATCGCGGCCACCGTGACCTGGTTGCCGTTCAGCAGGTTGTTTTCGTAAAGATCGTAAAGCCCGGCGGCGCCGTAATCGCGCCGGAAGAACCCGAAAAGGAAGGCCGTGGACGCCTCGGGCGGCATGTCCAGCAGACGGATCGCCGGAATGATGGCCGCCTGGGCCGCCTGAAAAATATGGGTGAGCTCGCCCAGCCAGAGCAGGATGCTTGCCAGGATGAATAACGGCAGCACTTCCTTGAAATACCACACCATGCGGCTATAGGTCTTGATCAGGACATTGCCGGGCCGCGGCATGCGCAGCGGCGGCATTTCCATGTAAAAACTGGGGCGGTCGCCGGGCAGCAATCTGGCGGCGAGATAGCCGGTCAGCAGGAAAACCCCGGCGACGAAGCCGGCCCAGAGCAGCAAGCCCCGGGGATGCGCTGCCAGCAGCGCCAGGATTACCCCGAGCTGGGCGGAGCAGGGAATGGCCAGCGCCAGGAGGATGGTGGCAATGATGCGTTCGCGCTTGGTTTCCAGCGTGCGTGTGACGATGGTGGCCATGGTGTCGCAGCCGAAGCCCAGGACGATGGGGATGACCGCCCGGCCGTTCAGGCCGATTTTTTTGAACAGGCGGTCGGTCAGCAAGGCCAGGCGCGGCAGGTAGCCGCTATCCTCGAGGATGGCGAAGACGGCGAAAAACATCCCCACAATCGGCAGGATGATGGCGATGGCGTAGCGCAGGCCGAGATTGACGATGCCGTAATCGCCGCAGAACAGGCTGCGCAGCGCCGGCCAGGGGAGATGGTTGACCAGGGCCGTGGTCCACGGGATGATGCGGTTTTCAAAGAGGCCGGTTTCGATCCAATCCACCAGCAGGCCGGCGCCGAATTGTCCGACCAGCTTGTAGAACCCCAGGTACAGTACCAGCAGCAGCACCGGCAGGCCGGTCAGCGGATTGGAACACAGGCGGTTGAGGCGCTCCTGCCAGCGGAACCGGCGGGCCGGCGGGAATTGCACCGTCACGGCGGTCAATTGATCCGTCTGCCGCTTGATGGCGAGGGTGGCCTGGTAATGCGGCGAATGTTGCATGGACGCGCGCATCCGTGAAATTTCATGTAAAATCGCGGCGGCGCGTTCATCGTCGTGGGTTTTGACCATGGCGGCGCGTTCGTCGGTGTCGCCCTGCAGCAGCAGCAGCGCCCGCACGCGCCGGCTGATATGGGGCTGCTCGTCCAAGCGGCCGCCGATGCGGGTGATGGCCTGTTCCAACTGGGATTCGTAGCGGATGCGCAAGGGCGGCGGCGGCGGGGGACGGTGGATGTGCTCGAGTAATTCGCGGATGCCTTCGCCGGTGATGGAGACGGTGGGGATCACCGGCATGCCCAGCAACGCCGCCAGGCGCTGGCAGTCAATGCTCAGGCCGATATTCCGGGCCTCATCCATCATGTTCAGGACCAGCACCATCGGCCGGCCGGCTTCGGCCAGTTGCAGCGTCAGCCCCAGCATCCGTCCGATGTTTTTGGCGTCCACCACGTGGACCAGCAGCCGGACATCGCCGTCAAACAGGATCTGGCGGGCGATGCGTTCCTCTTCGCTGATGGGGATCAAGGAATACATTCCCGGCGTGTCAATGACTTCGATCTGATGCTTGTGGCCGTGAATCCGGCCGCGGGCCAGTTCAACGGTGGTGCCGGGATAATTAGAGACCGTGACGTAGCTTCCGGTAAGCTGGTTGAACAGGGCGCTTTTGCCGACGTTGGGGTTGCCGAGCAAAACCACCCGCCCGGTCGGCGGCGCCGGCCGGGCGGGGTGGGGCTGGGGGCTGGGCGCCGGCGCAGTGGATGGAGGGGTGGAAGTGGAATCAAGCGCTTCCGGGTTGGTCATTCGGCATCATCCTGATTGTCGGCCCGCGCAAATTGGATGTCCCGGAAATGAATGGGAAGCGGTTTGATGTTCCATATGTCGCGGGCGTATTCCGCAATCGTGCGGTCGCTGGACAAATGGCCCATGCGGGCGACATTGAGAATGGTTTTCTCGCGCCAGACTTCCGGCGTTTGGAAAGTGCGGGCGACCATGTTTTCCTGGCAGTCCACATACATGCGGTAATCCGCCAGGTGAAAATAGTAATCGCCGTTTTCCAACAGGCTCTGGTGGATGTTGGCGAACAGCCCGGGTTGCCCCGGGCAGAATTCGGTGCCCTTCAGGCTGGCCATCACCGCTTGCAGTTCCGGGTCGGCTTCGTAATACGCGCGGGGCTGATAAGTCGGCCGCATTTCAAGGATTTGCTCGGCCCGGTGGCCGAAAATAAAGATGTTCTCGGGGCCCACCGCCTCGGCGATTTCAATGTTGGCGCCGTCCCAGGTGCCGATGGTCAACGCGCCGTTCAAGGCCAGTTTCATGTTGCCGGTGCCGGATGCTTCCATGCCGGCGGTGGAAATCTGTTCGGAGAGGTCCGCCGCGGGAATAATGATTTCGGCCAGCGAAACCTCGTAATCCGGCAGGAAAATCACCTTCAGGCGGTCGCGCACGTCATGGTCGCTGTTGATGCGGTCGCCCAGGCTGGTGACCAGCTTGATGATATGCTTGGCCATGGTGTAACTGGGCGCGGCCTTGGCGCCGAAAATGAAGGTGCGCGGGGTGATCTCCAGTTTCGGGTTGTTTTTAATCCGCAGGAAGAGCGTGATGACATGCATCAGGTTGAGCAATTGGCGCTTGTATTCATGCAGGCGCTTGACCTGCACGTCAAACAGGGAATCCGGGTCGACGTTTTCGCCGGTGACGTGCCGGATATGTTTCGCCAGCCGCAACTTGTTGGCGCGTTTGGCCTGATGGAAGGCCGCGCGGAAATTTTTGTCCCGGGCCAGCGGTTCCAGGCGCTGCAATTGTTCCAGGTCCCTGACCCAGCCGTCGCCGATGGCGCCGGTAATCAGGTCGGACAACGCCGGGTTGCAGACCAGCAGCCAGCGGCGCGGGGTGATGCCGTTGGTCTTGTTGTTGAATTTTTTCGGCCACATTTCCCAGAAATCGTGGAAAATCCGCTGGCGCAGCAGTTGGGAATGCAGGGCCGATACGCCGTTGACGGAATGGCTGCCGGCGATGGCCAGGTTGGCCATGCGCACTTGTTTCGGGTTGCTTTCCTCGATGATCGAAAGCCGTTGAATGCGCGCGGCGTCGCCCGGGAAGCGCGCCTCCGCCTTTTGCAGGAAACGCGCGTTAATCTCGTAAATCAGGCGCAAATGGCGCGGAAGCACGCGCTCCATCAGGGGGACGGGCCATTTTTCCAGGGCTTCCGGGAGGATGGTGTGATTGGTGTAACCCAGGGTGCGCACGGTGATATCCCAGGCCGTTTCCCAGGGCAGGTCAATTTCATCCCGGAAAAACCGCATCAATTCCGCCACCGCCAGGGCCGGGTGGGTGTCGTTCAACTGGATCGCGTTTTTCTTCGGGAAATCCTTCCAGTTGCGGTTGCTTTTCTGGAAACGCCGGATTAAATCGCGCAGGGAGCAGGTTACCAGGAAATATTCCTGGATCAGGCGCAATTCCTTGCCGGCGGAGGTATTGTCGGAAGGATACAAAACCTTGGTGATCATCTCCGCCCAGTTTTTCTGCTGGGTGGCGTTGACGTAATCGCCCTGGTTGAAGACATCCAGGCGGAATCCTTCGTTGGCCCGGGAACTCCACAGGCGCAGGAAATTAACGGTGTTGACCCCGTAACCGATGATGGGGATGTCGTAAGGCAGCCCTTCGAATAATTGCCAGTCCACCCACACCGGGGTGAGATTGCCGCGCGGCCCGCGCACTTCCTCCATGTGCCCGTACACCAGGACCGGGATGGTGTATTCCGGGCGCACCATTTCCCAGGGGTAGACGTATTTCAGCCATTCGTCCGGGCGCTCCCGTTGCCAGCCGTCTTCCAGTTCCTGGCGGAACATGCCGTGCTCGTACCGCAGCCCATACCCGTAGGCCGGCAGTTCCATCGTGGCCATCGAGTCCAGGAAACAGGCCGCCAGGCGCCCCAGGCCGCCATTGCCCAGGCCGGCGTCCGATTCCTGCCGGCACAGCACTTCCAGATCAAGTTTCATGCGCGCCAGCGCCCGCCGGGTAGCGGTGCAGGCCATCAGGGCCGTCATGTTGTTGGCCAGCATGCGCCCCATGAGAAACTCCATGGAGAGATAATACACCCGCTTGACGTTGTAATGCTGGTACGCCCCCATGGTGGCGATCATCTTTTCCACCGCCAGGTCGCGGATGGTCAGGGCCAGGCTGAGGTATTTGTCGAAATCCGTGGCCGAGCCCCAGTTTTTACAGCGCGTGTATTTCAGGTGATGATGCACGCGGTCGTAAATCTGCCGCTCGGTGACGGCGGGCAGGGACGGAACGCTCCGCCGGGATTTGGGGCTGACGGGTGGTTTTTTCATGCGCGCCTGCCGGCTGCTTAATGCGCCTGGGTCACGGTGATGCGGGGGTTGATCTCCTCGCGTAAAACGCGTTCAATCCCCTGCTTGATGGTCATCGTGGCATGGGGGCACGATCCGCATGCGCCTTTCAATTTCAGGCTGACGTTGACGTCGTTGATGGCGACCACTTCCAAATCGCCGCCGTCGGCTTGCAACATGCCGCGGAGTTCTTCGAGTTTGGCGCGAATTTTCTGTTCCATGATGGCGTTTCCAGTTCTGGTTGGGTTCCAGCGGGTCAAGCCCGCCAATAAATGAAACATGATTGCAGATAAGCGCCATGCTTGTAAAGGAAAAATCGAGCCCGACGCGTTGCGCCATAATAAAATGTTACCCGATTGATAAAAGATAGCCGATTCG
>CAZYXU010000127.1:0-11024 GCA_964650945.1 uncultured Verrucomicrobiota bacterium | reverse complement strand
ACAGCCTACAGTCTAATAACCTTCAGCCTTGGCGTCCCTTATGGGACGCCAGTGAGTCGAAATTGGCTCGCGTGGGTGTTTTCCGTAAAAATGAACCACCAAACCATGGACGCAGAAACGGTTCCAGCCGCCAAGACGCCAGCGCCCGCCCGCGTGTTAATCGTCAAACTCAGTTCATTGGGCGATTTGATTCACGCCCTCCCGACGGTCCACTGCCTGAAAACCGGTTTGCCGGCGGTGATTGACTGGGTGGTCAACACGGAATATGCCGACCTGGTCAACTGTTTTAGCGATGTGCGCCGGGTGATCCCATTCCCACGCCATGCGCTGACACAATTGCCGGCTTTCCGGCACGCCTTGCAGCACGAGGAATACGATCTGGTCGTTGATTTACAGGGTCTGCTTAAAAGCGCCGTGCTTACCCGGCTTGCGCGCGGCGCGCGGCGCATCGGCCCGTCCTTTCAGCGCGAAGGCGCGCGCTGGTTTTACCACACCCTGGCCGGTCAGCCTGACCGGCAACGCCATGCCGTAGAGCAAAACCTGGATATCATCCGCCATCTGGGCCTGCCGCTGTCGGAACCGGCGTTCCCCATGCAGTTTCCTGCGCCGGCCATCAACGAGCCGGAACCGCGGATGGCCTTGATTCCCTGCTCGCGCTGGCCGAGCAAAAATTGGTCTTTATCCGCCTTTACGGACGTGGCGCGGGAATTGCGCGAACGCGCCAACGCCAAAATCTTCATCATCGGCGGGCAGACGGACTCCGCCCAATGCGCCCAGCTGGCCCGGGAAATCCACGGGACCGCCGTCAACCTGGCCGGCCGGCTGACCTTGCCGGAGTTGGGCGGCTGGCTGGCGGCCATGCAACTGGCGATCACCAACGATTCCGGCCCGATGCATATCGCCGCGGCGCTGGGCATCCCCGTCCTGGCGTTGTTCGGCCCAACCGACCCGACGCGCACCGGGCCCTATGGCTCCGGCCATACCGTCTTCAAGGGGCGGATGCAATGCCAGCCCTGCTACCGCCGCCATTGCCGTTTCGGCGAAAACCCCTGCCTGAACGCAATCATGCCGGAACAGGTCGTGGCGGCGGCCGTCAACATTTTATTGAAAAACACAACGATCACCGCCCACTAAGCCATCAAGGACGACCATGAACGAAAAAATGCAACAAGCCCGCCAGGCCGCCCTGGACATTTTACAGCCCAGCCCCCAGGACCTGGAACACGGTCTGGAACTCCACCGCAACTCCATCGTCATTGACACTTACGGCTTCGGTCCCAGCGCGGCGCTGGACACTCAAATTCTCCAGCAAGCCATCAAAGACGGCATCTCCGACGCCGAATTTCAGGACTTGAGCGAAGGCATGCCCATGCTGCGCTACCTGTCCGACCCGGACGAGTTGGCCGAATACCAGGACGCCTGGAACGAGTCCGGTGTGACATGCATCCTGCGCAATGCCGGCGAGGAATCGCAAGCGCCGCAGGTGCTGCTCAAACGGCTGGCGCGGTTTGTGCATGTCACCGACGTCCTGCGCGATTTTGTCCCCAAGGCCGTCAGGGCCGCCGACATTGAAGCCGCCCACCAGGCCGGCCGGCACTGCATCTGCCTGACTTGCAACGGGGTGCCGCTGACACAGGAATGGCGCTTTACCACCGCGGAACTGGCTTACATCCCGCTGTTCCACCAACTGGGCTGCCGCATGATGCACCTGACCTATAACCGGCGCAACATGCTGGGCGACGGCTGCGCCGAGCCTTCCAATGCCGGTTTGAGCGATTTCGGCCGGCTGGCCATCGCCGAAATGAACCGCGCGGGGATCATCGTGGACGTGGCGCATTCCGGGTGGCGCACCAGCCTGGAAGCGGCCCGCGCCTCCGCCAAACCCATGGTAGCCAGCCATACCACCTGCGACGCACTGCATCATCACTGCCGCGCCAAACCCGACGAGGTCATCCGCGCCATCCTGGACACCGGCGGCATGCTCGGCATCTGCGGCATTGCCGGCTTCCTGGGCGGCGACGGCACCATTGCCGCCCTGCTGGATCATATCGATTACATGGTAAAAAAATTCGGCGACGCGGCCGTGGGCATCGGCACCGATACCAACTATCCATCCTCGCTCAGCGCCCGCCATCCGCCCTTCAGCCGGCCTTACCGCCGCCCGCGTTTTGAAAGCTTCTGGCCTGATGGCTCGCTGGCGCAACCCCAATGGAACCAGCCGCGCCAGTTGTTAAGCCTGGGCTGGATCAACTGGCCGATGTTCACCGTGGGCCTGGTGCAGCGCGGGCACAGCGATGCAACCATCCGCAAGATTCTGGGTGGAAATTTTTTGCGCGTGCTGCGCGCGAATGCAATAAACGGCGCGCCCTGACGTTATGTCTGGGTGAAGCGCGAATCATTGCTGCGCCAACCATCAGACAAGGAGACACCAGGCAGACGTTGAAATGCAAACCAAACCGCGGAACGATCGGCAACATTAATCGGAGGATGGATCATGCAGAGTAAAATTTTGATTCTGGCACTGGCACTGGCGGTTACCGGCGGATTCTACGCCCCGGCGGAAGGCGCGGGGAAAAAAGGCGAGAACCAGGCCTACTGGCAACAGCAAAAACAGGAACGACATGAGCATCGCAAGCAAATGCGCGAAAAAAACAAGGCCTTTCGCGAAACGCTGAAGGACATGTCGCCCGAGGAACGCGCCAAGGCCATGGCGGAATTCGCGGAGGCGCGCTTCCAGCAAAACGTGACCTTTAACGCCCAGCAATACCAGGAAAACCTGGCGCTGCTGAAAAGCAAACTCGCGGAAAACCAGCGTTTGACCGACGCCCAGAAGGCGGAAATCATCGCCTTCTTCGAACAGCAGCATCGTGAAAACGCCGATTTCAACGCCAAACGCCACGCCGAAAACATGGCGTTCATGCAGCAGGTCAACAACGACACCAGCCTGACGCCGGAACAGCGCCGGCAGAAAATCAAGGAACACCGCCAGGCGGCCGCGGCTGAGCGCAAAGCCCGCCAGGAACAACAGCAAGCCGCGCGCAAGGCGCTGTGGGAGAAGATGGGGCTGGAAAAAGAATGCGGGAAGCAAGCTGGCCAGCAAGCGAAACAGGGCGACAAATAAAACCGGCCAGCCCAGCGGCGATCGAAGGTCAGGATGCCCGGGGGAAAATGGTGGAGATTAAGCGCCAGATAAAAATGTTCAACAGCTTCGCAAAGCAACACCGGCGCCCGCTGATCCTGTTCGGCGCGGCGGCCGGTGCCGGCCTGGCGCTCATCATCGGACTGTCGCTGTGCCATTACCGGTTGCTGCTGCGCGCCAGCGAAGACGCTTATGCCACCATGCTCTGGCGGCAATCCGCCAAAACCGCCGGCCGCATCGAGGAATACATCCAAAGCATGCTCGCCAACATGGCGGGCGTCAGCATGTCCGATCCCAGCTCCGGTTTGCTGGAGACGGAATTCGCCGCCGATGTTGCGGCCATGCAGCGGTTGGACGATACCGGGGGCGTCACCGGCAGTTGGTCTCCGCATCCTGAAACGCCGGCAGCCTGGCCCGCGAAACTTGCGCCGGAGCAATGGGCACAATTGCAACAGGGTCTGCCGGTGGTGGCCTGCCATGCCGCGCCGCTCGACCGGAATTTCATCAGCATCCATGCGCCGATTTTCCAGGACGCCGCCATGGCCGGCGCCATCAGCGTCCTGATCAACGCCGAAACCGTCATCTGGCGATGTTTCCCGCCGCTGGATGAGCCGCTGATCGCCGGTTTGGCATTGTATGACGGCAACGGCCAGGCGTTTGCCGAGACGGCGCGCCCCGAAGCCGCCGGACATCTGCGGCATGGCTCGGTTTTACGCGCCGGGCCTTTATTCACCGACCCGGAGCGCGGTATGGCCGCCTATCGCCTGGTGCGCCATGCCGGCGCGCGCTACCTGGCCGCCACCGCCCCGGCCATGCTGCCCGGCAACGTGACCTGGCTCGCGGCCAGTTCCATTTCCTGCGACACGGTTAAAAAGGCGCCGCGCGCGCTTTTCAGAAGCCTGGTGATGCGCAGCCTTGCTTGGCTGCTGCTGGGCGCGCTCCTGCTGGGCGGGATAATTTACGGCTTGCGCCGCATGGTGAAAGTCGAATTTGTCCGCCGGCCGCCGGAACCGGATGTAAAGCCCGCCGGCCCTGACGCACAAGGAAGTTGACCGTTTTCAGGCGGGATTCCGCCCAGTGGTATCCGCCGCGGGCGTTGTCAGCGTGCGCGGAACGTGGTCCACCGGAATCAGCGGCGTCAGTTCCTTCCTGGCATCCGCCGATTGCAAATCCTGGAAACGGCGGGCGCTGACCAGCACCCGGCTCTCCAATGTGCCGATGGTTTGATTGTAGGCGTCCACGGCCTGGGCCAGGGCGCGGCCCACCCGGCTGAAATGCCCTTCCATGTCGGCAATCCGCCCGTAGAGTTCGCGGCCCAAACCGCTGATGGCCTGGGCGTTGGCGGCCAGGTTTTCCTGCCGCCAGCCGTATGACACGGCCTTCAACAACGCAATCAGCGTGGTGGGCGTGGCCAGGATGACACGTTGCTCCACCCCCAGCTCGATCAAGGCCGGGTCCTGCTCCAGCGCGGCGCTGAAAAAACTCTCGCCGGGCAGAAACAAAACCACGAATTCCGGCGCGGGCTGAAACTGTTCCCAGTAGGATTTCCGGCTTAAGGCCTGCATGTGTTCCCGCACATGCCGGGCATGATCCTGGAGACGCGCCTGCCGGACGGCCTCGTCCGGCGCCTCGACGGCTTCAAGGTAGGCGGAAAGCACGGCCTTGGAATCCACGACAATGCGCTTGCCCCCGGGCAGATGCACAATCAAATCCGGCCGCAGCCGGCCGCTTTCGGCCTTGACGCTTTGCTGTTCCTGGAAATCGCAATGATCCAGCATGCCGGCCATTTCCACGACGCGCTTGAGCTGGATTTCGCCCCAGCGCCCCCGCACGCTGGGGGCGCGCAAGGCCCGCGCCAGATTGCCGGTTTCATCCCGCAGCCGCGCCTGCATTTCCAGCAGGCCGCGCACCTGCTGGGTCAATCCCTCGTAGGCGGCCGCCCGGGCGCTTTCCAGCGACCGCACCTGCGAGTCGAATTTTTCCAGGGACTCGCGCACCGGCTGCACTAGTTGCGTGATGGCTTGCTGGCGCCGTTCCAGGTCGCCGCGCGCGGCGGTTTGGAATTGCTCCAGATTGGCGCGCGCCAGGGTCAGGAAAGCCTGGTTATTGCCGCGCAACGCCTCGGCAGAGAGGGCCTGGAAAGTTTCCGCCAACCGGGCGCGCGCTTCTTCCAGCAAGGCCAGTTTTTCGCGGGCGGATTCGCGCTCCTTGGCAATGGCGGTGCTTAATTCAGCGCGCGTGACGCACAAGGCGGAGTTTTCCCGGAGCAAGCCGGAGATTTGCTCGGTCTGCCGCCGCAATTCGTCTTTTTGTTCCAGCGCCTGCCGTTCGGCGGCGGCCTGTTTTTCCAGCAGCACCGCCACCTGCCTTGCCTGCCGGGCAGCCAGCCACAGCCGGGTCATGCTCCCGCCCACGACCGCACCCGCGGCCAAGCCGGCCAGGAGCCAGATGTATTCCATGCTCATGTTTCCGCCGTCCTGCGTGTTTTTAACCGGTGCAATACCAGCGCCGCCCGCGCAGGCAAATAGGCCAGCAGCACCTGCCGCCCGCCCGGGCTCTCCGGCCGGGTGTGATATACCTGGTTGGCTTGCAGCCGGCCGTGCCCGCCGAAATACCGGGCATCGGTGTCCAGAACCAGCCGGTATTCCCCCGGCGCAGCTTCCACGGGATAGTCGGTGTAGGAACGGCTGGCGTGGAAATTGAACAGCAGCAGCAGCCCCGCGCGTTCGAATCCCAACAACTGGCCATCGCAATGTTCCAGCCGCAACCGCGGCTGGGGGTCCTCCAGGAGGCGGGTCAACCGCGCCAATTCAATCATGGCCTTGTCGAAATCCGCCAGAAAATGATAGACCAGCGCGGGGTCGTCGCGCAGCGGCCATTGCCGGCGGGCATAGTGATACGACCAGTTGTTGCCCTCGCGCGGAAAATCAATCCACTCCGGATGGCCGAATTCATTGCCCATGAAATTCAAATAGCCATGGCCGGCGCTGGCCATGGTCACCAGCCGGATCATTTTGTGCAGCGCCAGGCCGCGGTCCACGGTCATATTCCGCCGGTCCACCGCCATGTGGTCGTACATGTCGCGCTCAATCAGGCGGAAAATCAAAGTCTGATCGCCCACCAGCGCCTGGTCGTGCGACTCGGCATAACTGATCGTCCGCTCATCCGCGCGCCGGTTGGTCAATTCATGCCACAAGCCGCCCATGTGCCAGTCTTCATCGCGGGTGTGTTTGATCAACTTGATCCAATAATCGGGAATGCCCATGGCCAGCCGGAAATCGAATCCCACGCCATGATGTTCCGCGGGGGCCGCCAAACCGGGCATGCCGCTGACTTCCTCGGCGATGGTGATGGCATCCGGCCGGACGTCATGGATCACCTGGTTGGCCAGCATCAGGTAGACCAGCGCCTGTTCGTCCACGCTGTCATCGAAATAATCATGGTAAGAAGTGAAGGCCTTATTCATGCCGTGATGATGATAGAGCATGCTGGTGATGCCATCGAAACGGAACCCGTCAAAATGATACTCCTCCAGCCAGAACCGGCAGTTGGAAAGGAGGAAATGCAGCACTTCCGGCTTGCCGTAATCGAAACAGCGCGAATCCCATAAAGCATGCATGCCGCGCGCGCCTTCGTGAAAATACTGGTAAAGCGTGCCGTCAAAACAGCTCAAGCCTTCCACCTCGTTGCGGGCGGAATGGGAGTGGATGAGATCCATGACCACGGCGATGCCCGCCGCATGGATGGCGTCCACCAGCGCTTTCAACTCATCCGGCGTGCCGAAACGCGAGGAGGCGGCGAAGTAATTGGTGACATGGTAGCCGAACGATCCGTAATACGGGTGCTCCTGAACCGCCATCAACTGGATGACGTTATAACCGGCGTCAATGATGCGCGGCAGGATTTTTTCCTGGAATTCGCGGTAGGTTCCGACCCGGCCCTCCGCCTGCGCCATGCCTACATGCGCTTCATAAATCAAAGGCGGGACGGCCGGGCGGCGGAAATCCGGCAAACGCCAGGCATGCGGCTGAGGCGGGTCCCAGATTTGCGCATTGAAAATCTTGCTGTTTTCATCCTGCACCACCCGCCGCGCATAGGCCGGCAAGCGGTCCCCGCCCCCGCCCGGCCACTCCAGGCGCAGGCGGAACAAATCGCCATGGCGCAACCGCTCCTGCGGAACGCGCAGTTCCCAGACACCTTCCGGCAGGGGATCAAAATAAAAATCCGCGTGGGGCTGCCACCCGGAAAACGCGCCGATCAGGCAGATACGGTCGGCGTTGGGCGCCCATTCCCGCAAAACCCAGTCCGCGCCGTCGCGGTGCAATCCAAAATAGGCATACCCGGCGGCAAAATCCGCGAGGGAAACGCCGCCGCCGGTCAGCCGCCGCGCCATTTCTCCGGCGGCGGCGGCGCGCTGCAGGATGCGTTTGACAAACGGCTCCAAATAGGGGTCTTGGGCGAAAAAAGGCTGGGAAACACTCCGCCCGCCGGGTTTCCGCCTGGAGGACATATGCTGGTCATGCGAACGACTTCCTGGCGGTGGCAATTTAATGCAATTACTCCACCGTGATCAGGCTGTTCAACGTTCCGAGAGAATTGCGCACCCAATTCTGGCATTCCGGATCCACCATCCAACTGCCATTCACCACGAATTTATACTCGTATTGCCCCTTGGGCAACACCAGCGTGATGGTGTATTTGCCGTTGTTGCGGGTGTCTTTCATGCGGTGCCGGGCCGGATCCCAATTGTTGAACGTTCCAGTCAGGAAAACATCGCTTTTTGGATTGGCGGCAAGTTGAAACGTTACACGACGCCCAGCCGGAGCAAGCTTTTTAACCTTCATGTCTTTCTTCATAATCCACTTCCCTCCCCGACAACTTGTAATCAGCCTTGCTTGGCCTAAAACCCGCACGGTCCATGGGATCCCATGCGTCTTGAATTATACAGTCCGGGAAGATGTTGGCAAGCATTATTTACGGCGACATCGCCGTCAATCGTAAAACTTTTCTATCCAAGGGCTTACCTGATCGGCGCCCACATCCAAAATGCCGATTTCCCGCTCGGCGTTTTCAGGGGAATCCGAGGCATGCGCGGCATTCACCATGATATCGCGGCCAAATTCCCGGCGGACAGACCCCATGGAAGCCTTGTTGGGGTCCGTGGAACCCAGCAAGTTGCGGATTTTCTCCACCGCGTTCACGCCGCTGTAGATCAATGACAGGCATTTGCTCTGGCCATCCTGTTGCCGGTCGCCCGGCTGGCAAGCCGGCGGATAATGCCCGGTCATGAACTTGATCAATTGATAAAACTGCTCGTCGCCCAGCAGCGGACCCAACTGGTCTTCGAGCAACCTCACCGTGGGCACGGGAATTGTGACGTTCAATTCCTTTTCCAGCAGGCCAACGACGCGCGATGATATCTGCCCCTTCATTTTTTCGCGCAAAATCTGGTGCACCGGCTGGTAAAACTTCTCCGCCTGCGCCACGCTCATCCGGTGCACATTCGCGGAAATGATCCGCAAACCGGAACGCGACAGCAGATCGATGATGTTCCCGGGACGCGCGTTGGGAAAACGGAAATTATCCGGCTTGATCAACACCAGCGTGCGCTGCCAGCCGGCGGCGGCGCGGTTGCTGTCCGCCGCATTCTGCACAATCCCGCCGTCCGCCACCGCGTAACGCCCCCAGATTTTCAGCGCCGCCGCCGCTTCGGCGCGATTACTCCCGATCAAAACCGCCGGCTCGAAATATTGCACCTTGCCGTGTTCATCCACAACATAATCGCCGAAAGTGTCGCGGATCGTTTCCCCGCCGGCCGTCGCCACGCTGCCGGCGGTCTCCCGCACCCGCCGGATGGCATCATCGCCCTCCAGCAAAATCAGCATGACACGCCGGGAAAGGCCGCTGGCCGGATCGGGCGCGTATGATTTGGCGACATAATTGGCCAGTAAATCGCGCGCCGCCGGCTCCAACCCGCTGACATCGCTGCGCACCAGGCCGGCATATTCCGTTGCCAGCGCGGCGCTGGGAGCATACATGCGCGCCCCGACCAGTTCCAAGCCTGTCCGGCTCAAAAACCGCCCGATCACGCCGCCAGTGCGCGATTTAGCGATGGTGTAAGGATTGATTAAAACGAATGCCAGTTCCATGCCCATATAAACCTCCAAAAATCGTTTTATAACAAAACCCGTTCTCAACGGCAATACTATTCCGAAATCACCGTAAAGAATGACTGATTCAAGTCCAGTAACATCCCATAAAAAGTCGCTTTATTCTCTCACAAAGGCGCAAAGCCACGAAGAAGATCCGGATTTTCACCACAGAGCCGGATGAGCGGAGGGAGTGCGGTATCCATCCGCCTTCGCTGAAGCTACGGCGGGCAAGCACAGGCACAGGGAAAAGCATGAATGTAATGAAATTGCACGGGATGTTGAAATCTGCCGCGCTGTCCGCTATGCGGACATGGGGCAGTCGTAAATGATCTGATTTTGTGCATCTTATTTTGGAGTGCGGCGGTTCGACACCGATTTCCTGTCTTGAGACTGGCGCTTGTCGGCCGCAGCAGGGAAGCGGTGGGGAAGAAAGCGGCATATACCGCTACGACGGCCATAACTGCATACCGATCAATTGTCCCAATCCTGAGCCGTGCTTAAGCTGGGGTGACTCCGCACTGCCGCGTTCATCCGGGTTACACGCCGGCCACGCTAAATCCCATGGTGGCGGCCGCGTCAGCAAGCTGCTGGTCGTGAGTCAGAAAAACGTCAAGCATAACAGATTCACGAATGTGCAAGGCCGTGGCCAGATGGATGGCATCCAATGTGCCGATAATGGTCGGGAACGATTCGCCGGCGCGCAGGAGGATGGGTTCGCTTGCCGGGACGATTTCCAAGCAACTGTGAATGACATCAATATTGCGGCGCAATTGAATCAGCTCTTTGGTGTGGCATCGCGTTTCAATCCGGGCGCGATCGAGAACGCGCAATGCTTCAACGTGCCAAAGCCGCGATGAGTAAGCCTTTTGCCAGCGCCCCCAATTTGACAGCGGATTACGCTCACCAAAAAGCACGCGAATGATGACGGAAGTGTCCAGATAAACCACCATCAGCGTCTTCGCTCCGCAAGCAATATTGTTTCAGCGGAAAATCCAAGTTGGAGCATTACCGGTGTAATTTTACGCAAATCGCCAATGGGACGGGTAGACGCGCGAATCCCGGTTTCAACGGCTGGACCCGGCACCAATCTTGCCACCGGGCGGCGGTGCGACGTGACAAGCACGTTTTCACCACCTTCCACCAGATGCAGGTATTCACTGAGATTCTGCTTGAGTGCCGCAACATTGACTGTTTTCATGTCCATAATGTAGACATACTATGGATATAAGTCAATTTAAATATTTCACGCGTGGGGCACGCGGGCACATGTCACTTCCGCAGGGGTTTGTTGCGAGGCGAGGGGGGCGAGGGGGTCAGTCCGGGGGCGAGGGGGTCGCGAGGGGGTCAGTCCGTGATTCTTGGGGCGCGAGGGGGTCAGTCCGTGATTCTTGGTATATTTTCCACCTTTTTTCGCAAAATATTCAGTTCTGCATCCCTTCCATCATCAACCGCTTTCGCCGCCTTCGATACCGTGGTCCTGTGTCCCATATTCAATTGCCGGCTGATCCATTCGCTCCCCGCGCTTGTATGCCGTTTTAATAACCATGCCACCACTTGCTTGCGTTTGTCTTTCTTCCTCAAGCCCGCCAGTTCCGTCCTCTTCAACCCAAGGGCTGGCAATCCAGCCTGAATTATTTTGTCGGCATACCGCTCAGCATGCGCCCGTTTGACGCCACCCCCCGTCCCAATACAGCGCCTTCACCCGGTTCCGCCGCTGATTGGTGAACACGAAC
>CAZYXU010000126.1:3363-11054 GCA_964650945.1 uncultured Verrucomicrobiota bacterium | reverse complement strand
TGCCCGACCGGCGCCAGGTGATGTTGACCGATACCGTGGGATTCATCCGCCATCTCCCGCACGGCCTGGTGGCTTCCTTCCGTTCCACGCTGGAAGAGATCAGCGAAGCCGATTTGCTGCTGCTGGTGCTGGACGCCGGGCATCGTTACACCCGCGAACATCTGGCGGTGGTTGAAAAAACCCTCGTCGAAATTCAGGCGGAGCGCGCGCCGCGCCTGCTGTTGTTCAACAAAATTGACACGCCGGCCGCGCAAGCCGCGCTGCCGGAACTGCGGCGCGACTTTCCCGACGCCCTGGCGATTTCGGCCTTGCGGCGGGAAGGCGTGCCGGAGTTGAAGGAGCGCATGGCGCAATTGCTGCCGGCGAACCGGCCGGTCGGATTCTAGCGGGGCGTACTTGGCAGAATCATTTTACGGCAGAACCATTTATCCTGAAAACGGCAGTTCATTCACCACGCAGACAAGAAGGACCGGAAAATGATGGTTCTGCCAGATCCGGGAATCAGCCAAACCATGGAAATCTCCAAATGAACATTTCGCTTTTTATAACAGCAGGGTGGGGATAAAACGCTAACCTTTGGCGCTGCCGGGAAGGACGATTTGAAACCGGAAATCCACAATCCACGATTAACCATCCACAATCAATCCCACATGCCGATGCCGTTGATTCTTGCTTCCGCTTCCGCCGCGCGCGCGGATTTACTGCGCGCTGCCGGCATCAAGTTCCGCATTGCGCCCGCGCATGCGGCAGAACCGCCCCCCGCGCCGGGCGAGTCCCTTCAACATTACCTGGAACGTCTGGCGCAAATAAAGGCGCAGGCGGCGGCGCCGCGCCATCCCGGGGCGGCGGTCCTGGCGGCGGATACGGTGCTATGCCTCCCGGCCGACCGGGCAAACCAGACGCGCCTGCGTCTGATCGGCAAGCCGGCCGGACAGACGCCCGCCGCGCGCGCCGCGTCGGCGGCGCGGCTGTTGAAGGAACTTGCGGGGCGTGAACATCTGATCGGCACGGGGGTCTGCGTCCTGGGGCCGGCGGATGCGCGCGGCTGCCGGTCAATGCGCTGCGGATATGCGGCAGCGCGGGTGCGGCTGCGGTACTTGACGCCGCCGGAAATCCGGCATTATGTGGCGCTGGTCCAGCCCTGGCATTGCGCGGGCGCCTATGCCTTGCAGGGCGCCGGCGCGGCGATCATCGCGGCAGTGCGCGGCGACCCGACCACCATCATCGGCCTGCCCATGGCCTTGACGCTTCGGCTCCTGGCGGACTTGGGCTGATTACTCCATGCCGGCATTCCGCATCAAAGCCGCCAGCGCCCTGGTTTCATGCGCCTGCAAGCGCGCCAACTCGGCTGCCGGCAGGCCGGTCCTGGCCGCTGAAAACGAGAGTTCCCGGTCTGGGAAAGCGCGTTGAAACAGGAATTGCGCCCGGGGAAGATGGAAGTCCGAGGTCACAATGATCAGGGCGGTTAGGCCGTGGCGGGCGATAATCGGCCGGGCCATGTCGGCATCCTGGATGGTATTCGCGCTTTCAACGCACTCCAAAAAACGGTCCGGGGGAATGCCCTGCGCCTCCAGGTAGCGCCTGAGGTAGTAGCCATGCGGTTTGACGGCGGTGTTGAAATGCGCGCCCCATCCGCCGGTGGGGATGATGAAGGCGTCGGGATGCCGCGCGAACTCGGACAAGGCCTGGCGGCAGCGTTCGATGGCCATGGTTGACAGCCGGCCCGCGGCGTCATTCGGCGCTCCCAGCACCACAATGGCAATTTTCTGTTTTTGCATTGGTTGCAACCTGGCCCCCCGCGTGGATGGCGGTGGCAAGCCCCTGCTCAATCCGGCGCGCCGCCGCGGCGCGCGGAAGCGGGCGGTTTGGCCGCCTGCGGGTCGTGCCGCCGGTAATCCTGCATGATATCGCGGATATAGCGACGGGTGATGGGATAAGTGATATTGTTCCAGAACACATTCGGGTCGTTGCGGTCTTGTTTGGCCCAGCGCTGGGCGTTGGAACGTCCGGCATTGTATTCCGCCAGCGCGTAAGGCAGCGGATTGGCCTTGGCGCCCCAGTAGTTTCGGGCGCGGCTCAGGTACCAGGCGCCGGCCTGGAGGTTGATTTCTGGTTTGAAAAGCTCGTATTTGTTGAAATTGGTCCGGCCGGTGCCGGCGGCCCAGTCCGCCGCGGCGGCGGGGGTGACTTGCATCAGTCCGATTTCGCCGGCCTTGCCGACGCAGCGGTGGTTAAACCTGCTTTCCTGGCGGACGACCGCGCGGACCAGCGCCGGCGGCAGGTTGTGTGCCCGGGCGGCGGCGTCAATCATGCCGTCATAGGCATGAATGCGCCAGTGGCCATAGGCGGCGTAAAGCAGCGCCGCCAGTCCGGCGCCGGCCGCCAGCCAGATTGCCGCGCGGCGTATGATGTTTGACAAACCCCTGACCATAGTTTAAATTTAACGCTAAATAACGGCGGCGTCAATTTGCAATTTTTTTCATGGAGGTGGACATGCGCGAAGTCCAAGCGATTAATCCGGCCTGGTATAGTCCCATGACCTGGCTGGGAATGGCCATTATGGCGCTGGTCCTGCTGGGGCCGGGCTGGGTATGGTTCTTCTGGCGGATCGAGCCGGGGCCCGACCAGTTAGCGGTGCTGATCCGCAAGGTCGGACGCGAACTGCCATCCGGCCAGATCATGGCCGAAACGGCGGACCAGCAGGGCATCCAGATGGAAGTCCTGCCGGAAGGGCGTTATTTCCGCAATCCCTATGTCTGGGGGTGGACAATCGCGCCGATCACGGATGTTCCCCCGGGCAAGGTTGGCGTATGCACCCGGCTTTACGGACGGGATCTGGATGCCGGCCAGATTATCGCCGGCACCAACACCAAGGGCATTGTGGCGGAAGTGCTGCGGCCGGGTAAATACCGCATTAATCCCTATGCCTACGATGTCCGGTTCTTCGAAGCCATCGCCATCCGCGCCGGATACGTGGGGGTGGTGACGTCGCAGGAAGGGCGGGATCCGCTGAACGCGGATTTGCCCGCCGCTGAACGCAATGTTTTCCTCGTACAGGACGGCATGAAGGGCGTGCTGCCGGCGGTGCTGGATCCGGGAACATATTATCTCAATCCCTACCTGATCAACGTGGTGGAGGTGAATTTGCAGAGCCAGCGGTTTGAAATGAGCGGCGATGACGCCATCAGTTTTCTCACCCTGGACGGGTTCATGGTGAACGTGGAGGGTACGCTGGAATTTGCGATCATGCGGGATTCCGCCGCCTTGCTCACCCACCGCGTGGGCGACATGGAAGACGTGGTGAAGAAAGTCATTCTGCCGCGCGCCCGCGGCTTCAGCCGGCTGGAAGGCAGCAAGAATCCGGCAATTGATTACATCGTGGGGGAGACCCGCCAGAAATTTCAAAATGTCCTGCAGCAGCATTTGCAGGAACAGTGCCTGACGTGGGGCGTGGCGATCAAGTCGGTACTGATCCGCAACATTCTGCCGCCGGACCAGATCGCCAGCATCATCCGCGACCGGCAGGTGGCGGTGCAGAATGCCTTGAAATACGAGCAGCAAATCGAGCAGGCCCGTTCCAAGGCCGAACTGACCCGGCAGGAGATGCTCGCCGAGCAGAACAAGGAGAAGGTGGTGGCCGAGACGGCGCGCATCCAGGCTGTCATCCAGGCGGAGCAAAACCAGGCCGTGCGCGTGGTGGCGGCGCAAAAGGACCTGGAGGTCGCGCAGTTGGAAAACGCGGCGGCCGGCTTTCAGGCCGAGGCGCGGCTGCGCGGGGCGCGCGCGGAGCGGGATGTAATCGGCCTGCAAAACAAGGCCCAGGCGGATGTTTATGCCGAGCAGGTGCGGGCGTTCGGCACGGGGCTGGATTTCGCCCGGTACACGCTCTACCGCAAGATTGCGCCGCGCATCGCTTCGCTGCTCAGCGCCGACAGCCCGGATGGGTTGGGCGGGATTTTTACGCCGCTGATGCCGGCGGTTAAGGAGGGGCAGCAATGAAAAAATCGATTTCAAGCGTTTTCACGGTGCTGATGCTGGCCGGGCTGGCATGGTTTTTCTGGCAGTGGGGCTTCTGCCGGTTCTACGTGAAACCCGGCTTCATGGCCGTAGTGACGGCCAAAACCGGGCGCAACCTGGAACCGGGCCAGATCCTGGCGCGGCCGGGGCAGAAAGGCGTGCGCGAGGATGTCCTGGGCGAAGGCCGGCATTTCCTCAATCCGGTGTTGTTTGACGTGGAAATTATCCCGCTGGTGCCAATCTCTGTCGGTAAAATCGGCATCGTCACCGCCAAGGTGGGCGCGGAACTGCCGGCCGGGGAATTTCTGGCCGCGCCCGGCCAGAAGGGGATCTGGCGGCGGGTGTTGGGGCCGGGCAAGTATCGCTTGAATCCTTACGGCTATATGATCGATGTCACGGATGCCGTCAGCATTCCCGTGGGCTACGTCGGGGTGTTGACTTCGCTCTCCGGGACGCAGTCGGCTGCGGGCAAATTCGCCCGCGCCGGGGAAAAGGGCGTGCGTGCGGATGTGCTGCAGCCGGGGTTGTATTACGTCAATCCGCGTGAATTCAAGGTGGATGTGTTGGAAGTGGGCGTCAATCAGGTCTCCCTGCTGGGCGTCGGCGGCGAGGTGATCACCAAGCGCCAGATTGTCACCCAAAGCAAGGCCACGGATGAGTTGCAGCGCAACACGCTGCTGGAACAACAGATGCAGCGCCGGGTATACCTGGAAAAATCCGAGAACCTGGCAGCCATGGACACGCGCGCCGCCCCGGCGGTGGCGGTTGCCGCGGAAGCCAAGGGCAGGGCCATGCGCCCGGCGTCCGCCGCGCCGGCCGGCCGGGCGGACGACACGCTGGCCACCTTTGCTTTGAACCAGATGGTGGGATTCCCGTCGCGGGACGGCTTTGATATCAGCCTGGACATGACGGTGGAGTTTGAGTTGCTGCCGGAAGCGCTGGCGGAAATCTTCCGCAATTACGGCGACCTGCCGGCGGTGGTGGACAAGATCATTCTGCCGCAGATTCTCTCCGTCTCCCGCCTGAAGGGCTCCGCTTACGGCGCCAAGGATTTTGTCGTGGGCGAAGGCCGTGAAAAATTCCAGAAGGATCTCACCGAGACGCTGGCCGGCACGCTCAAGGAAAAGCGCATCGTAGTGCATAATGCCCTGATTCGCCACGTCGGCGTGCCGATGCAAATCCTCGACCCGATCCAGCAGGCCAGCATTGCCGTGGAACAGGATTTGACCAACCGGGAAATGCAAAACACCGCGCGCAAACTGGCGCAATTGAATACCGAGCAGGCCCTGATTGAGCAGCGCCGCGCCCAGGTGGCCCAGGAAACCGAAAAACTCAAGGCCGAAATCATGGCCGATCAGGAAAAACAGGTTGCCTTGACGCTGGCGGAAGCCGCCCGCCGGGTGGCGGAAATCGCCCAGCAGACGGCCGGCGTCCGGGCCGAGCGGACGCTCAAACTGGGGCAGGCGGAAGCCGAGGTGGTCAAACTGGTTGAAGGCGAGAAAGCCAAGGGGCAGGTCATGAAGGTGCAGTCCTTTGGCGATGCCCAGTCTTACAGCCTGGCGGAATTCGCCGCCGGCTTGAGCGACGACCTGCGCATCAATATCATCCATGCCGGGGACGGCACCTTGTGGACTGACCTGGAAAACGCGCGCCTGGGCGATTTGGGCGGTGCCGGCGTGCTTTCCGGCCGGCCGCCCGCCGCCGGGCGCTCATCGCCCACGGAGCCCAAACTGAGGAAATGATAAAGTGTTCAGTGTTCGGCAGTCAGAATTTCTCGGCAACGTAACGCGTTGATATTATGCCATTTGCAATCATTCTAAAAATGTAGAGCGTCAGAGGGGCACCGAACACCGACCCCCGAACACCGCCCCCTGAACACTGAACACACTTATCCGTCGACCCCTGACCCCCGAACCCTGAACACCGAACACCAACCCAGGCCCCCTGAACACCGACCACATGGAATCCAGACGCGACATCCCCCCGCCGTCGTTTGCACGGGAAGCGTCCCGTGACCCCAGCGCCAGGCAAATTCAACGCGAACGCTTACGCCTGGATTATCTGCCGCGGCCGGCCCGGGAAGCGGTGCGCGCCGGCGACGTCATCATGGATTTTTGCCGCAAGCTGGAAACCAGCACGGATTTTGCGATGCTGCGCGAGCTGCAGACCGATTGGGCGGAACTGGCCGGGCCGGCGCTATCGGTCCATGCCTGGCCGGCGCGGCTGGAGCGGCAAACCCTCACGTTATGCGTGGAAAATTCCACCTGGCTCTCGGAAATTTCGCGGGTGGAAGGGCCGCGCCTGCTGCGGCGCCTGCGCTCCCGCGCCGGCCCGGCCGGCACGGCGGTTAAAAAATTCCGGCTGATGGTGGACGCTGCTGCCGTGCGCCGCAACCGGCCTGGGATATGAAATTTCCGCGGTCGCGGTTTAACGTTCCGGCGTTTTGCCGCCCACGGGGAAACTCAACCGGGCATGGTGTGTTCCAGCGGGCTGCCGATTCTGATGTAATGGGCGATCGTTTCCAGCGCCGGCTTGGCGTCCGGCCCGGTGGCGATGAATTCCAGCAACTCGCCCTGGACGGCATCCACGGTGAGCAGGCCGATGATGGAGCTGACGTTCAGATAGGGACGGCCCTGCAGGAGAAAATTATAATAGGTCATATCCTGCCGGTGCAGGTAGACCTCGCTGTCGAATTGGCGGCACATTTCCGCCAGCATCGAGTCGGGCCGGGTGTGGAGTCCATGTTCGCTGGCAACCACGACGCTGATCGTCAAAAAGCCGTTGCGTTCCAGCGATTCGCGCTCCGCGCGCCAGATGGAGGCATAATTGGCGCACCATTCCTCCGCCGCCAGGGCCTTGCCGATGTCGCGGCCTTCGTTTTGCGAGCGAAAGTATTTGTGCCGTTCGATTTCCTGCAACTGGTCGCGGTTGTCGCGCCGGTGTTTATCCTTGAGCCAATTCACCCGAAAGTGCAGAATGAAATGCGTCATGGCTTCTTCCAGGGTAACCGGCCGGTTGCCGGCGGACGTCATTTGACGTTTATGCTCAAGGATGGCCAGCAATTCAGCGGGCGTTAAATTGATGTCCCGGACATTGAGCGCGCGGTCAATTGGCATACCCATGTCTTGCATGGTATTTTATTATAATTAAAGGAAGGCAACGTGCAATTCAAAAACCGTCCCGCCCATGAGCGGCGCTGCCGCCTGACGCTGAACTGGCCGGTTCCGCCGCTGCGCGTGGCGCTGGTGGAGCCGGAAATCCCGCCCAACACCGGCAATATCGCCCGTCTCTGCGCCGCCACCGGTTCGCCATTGCATCTGATCGGACCCTTGGGATTCCGTCTGACGGATGCAGCGGTGCGGCGCGCCGGGCTGGATTACTGGGATGCCGTGGAATTGGTCCGGCATGACCGGTTGGCGGATTTTTTTGCCGTGACGCCGCCCGCGCGCTGCCACTTCCTCAGCACCGGCGGGCCGGTATCTTACACGGCGGTGAAGTATTTGCCCGGCGATGCCCTGGTGTTTGGCAGTGAAAGCCGGGGCTTGCCGGCGGAATTGCTGGCAGCATATCCGGGTCGAGTCCGGGCCATTCCGCTGCGCTCGGACCGGGTGCGTTCGCTGAACCTGGCCACGGCCGCCGGCATCGTCCTTTACGAGGCCTTGCGCCAGTTGCAG
>CAZYXU010000126.1:0-3263 GCA_964650945.1 uncultured Verrucomicrobiota bacterium | reverse complement strand
GGCGCGATTTCCGGCGCCGCTCTTTCCAGCATTTCCTTCAGGAAATCTCCCAGGTCGTTATTTTCCGGATTGCCCGGCAGGCTGGGAATGGGCGGCGGCGCCGGCCGACCCTGGCTTTTTTTGACAGAGCGCTGGACAAGCTGGACCACCACCCAAATCAAGCCAAACAACAGCCAGACGACCCCTTCCACCGAGGATGCCAGCACGATTATGGGCATGTGACAGAACATGGTGTTCAGTGTTCGGTGTTCGGACTGGATACTGAATATACTGTTTTCAAAAGCTGACTTTTGAAAGCGTCTCAGGTGTTTTCCTTGGCCGCCGTGGGCTTGTCTTCGCCGGAGATGGATTCCCGCATGCTGGTGTCGGCAATCAGGTTCTGCATGCGCAGGTAATCCATGACCCCGAGCTTCCCTTCACGCAGGGCTTGCGCGAGGGCGCGCGGTACTTCCGCCTGGGCTTCCACCACCTTGGCCTGCATCTCCTGTACCCGCGCGCGCATTTCCTGCTCGGCGGCGGTGGCCATGGCGCGCCGGCCTTCCGCCTCGGCCTGGCGCAATTTCTTGTCGGCTTCGGCCCGTTCGGTTTCCAGCAGCGCGCCGACGTTGGCGGCGTCCGCTATGCCGGCGACGCTGATGTCGGCAATGTCTATCGAGACAATCTCGAAGGCGGTCTGGGCGTCCAGCCCGCTTTCCAGCACCTTGCGGCTGATGAAATCGGGGTTTTCCAGCACGTTTTTATAGGAAGGCGCCGAGCCGATGGCGCTGACAATGCCCTGGCCGACGCGGGCGATAATCGTTTCCTCCGTGGCGCCTCCGACCACTTTCTCGATATTCATGCGCACGGTGACGCGCACCTTTACCAGCAGCCGGATGCCGTCCTTGGCCACGGCATCCAGCATCCCGGTGCTGCTCTTGGCGGGATCCGGGCAGTCAATGACTTTGGGGTAAACGCTGGTGCGCACGGCTTCAAAAACGTCGCGCCCGGCCAGGTCAATCGCGGCCGCGCGCTGGAAGGTGAGGGAGATATCCGCTTTGTCGGCGGCGATCAAGGCGTTGACTACGTTGCGGACATCGCCGCCGGCCAGGTAATGGGCTTCCAGGGGGTCGGTTTCAATGTTCAATCCGGCCTTGGCCAGTTGGATGCGGGTGTCAACGATCATCGCCGGCGGCACGCGCCGGAGTTTCATGCCAATCAACGATCCCAGCGACACATGGGCGCCGGACATCAAGGCCCGGATATAGACGCCGATGAAGTAAAAGAAAATCGAACCCAGCACCACGACTGCGATAGCGGCGAGAATCAGGATCAAGGTGATGAATGACATGGCGGTTGCTCCCGTGTGAGTTTAATTGGCGCGGTTGGCGGGCTGCGCCGCATGCGCACCATAAATATGAGGGTGAATATATGGGCAATCACCCGGCAAAGCAAGTAAATTTATCCGCCGGTTTTATCTCCGGACTGTAGCGGCATCCCGGGGCTGGATTGTAGTGAAGGCTTCCAGCCTTCACCAAGCTTCAGCGCGACACGCAGTTCGGCCGCGACACGCGGATTTAACCCCCCACATCCACACACTCCTTCTCGTGGGAGCGGCGTTACACGCCGCGATCGTTCGGCTCGCCGGGAGTCTCGCCATCCAATACAACCAACAAATTTGTTTCACGCTCCGACCTGGCTCCTGACTGCGTCATGCATGGTTCTCAGGCCCGGGAGCGCCGGCGATGAACTGCCGGCGGAAGGCGGCGGGGCTGATCCCGCGCAGCTTGCGGAAGCGGTAGGAAAAATAATAGCGGTCGCAAAAGCCTGTGTCTTCGGCGATCTGCTTGATGCTGAGTGTGGAAAAATGCAGCAGCAGGCAAGCCCGGTCAATCCGGCGCATTTGCCCGTAGGTTTGCGGGGGTGCGCCCATGGCATGCTGAAAATGGCGGCAGAAGGCGGAGGGATGCATGCCCAGGCGCGCGGCCAGCGCGCGACTGGGTGTCGGACGCCAGCCGAGGCCTTCCCACCACTTGAGCAATTCCTGCAGGCGTGGCGGCAGGCAGTCTTCCGGCGGCAGCCATGTTTCCGGCAGTGTCGCGAGCGCATGCCAGCATAGATTCAACGCCGTGGCGGCGAGGCGCGTCTGGCGGTCAAGATCGGCGTCCGCGCCTTGCCGGGGATATGCGCCGTGCATGGCCTCCAGCAGCAATGGCGGCGCCGGGAATTGATACACATGGTTCTGGATGTGCGCGAAGGGCATGCCGACGGTGAAATGGGTGTAATAATGCTCCACCGGTTGCGCCAGTTCCTGCGAAAGCGTGGTGTTGGGCGCAACCAGGGAAAAACGGCCGGGCTCCAGGGGGTGACGGTGTCCGTCTTCGGCGAGTAGAAACGCGCCCGGGCGGTCATTCCAGTAGAGCCGCCAATAGGGAACATGCACGTTCGGCGTGCGCCATTGCCGCGGTTGCAACTTCAGGTGTGCACAGCACAGCAGGGTCAACGGGGGAGTGTGGCCGATGTTAATGTGCCCCCACGTCAGCGGTTTGACCTGATTTGCGCCCATGTTAATTATACGAACAACTTGGTTAATTTCGTTAATTGCCGGAAACCAGGCAATATATTATATTCTTTAACGCACATTTCAATTGGATAGTTTTTTAAACTGGAATCTGGGAAGCAGACTGATCTATGATCACATTGGAAACCAAGACATTTTCCTGGCAGATGGATGATGCCGGCTGCGCCCGCGCGTTTACCGGCGCGGTGTCCGGTAAAAATATTCTGGCTGCGGATGAAAATCGCCCTTTCTGCCGGCTGGTCCGCGCCGGCCGCGAATTATTGCCGGTTGCCGTTCAATACCGGAGCGGGCAATTAACCGTCAATTTCCCCGACGATTTTACTCTCCGGCTGGCGGTTGAAAGTTTGGGAAATCATCTGGTGTTGCGTGTGGCGGCGGTGACGGATGAATCCTTTGACCGCCTGGTTTTTCTGGATGTGCCGCTCTGCGCCGGCGCGGCGGCGGATGATTTGGTCGCCGCCGCCGTCGCCCTGAACACGCTGACGCGGGTGGATGAATTGCCCGGGCCGCAATCCCGCCTGTCCGCCCAGTGTTACCCGAAATTCGGCGTGACGGGAGCAGCGGTGGCGGTGATGGGCTGCCCCTTTACGCAGATGCGGGAAATTCTGAAGCAAATCGTCAATGCCGCCCCGGACTTGCCCAAATCGCCGCGGGGCGGACCGTGGGCCATGGACGCGCGCGAAAACTTTACTTCGTATCTCTTCGG
>CAZYXU010000125.1:0-11135 GCA_964650945.1 uncultured Verrucomicrobiota bacterium | reverse complement strand
GCCGCGTCCGGCGGAGGGGGCGGCGGGGCTGCCCGCGCCGGTGGCCGTGGCTGTTTCGATGACGGCCGTGCCGGAGGAAGCCGCGCCGCGCGTGGATGTCGCCGGGGTTTACCGCCGGGCAATGCATGGCAAAAATCATGTTCCCAACCCCTGTTTTAAACAACAGCATAATCAAGGCGTGCCGGACTTCTATCTTCCCAACTGGAGCGAAGGCCTTGATCCGGACCGCGGGAAACCCGGCTCTTCCTGGTATCTCGACGCGCAAACGCCTTGGAATGGCAACTCGTCCTTGTGCATGGCCTACAGCAAGCCCGAGCTATCCGGCGGAATATGCGGCATCTGTTATCCCCCCGATGCCCCGAATGACCAGCCGCGCAAAATGGTGTTTTCCTTCTACGCCAAGGGCGCCAAAGAAGGGGATACGGCTATTGTGCAATTGCCTTTCGCCAAAGCAGGGCGCTATACCCGCTTCCCGTTGACGGCTGAATGGAAGCGCTACCAAGCCGCCGGCGAATTGCAACCTTATGCCCCCCAGTGGACTGATTTTAACGGCCGGCCGATTTACTGGATACAGATTTATCCGGCGCCCCCGGCGGGAACCCGGGTTTGGGTCAACGGCCTGCAAATGGAGGCCGGGGAGACCGCCACGGAATTCCAGGATAATTGAGGAGGAAAATGCATCTGCCCCAAAGATCGTTGTTTTTCGATTTTCATACCATGCCGGCGAACCCGGACGTGGGTAAAAATTTCGATATGGACGCCCTCACCGGTTGGCTTCGGGATTGCGGCGTGGACTTCATCGTCTTTCCGGCGCGCTGCAATCAAGGCATGGCTTATTATCCCACCAAACTGGGCATTCCGCATCCGGCCCTGAAGCGCGATTTGTTCGGCGACCTGGTCCGCGCTTGCCGCGCCCGGGGCATTGCAATTTCCGCCTATATCAATCTCGGGCTAAGCCACGAGGAAGCCTATCGCCGGCGCGATTGGACCGTCTTGCGCGACGATGGCCGCATGTATGACGAGCGGTTCAACAATGCCTATTGCCGCCAAATGTGCTACAACACCGGTTATGCCGAGCATGTGACCGGCATGGCGCGCGAGGTGGCGGAACTTTACGGGGTGGACGGCTTCTTCTTCGACTGCTGCCAGACACAGCCTTGCATCGGCATGGAATGCATGGAAAAAATGAAGGCGGCCGGCGTGGATTGGAACGATCCGGTGCAGCTCCATGATTTCAATTACGATAAAATGGTCAACATGGGGCGCCGCCTGTCCGCGGGCGTGCGCGGCGTCAATTCTGACCTCCTGCTGTATTTCAACGGGCTGGATTATGAAGCCCAGGCGGATTTCGGCAATTACCTGGAACTCGAATGCCTGCCCCAGGGCGGCAGCGGCTACGAATTGCTGCCCATGATGGCGCGCCATCTCCGCACGCTGGGTAAGCCGGTGTTGAACATGACCGGCCGGTTCCAGAAAACCTGGGGCGATTTCGGCGGTGTCCGTGCGCCGGCCGGCGTGGAGTATGACTGCATCTACGGCATCGCCAACGGTCTGATGCCGAATATCGGCGACCATCTGCACCCGCGCGGCGACCTGAACCGCGCCGTGATGGCGTTGGACCGGACCGTCTACGACAACCTGCGGCCGCTGCAGCCGTGGATCGCGGGCGCCGTGCCGGTGGTGGAACTGGCCAATATCATGCAATCCTGCTGCTATCCCGGATATAAATGGCGCGGCGGCGACCGGGAACAGCAAAACGCAACCGCCTTGATGTCGCTCAAGGCCGCCACCCGCATTTTATGCGAACTGAAAATGCAGTTTGATAATGTCAGCCTGGCGGCGCCGTGGGATAACTACCAGGTGCTGATTCTGCCGGACGAAATCGCCATCAATGCCGAAATCGCCGGGCGCTTGAAAAAACACCTGGCCCGCGGCGGCGCGATCATCGCCACCGGGAATTCCGGGTTGGATGCCGCGCGGAAAGAATTCGTGATGGACGATTTCGGCGTGGAGTATGCCGGCGCCGATCCGTACGATCCGGCCTATGTCGCTTTCAAGCCGGAGTTGGCCGACGGCATGCCGGACATGCCGGTGACCCTGTATGAACGCGGCCTGGCCGTCAAGGCCCGGCCGGGCACGGAAGTGCTGGCGACGATTGTGGCGCCTTATTATAACAACGAATGGGACGGCCGGCATGCGAACCGTTACACGCCGCCGGACGCGGACACCGGCCGGCCCGCGATCACGCTCAAGGGGCGTGTGGCCTATGCCAGCCACCCGGTCTTCCGGACGTATTACTCCAGCGCGGCTTTGCCCATGCGCCAGATCGTCGCCAACCTGCTGGCGCGGTTCCTGCCGGAGCCGCTGGTGCGCGCTTCCGTCGGCATGCCCGTGCGGCTCGCAGCGCCGTCGTTTGCCCGTATCACCGTGACCGCCCAGCCCGGCCGGCGGATGGTGTATGTGCTGGCCTACCTGCCCGAGCCGCGCGGCGCGGGGGTGAACATGATCGAGGAGCCGCTGGAGTTGACCGGGCTGACCGTCAGCCTGCGTCTGGACGGGCGCGTTCCCCGGCAGGTTTACCTGGCGCCCGCCCGGGAACGCCTGGATTTCACCATTGACGGCAACTATGCCACGGCCTGCATTCCGCGGTTGCGCGGCTGGACGGTCGTGGTGTTCGAGGAGTAAGGGCAACAATCATCCCGATTTGACCCCGCTTATGAAAGCCTTTGGCGGGTGTAAGACAAATTCTTTGATGTTACTATGTTTGGTGACGTGCGTGGTGAATTCCGTTTGAAAAAGGCGGCGGCGATTTTGTGGCGTCTGGCGCGCGGCGCGCCCCTACGGGCGGGTTTGCCGGGAGCGGGGCAATCTTGAGATTAGCCCCGCCCCCGGCGCGCCCGCATCCGCCCCAAACTTGCCTTGCTTTTTCAAATCCCTTCGGGCAACGGAATTCAACACGCGGCGCACTAATTCCGGCGGGAGTGCTTTGAGCACCCCCACCGGAATTGACCGGAAACATGAAGGATGTATTGGTTTTGATACAAATTTTGTAAGAAAAACCAATGCAACAACAAAAATCCTGTGTTGATCAACAATTTTGTCTTACACCCGCCTTTGGTATGGACGCCGCTTGACTCGCGCGCAAAATCTGGCAAACTGCATCCGTCAAATCTGCCGGTCCGAACCGTCATCGCTGGCGATAACCGGGCCGGAAGCGAGCCCGCATGCAAACACCCGCCATGATTGCCAAAATCGCCGCGTCGGCGCAGATTGAGCGCGCCTTGCATATGCGCTATGCCGGCGCTTTTTTCGGCGCCGGGCATGCCCATACCGGATTGCATCACTTGGATTATCTCCACCAGGGGAACCCCGCGGTGCGCGTGGGCGGAAACACGCTGGCGCTGGCGGCCGGCCAGGTCCTGTTCGTGCGTGGCGGGCTGCGGCATAGCTCGGAGGCGCCCGCGTCTGCGCCGGAGTTTGAAGTTTACAGCGTGTCTTTCCGGCTGGCAGACTGCCCGGCTTGGCCGCTGGTCATGCCGGCCCCTTTCCGCGATGACTTGCTGGAGGCGTTCCGGGCTTTAATCGATGAGTTCGCGGCGGCACGGTCTGGCCGCGATCTGTGTTTGCGAATCCGGCTGGCGGATTTGTTCATGCGCATCTGGCGCGGCGCCCGGACGCCGGCCGGTCCGATTGCCGCGCGTAGCGGCCGCGACGCCGCGCGCGAAAAAATGCGCCGGGCGGTTGATTTTATTCACGCGCATTATATGCGGAAAATATCCGCGCGCGATATCGCCGCCGCCGCGCATGTCAGCGTCAGTTTTCTGAGCCACAATTTCAAGCGTGAAACCGGCCTGGCGCCCAATGCCTACCTGGCGCGCTATCGCCTGGAAAAAGCGCTGTGGCTGCTGGGTAAGACCCCCTATAAAAACGCGGCAATCGCGGAAATGACCGGCTTTTCCAGCCCGCATTATTTTCACAGGATGTTTAAAAAACATTACAAAATGCCGCCGCGGCAATATGCCGGCCGTGCCGAATAGTGCACTAAATCTGCCGGATTGTGTCCTTGCCAGATGACGGCAGGCAGGTTAGATTATTCCGCGCGGGATCCAGGAAGAAAAAGTGTTGAAGGTCAGCATGAAAAAGCGGTTTGATCAAAAACTTGCCTGCCTGGTTCTGGCCCTGGGACTGGCAGGCGGAGGATGTCGGATGACGCCAACTGTGCAAAACGCAACCGGTCTGCGCCCGGGCGGGCGCGTGGGGAATTTCGGGGTGGTGTTTGCCGGCCAGAATCCGCCCGCGGCGCCGGAGCGGCCCTGTCCGGAAGCCCTTTCGCGCAAGGCGGTGGCGGAAAGCCTGGATGCGCATAACCTGCTGTATACCGGGCGGCTGGTCACGGATTGCGCGCCGGATATGCTGACGGTCCCGGCGCATCTGGCCGCCGGCGCCGGGCGTGATTTTACCATGGCCCGCGCCGCGCCGGAAATTGACTTTGCGATCATTCCCGCGGCGCCGCGCTGGCCCCGCGTCTATCACAACCAGTACCGGTCCGGCTGGTGGGGGAATTACTGCCAGACAATTTACGATCCGGCGGCGCAGATCTTTTATGCGGCGGTGGCCGATCACGGCGCCAGCGATGCGCATCTTTACCTGGCGGCCTACGATCCGCGGGCCCGCCAGGTTAAATGCCTGGCCGAATATAACCACTCGGTCGGGCGCGGCGCCAGGGATTTTGGCGATGGCATCATTCACGGCTGGCTGGATTTCTACCAAAGCCCGGACTTGCCGCGGCCGCATATCTGGTTTTGCAGTTATTGGGCCAAGTTCCCCGAACCGGAGGAAGCCGAATACGCCACCGGCTATGATGGCGGCCATATCGTCAGTTACGATCCGGCGGACAACCTGTTTGTGGATTACGGCGCGCCGCTCCCGCGCACTTCCTGGCCGTTCCACCGCGTGGACGCCCGGCGCGGCATGCTGTATGCCGTCAGTTTTCGCAACGAGTTCCTGGCGTGGGACATCAAGCGGCAGCGCGCGGAATGGGCGGGCTGCCTGCCGGCCGGCATGCTCTGGAACAACCGCGCCATCATGCTGGATTCGGATTCCGGTTGCGTCTTCACTTCCAACGACGATCCCGGCGATCCGCAACGCCGTCTGATCTGTTATGATCAGGCCACGAAGCGTTTCAGCCTGCTCGATTGCCATATGCCGTCCAATCCGGCGACCGGCACATTTGACCGCCTGCGCGGGCATACCCGCGAGCGCGGGCCGGACGGCCTCTTTTGGGGCGCCACGGAATCCGGGGCGCTGTTTTCATTTGACCCGGCGCGCCGGGAAATCGTTCCGCGCGGCCTGAATTGGCCGGGGCCGGCCGGCACCCGGCGCAGCACCACCACCATCGCGCGCAGCCCCGCCGGCCGGTATCTGTATTACAACATCATGTCCTTTAAGGACGGTTCCCCGGTGATTCAATACGACACTAAAACCGGCACCCGCAAGGTGTTGGCATTTCTTTATCCGTATTATCACGCTAAATATGGCTACCTGGCCACCGGCTCGTATTCCTTTACCCTGGATGAAAAGGGCGCGATGCTGTTCATGGTCTGGAATGGCGCGTTTATCCAGCCGGCGCCGGATATCGGCGTGGATTTCTGGGGGCATTGCTCGGTGATGTGCCTCAAAATCCCAGCTACGGAACGGATAGAATGAAGCGGAATTGCGGATTTTGGATGGTTGATTTGTTAAAAAAATCCAAAATCGTAAATCTACAATTCTTTTTCAATCCTCAATCCTCAATTCACAATCCAAAATATATGTGGGGATATGCAAATGCAAAATCAGTGCAAAATATCACGGCAATTGGTTGGGCTGGCGGTCATGACCGCGTGGGTGGCGTTGGGCGCGGCTGTAACGGGGCAACAAGATAAAGGAGCGGAGAAAATGGATAACATCCAGGCAGTAAAAATTGGCCCGATCCAACTTGACGGGAACAACGGCCAAGCCTGGCCGGCCGCCGGCCAGTTGCGCTTGGAGGAAGCTTTGACCGTGGCCGCCTGGGTCGTTCCGGGACACATCCGGGCGGAACGCGTGCAGCCGGTTGTGGCCAAATGGGCGCCGCGGGCCGACTTCGATGCGTTTGACGCCTATGACGCCGGCCAAACCGATGGCCTCGATACCACCGGCTTCCTGGGCGCGGTCTTTGACGGCCGGTATATGTATTTCGTGCCCCAGCATAACACCGCCCGCCGCCATGGTGTCGTACTGCGCTATGACACCCACGCCGGGTTCAAGCATCCCCAGGCGTGGCGCGCTTATGACGCGGAACAAACTTCCGGCTTGACGACGCGCGGCTATTACGGCGCAACTTTTGACGGCACGTTTGTCTACTTCACGCCGCGGACGGACGGCAAATCCTACCATACGCGCGTGCTGCGCTACGATACGCGCCTGCCTTTCGATCAGGCCCAAAGTTGGTCAGCCTTCGATGTCGGCTTGAATAATTCGTACCAGGGTTGCGCCTTCGACGGCCGTTATGTCTATTTTGCGCCCGGCACCAATGCCGACAAAAAACGGGCCGGCGGCTGGCCGGCGCCAATGCTGCGCTACGATACGCAAAAGCCCTTTGCGGACCGCGCCAGTTACGAGGTTTATGAACTGTCGCAACATCCGGGATTGGAAAACACCCGCGTGGACCTGGATGGCGTCAGCTTTGACGGCCAATACATGTATTTCGCGCCGCTGATCGGCGAACTTATTGTCCGGTTTGACACCCGGCAGCCGTTCACCCAACCGGGAGCCTGGACTTGGTTCAAACCCGCCGGGTTGAAAATGTGCGTCGGGCCGGTTTTCGACGGCCGGCATGTCTATTTCGGCGGGTATGACACCCGCAATGTCGTCCGTTACGATACGGCGTCCGATTTCCTGACGGCATCCGCCTGGCAATCCGTGGATGTCACGCGGGTGTGCGGCGCGCAATGGACGGGGTATGACGGCGGTTTTTTTGACGGCCGTTACCTGTATTTTGTGCCATTCTACGAGCAGCATACGGGCGTGTCCGATGCTCCGCACAAAATCCACGGGCAGGCGGTGCGCTATGACACCACTGCGCCGTTTGACAGCCCTGCCGCCTGGCGCTGGAAAGATGCCAGCCGGACAGACGGCCTGTTTACCGTCGGCTACAATGCCGGCGCCTCGGACGGCCGCTACCTGTATTTCGCGCCCTGGCATGACGGCGAAACCTATTATAAAGACTCGAAAATCACCGGTCACGGCCGCGTGCTGCGGTATGACACCGTCGGCAACGACGGCGCATTTGTTCTCAAATACATGGATTACGGCCATAACGGCGGACTCTGCGGCGCCATCCCCGGGCCGACGTTCACCGTCAACACCGACCGCGGCGTGTTCTCGGCGCGCGCCAACCGCGTGCCGCCCGCCGGCCGCCGGCACCTGGCCGGCGTGTATGATGGGAAATCGGTCAAATTGTACATTGACGGCGTGCTGGTCAACCAGCAGCCCGCCGCCGGCCGAATCTGCGCCAATGCCGTGCCGGTGATGATCGGGCAACTCTCCGGCGGCGGCGCCGCTTTTGAAGGGACGGTGGAGCAGGCGGTCATCCGCGCCGCCGCCGCCACCCCGGCGGAAATCGCGGCGCTGATGCATACGCCGGCGCAGTAATGGCCCGCGAATGCTGGATGCGCGCTTGAAATTTATCGGGCATAGGCGTATGCTGGATGGCAAAGCTACCTATGAATACACTGGTCGTCTATTGCCATCCGCATGACGGGTCACATAATTATCGTATCCGGGAGGCCGTCATCCGGGGACTGACGTCGGCGGGCGTTGCCCATGAAGTGCTGGACCTGTACCGCGATGGGTTCGCGCCCGCGCTGATGGCGGCGGAATACACAAGCGCTTTCATCACCCGGGATAAGACCATGACGCCGGACGTGCAGGCTTTGCAGCAGAAGGTCGAGAAAGCCAAAAACCTGATTTTCATTTATCCGGTCTGGTGGTACACCATGCCGGCCATGCTGAAGGGATTTTTGGACCGGGTGTTTACCGCCGGATTCGCCTACCGGTTTCGCCGGACCGGGCGCCTCCTTAATTTTCTGGGCGCCTTGGTGTCGTTTTTTCCGGGTTTCCGTTATCTGGTCCAGCCCTATGCCGCCCTGGGACTTTTGCGGGGTAAACGCGCGTATATCTTCCGCACATATGGCGGGCCGCCGGCCGGCCGGCGCATCTTTGGCAACAAGCCGGCGGCGCTTGAACAGGTTGTTTTACGGTTTTGCGGGATTACCCGTATCCGGATTTATGAGTTATACAACCTGAACACCTCTTTCCATACGCCGGCCGCGGAGGCGTCGTTCCTGCGGCAGGCCGAACGTGTTGCGGCCAAAATACGCAACCGGTAATGCCAGTTTTCATGCAAAATTCGGGCAACCAAAAACAAGGAGAACAGCCATGACGGAAAAATCGTGTTGGGAACCGCAGTGTATGGCGCCGGCCCTCATCCGCTGGGCGCTGGGATTGCTTTTTTTCGTGAGCGGCATTGGTAAAATCGCCAATCTCGCTGGATTCGTCCAAGGATACCTGGCGCCCGCCTTTCAGGCCACCTGGCTGCCGGCGGGCTTGGTGTCGGCTTATGGCTATGCTTTGCCCTTTGTGGAGGTTGTGATAGGGGGTATGCTGATCCTGGGGGTTCTTCCGCGCCTGGCGCTGTTTGTCACGGGCCTCACCTTGCTATCGCTGGCCTTCGGCCAGATGCTTTTGAAACAGCAAGGAACCGTTGGCAACATCTTTTTGTATATCCTGATGGTCGCGGCTGCCTTGAACATGCAAGCTGGCGACGTTTGGACCTTGCCATGGCGCCGGCTGTCCGGCAGCCGGAAAGAATCCTGACATGGCGCCGACGCAGACTGACAACCTGGCGCCGGGTATGGTTGGAGCGCGGCGACCGGCAGCAGGCCTGCGCCACCCGCCGCCGGCATGTAAGCAGGGTTGGAAGCCTGGGCAGGCAGGGATTCTGTTGCGCGAATTGCGGGCGGAATTTCTGCCGGCGTCGCTGTTGCCGGTCTACGTGGGCACGGCCCTGGCATTCCACCAGACGGGCCAATGGTATTGGCCGCTGTTCCTGTGGTGCCTGGCGGGTGTCGCCGCGCTGCATGCCGGCGCGAATGTATTCAACGATTACTGCGATGCCCGCAGCGGCAACGATGCCTGCAATACCGATTTCGTCCGGCCTTTTACGGGCGGCAGCCGGCTGATTCAGGCTGGGCTGATCCTGCCCTGCCAGACGCTGATGCTCGCCGTCAGTCTGATCGCAACCGGCTGCGCCATCGGCGTTTACCTGGCGGCGCTGGCCGGGCCATTGGTTTTGGGCCTGGGACTGATGGCGGCGGCGGGTGGACTGGCCTACAGCGCGCCCGGGCTGAATCTGACCGGCCGCGGATGGGGCGAGGCGCTGGTGGGGCTGCTCTTCGGCATCCTGCCGGTGCTGGGCGCCTTTTATGTGCAGACACGCGCGCTGTCGGCCCGGGCCTGCGTGCTTGCGCTGCCGTTGGCCTTGTTAATTATGGCCGTTTTGTTCATCAACCAGTTCCAGGACTACGCCGCCGACCGGCAAAGCGGGAAGCGCAATTGGGTCGTCCGGCTGGGCCGGCGCCGCGCGGTCCGGGTGTATGCCGGGTTGATGCTGGCCTGGATGCCGGCGTTGATGGCCGGGGTGGCTGCCGGCTGGCTGCCGCCGCCGCTGCTGCTGGCATTGCTGCCCGGCGCCCTGGCGCTGTTCGGCATCCGGCGCGCGCTGCGCGACTACGACCGGCCGGCCAGCCTCGCGCCGGCCAACGCCGCGACCATCGCAACTTATGCCAGCGTGGCCTTGATCCTGGGAACGCTCCTGGTAATTTTACGCATCTTCGCCAATCCATGATGAAACCCAACCCGCGCCATCAGGATTGCGTCACCCCGGCGCCCGCGCCGGCCCTCCGCCGGGGCATTGAAACCGCGCTCAGTGCGGCCATGCAGCGGCTGCGCCGGACCGCCGGGCCGCGCGCCATGATCGGGGCGGTTTGCCGGGAACTCGCCGCGCTCCAGCGCGGCGGCAAGCGGTTGCGGCCCATGCTCTTCCTGCTGGCCTACCAGGGATACCGGGGACGTCAACACCCCGGCATCTGGCGCGGCGCGGCGGCCATCGAGTTGCTCCATACCTTCGCCCTGATCCATGACGATCTTGTGGATCGGAGCGCCCGGCGCCATGGCGGGCCAAGTTTGACCATCCGCCTGGCGCGGCGTTTTGCGCTGGACCCGGAACCCGGCGGCCCCGGCGCCGACCTGGCAATGCTGGCCGGCGATGTGATGTTCGCTTTTGCCGTGGATGTTTTCCTTGCCATGGATTTGCCGGCGGAGCAAGTCCTGCGCGCCCTGCGCCTGATCGTGGGGGCGGCGGTGCGCACCGGGAGCGGCGCCATGGAGGAATTAATCCGCCGTACGCGCGGGGATTGTCTGACCCCGGCGGAACTTATGGCGCTCTACGACGCCAAGACCGGCATGTATTCCTTCGTTTGCCCCTTGCAGGCTGGGGCGGTCCTGGCCGGCGCAGGCGCCGGCGAACTGGCCCGCCTGGAACGGTTCGGCCGGCATGTCGGCCGGGCCTATCAAATCGCCGACGACCTGGCCGACCTGGATGCGCTGCTGTCAGGCGCGGCGCCGCCGCCGGCGGATCCGGCGGAAACCATCCTGCTGTTTCCCATGCAGACGGCCTTGCGGATTTTGCCCCGGCCGGCCGGGATGGAACTCCGGCGCCTATGCCGCCGGCAGCCGCCCGCTGCCGCGGATGCGGCGCGCCTGCGCGAACTGCTGGCGCGGGCGGGAGCGGCCCAGGCGGCGCGGCGCGCCGCCAACCTGGCCCTGAACCGGGCCTGGCGGGAACTGGACCGCCTGCATATGGCCGGGGCGGACAAGAGTTGTTTGCGCCACTATTGCTCTGCGATGCTCGATCTGCGGGTGTAAGACAAATTTGTAGGTGGAGTTGTTAAAACATTAGCATCCCACAGGATGCTCAGACTGTAGGCTGAAGGCTGTAGGCTAAAGGAAAACCGCGGATTTCAAGCATCGGATCGGAAAACACAGTTCCGGTT
>CAZYXU010000124.1:0-11221 GCA_964650945.1 uncultured Verrucomicrobiota bacterium | reverse complement strand
ATGATTTTTCCATTAACCTGCAACCGGCTGGTGAACACATAAATCCCGCGCGGCAAACGCGCGGCATTGATTTCGCCGGCAAGCGCGCCGGCGCCACGATGCGGCACGGCCGTCTTGGTGGGGCGAACCGTCCCGGTGAGCCGTCCGTCCGGCTCGGAATATTCAAATTTTTCCACTCGACCAGCAGCCACCTCTGTAAATGTTCCGCCCTTTTCAGCATCAGGCCCGTCATACCGGCTGATTTCCCAGGCCAATTCCGGCTTTTTATCCCGGAATCCCGGCGGAAGCATGACTTCCAGCCGGAACGGGTGGTTTTCATTGAAATACAGCTTGTTGTCACCCGGATTGCGCAGTTTGATGAGGCCGTCATAACACGGCCGGTCGCCCCGGGGGCGGTATTTCAGGCCCATGCCGGTGGCGGGACAGGCCACTCCGCTGGTTCCCCGGTAATCATAGCCGCGGCCGACGGCGCGCGGCAGATCTTCAATTTGCGCCAGCCGGTCCCAGGCGGCATCGTCAAATTCCGGGTCGAACCATCCCGGCGGCGGCGCGGGATTCCAGACCCAGTTGGCGCCGCTGTCTAAGAGGATGCGTTCGCCGGATTCCATGACTACCGATCCGCGCAGGTAGGCCGGGGGGGCGCCTTTCCTGGATATAACCTGCATACCCAACACGTTCCGCCCGTTTTGCAGATACGGTTTGAGCGGCACCCGGCGGGAAGTGCTTTGATTCCGCTTGCTGGGACGGGGCAGGATGACGGTCGCATCTTCCACCAGTTGGCCGTTGACATACAGGGTAACCGGCGATCCGACTTCGGCGACCGCCTCCCAGATCGCACCGGCGGGGATTGCAACCGTATGCCGGAAGCAGCCCTCGTAATATTCCGCCTTGAAACACGCCTGCTTCAGCGTAACCGTCCGGCCGGACAAATTGCTGCCGGCAACCGCCAGTTTGAAGCCGCCGAATTTCCCCGCGTCCGGATCGCCGTAACGCCGGCGCGGCGGCGTATAAATTGGCGCGCTGATTTTTTCATCCCGCCCCGCGGCAATGGGCCTCCAATCGCCCATCCGGTCGAAGCGCCCGCCGCAGTCAACGTAAAACATCACCCGCGCCGGCGCATCCGCCGCAACCACCAACTCCAGCGCAATCGGCTGATTTCGCGCATGGGGCAAACTCCCCCGCCAGGTGAATTCGACGCAATCGGCCTGCACCGCCGCCGCGATCCCGCCGGCCGCCTCCACGCGGCGGCCGCCGGTAATTTCCCACGCATCCGCCCGGGTTAAATCCTGCGTGACAACCGTCAGCCCCGGCAGCAGCGCGGCCGCCCGGTCGAGGAATTTTTCATAGGTGGCATCCGCGACCGGATCGCCGGAACAGTTGCACGCCAGCATCAAGGCCGGCGCCAATGCCCTAAAAGCTTGGTTTATTTTCAACATCCGCGATACACTTTATACGTTAATGCAAGGTAAATAAGGCGCCCCGCGCGACGTGTTCGTAGCAGCCGATATCCACGATGCCGCTGAACCGGTCAAGTCGCTGCCGCCCGTCCAGGTCGCGCGCACCGTCCATCCAGGGCGCGTTGGTGCCGGCGTTGATGCAGGGAGAACCCGGCTGTAGTTGGAATCTGACGGCGGCCGGGTTTATAAACAGCGGACTGGCGATGGTGTTGCCGCCGCCGTCATTCGTGCCGGCGGGCGCCGGCGCGACGCAGCAGTTGGAAAACACCGGCACCGCGCCGCTGCTGATGTGATAATTTGAACTGACCCCCACCAGGGCGAGGTTGTCATAAACGACGCAATTGGCCACGGTATCCGTGCCGGTCCGGAAAAACAAACCGCCGCCGTTGTTGGAAGCCGTATTGCCGGCGATGGTGCAATTCAGCCAGGCGGCCTGGGTGCGCAGATTAAGGAAAGCGCCGGCGCCGTATTTAGCCTGGTTGCTGTAAACCAGGCAGTTGTAAAATAACGGCGCAGCAAGGGAGCCAACACAGATACCGCCGCCGCCGTAAGAAGTCCCCACGTTCAAATCCAGCCGGTTATGCGCAATCACGCAATTCGAATATACGGAAGCGCTTTTGACAAAACATCCGCCGCCCTGTTTGTTGTCATTGGTTCCCGCCACGGTATTGCTGACAATCTGGCACCCGGCGATGACCGACACACTGCCGTCATAGATGCCGCCGCCATCGCCGTTGGTAACGGCATTCTTCGCAATGTCGCAGCCATCGAGCACGGAAGTGCCGCTGAGATAAACCCCGCCGCCATCCCCCCCGGCCGCAAGATAATTACCTTGAACCGTGCAGCGCAGCACCTGCGCGGCGGTGACATAAGCGCCGCCGGCGCGCTGGGTGGCATAGTTGCCGACAATCCGGCAATCCGCCACGACCCCAGTCGCATCTACACGCACCCCACCGCCATAACGCCCGGAATTGCCGTCAATGACGCAGTTGGAGATCATACTGGAGCCGACGCTATAAATGCCGCCGCCGTCGCCGTAGCGGTTGGACGGCTTGCAGTTGGTGACGCTCAACGCCGCCACGGCCGAGTCTTTGATAAAAAATCCGCGGCTGGTGCTGCAGCCGTCCACCACCACATCGCGGGGATCGCCGCTCCACCCCCGGCAGATGGCGCCGTTGGTGAGGACAATCTCATTGGTGATGTTATAAACTCCGTTGGAGAGCAGCACGACGCTGCCGGCGGCGGCATTGGCCTGGGCGGCGGCGTTGCTGAGCGTCGCAAACGGGTAATCCCAGCTTTCACCCCACGGCGGCGTCGCGCCATCCGTGCCGTTGGTGGCCACATACCATGTGGCGGCGCCCGGGCACACGGCGGCCGGGATCAACATGCTGCAAGCCAAAATAACTGCCAGACACAATTTCATAACGCTCCCCTCCGGTTGATTGTTAGCGATAACTCCGAAAGAGTCCTTATTCGATTTTCATGCTCCCCATGTGCCGTAACGAATGCCATTCGCCGGGATTGAACGTCCAGGACGACACCGGGAATTTATCAAACCGAAACTGCCGGTGCACGTTCAATTTCCATTCCGCGCCCGCGCGCAACGGCACGCCAAATGCCTCCACCGTATCCAACTCCACCTCCAACGTCCAGCCTTTATCATTCCTTCCTGTCACGGCTTTCCAATCCGGGGCATACTCGTAATTGCGGGTATGCAACCCCTGGCGGATGCGGTTGTGCTGGTCAAATTGCGCGCCATTGGCCGAGACGGCCAACTGGTAGTAATTGATATCCGCGGGCGTCTGGTCCGCCGGCATGATGAACAGCGCAATCAGGTCATCCTTGCTTGCCCAAATGGTGTTCTTGACGTCTTCCCGGTCGGTCGTGCCCCGGATTTGATCCGGTTCGGGATCCGGACATTCCACCGCGATGAACAACCGGTTGCCCGACCACGCCGCGCGCACCGTGGTCGGCAAAGCCGAATATTCCTTGTCGCGCGTCACAAACGCATCCGCCGGCCGGGCCGCTGCCGTACGCCACACTGCTTCGTCCAGAGCCCCGTCAGTCCGCGGCGCAGCTTCCGCAGCCACCCGCAGGGCCGTCAATTCCCGCGGGCGGGTAACCGCGACGAACTTGATTTCCGGCGTCTGCTGAAAGAGCACAGTCCAGAAATCGGCCTCCGTCAATGCCGCCCAGGCCGCGGCATAACGCCCTTCTGCAAGCGCCTGTTCCGCGGCGGCGATCCCGCCGGTTAAAATACCATAATCCGCCTCACCCAGGAATGCCGGCATTTCCTTGTTTTCGGCCGCATCCCGCGCCTGGCGTAAGATGTTCCGCATATGCGCCAGATCCGGTTCCGCCACCGGGTCGGTCTTCCAATCAGTGATCAGTGATCGGTGATCAGTGAGCAGTGAGCGGTGATCAGAGGAAGAACCGACCACCGCACGAAATGCGGCAATGCCAAACGGCTCCAGCGCCACTTCAATCATGCCACCTTTCAGCACGACCGCTTTGCCGGAGACCAAATCATGCACTTGCGTGGCGCCTTCTATCGTCAACGTTCCGCTGATCGGCCAGTAGCCGGGGTTGGCAACGTAGAAAAGATAATCATCGCCCGCGCGCAACGCGCGGATGGCGAGGTTGGAGTCGAACCCCGTATCCAGCACCGGCTCGAACCTGCCCCACGGCAGGCGCCGGAGCACGCGCGCGAACTTGCGCTGCATTTCTTCCACGCCAATGTAGGGCGTCTGATCCGTAAAACCCATCATGATCATCTGCGGGTCCATGCCGATCATGGCCTGGGTATATGGCTCCTGCGCCATTTCCACGCGCTGCTGCGCCATCATCGTCTGCTGGTAGGGGCGCGGCCATCCTTCCCGATAGGGATAATTTGCCGCCACCCGTTCCACCTCGATCCAGCCGGCATGGAGCATGATCGCCCGCCGGTCCAGGCCGGCAAACGCGCGGTAAAAGTCCGGATCCTTGTTCCCCTGCCAGCCAAAAGCATATTTTTCGCTGCGGTAGGACGGCGCGTAGCGCGCCGCCAGCGGCAGCCACGGCATCAGCCAGATGCCATCCCGGTCTTGAAACGCCGTCGGATTCCAGCCCCAAGCGTCCAGATGCTGCGAGAAGGTTGTCCCTCGGCTTTTCCACTCCTCCAGGTTTTCCTTGACTATATAACAGCCCGCCACGGTTTCCAACCCCGGCCGGACCTCGCTGATCACCCGGTTGACCTTGGCGAAGAATTCGGCCATCTTTTGAGACCGCCAGGCCAGCCAGGCCGGCTTGTTTTTTTCGGATGTCAGGAACTGGTAGCGTTGTTCGTATATATCACTGCTCTCCGGCCTCTGATCACTGTTCACTGATGACTGATCACCGCTCACTGGAAGCGTGATCCCGGTGTCCTTTTCGAACAAGCCGACCGTCAGGTCGTCATACCCGTTGCCCAAGGGGTCCTCTTCGTAATTATACGGATATGTATGCGTCCGGTAACTGGGAATCATGAAGCCGGAGAAGACCGTCGTCCAGTTGATTCCGAGAAAATTCGGCTGATCTTTGAAGCCCTGCGCCAGTTGCCGCGCCACTTCCAGCATCTCCGCCTCCACGGCCGGATGCAGGAAGTTCAGGTTCAGCGGCTTGCCCGCCCATAAATTTATGGCGCGATTGCCGGCGCGGTCGGCAAAATACCAGGCCGGGTCAAGCTCCTGGCGCCCCAGGCGTTCCGTGCAGATGAATTCCACCGACGCATAAAACAGCAGGCCGTTGGCCGCCAGCACGCGCGCGAGCATGTTTTCCGAGCTGTCGTGGATGCGCGGGTCGCCGGTGACGTATTGCGACGCCGTGTTCCCGTCGTCATACTGGAAACAGCCCATCGTGTGGAGATTCTGTCCGGCAAACCGCATGTATTCGGCGTAATGGCTCGCCGCATCCTCCATCAGGCGCAAATGCTCGCACCAGTCAACCACAACATTATTGGTGTATTGACCCGCGCCCCGGCTGCCGCTGATATTGACATGCCGATTTTCAAAAGAGCTGAACAGGTTATATATGCCGTTTTCCCACGGGTAGGTGCGTTCGGTCACCATCCCGAACCGGCGCTGTTCCTGCGCCGGCAAGCCGCCGGCATCCAGTTCCGGCAGCCGCCCGGCCACATGGTAAATCCGCAGCCGCGCCGCCGCCGCCGCCGTATTCTTCATCAACGACATCACGTTGATCGCATGCCCCCCCGGGTCCGGCCGGTAAATCCATTTCATCTCCAGCATCCTGCCGGTGTTGGGATACTTCCCGCCCGTCCAGATCCCCGGCCCGCATTTGGAACAAGCGCTGTAACGCTCTTCCGGTTTCGCCCGCCTCAGGTGTTCCGGAACCCGGTCGGCGTTGCAGGACACGCCGATCCAGCGCTCGGCGTCGTCCGGATATTCCAGCACCAGCAGGTACCAGTCCCCCGGATGCGCAAACTCCACCTGATAGGAAAACTGCGCCCGCGTCACCGGGCGCGTCTCCCGGTATTTCAATCCGTTGCGTTCGACAATCAACGCCGGCGCCACCGTATGGTAATAATTCGTCCCCCATTTCACCGCCGGAATCGGCCCCTGGTGGTCCGTCTCGAACGATGGATGCGGATCGGCCGGATCGGTGAAATCAATCGTCTGCTCCAGCTTTAAATCCATCCCCTGCTCCAGCTTGTCGCCGGCGCTTGGCGGCATCTTGACCTTGCCCGTCATCACCATCGCCTCCGGCTCGCGTTCCTCAATGACCGCGCCGTTGATTTGCAACCGGCTGGTGAACACATAAATCCCGCGCGGCAGACGCGCGGCATTGATTTCGCCGGCGAACGAGCCGGCGCTACGATTCGGCACGGCCGCATTGGTGGGGCGAACCGTCCCGGTGAGCTGTCCGGACGGCTCGGAATATTCAAATTTTTCCACTCGCCCGGCAGCCACCTCTGTAAATGTTCCGCCCTTTTCAGCGCCAGGCCCGTCATACCGGCTGATTTCCCAGGCCAATTCCGGCTTTTTATCCCGGAATCCCGGCGGAAGCATGACTTCCAGCCGGAACGGGTTGTTTTCATTGAAAAAGAACTTCTTGTCCGACGGATTGCGCAGTTTGATGAAGCCGTCATGGCATGGCAGACTGCCGCGCGGACGGTAGGAAAACCCGAAATTGCTGGCTTGGCTGGACACGGCTTCGGGACCCCGGTATGAATAGTTGATCCCCAGCTCTCGCGGCATGTCGGCATGGCTGAAAATTTTCAGCCAGCCGGCGTCGTCATAATCCGGGGCGAACCAGTTGTCCGGCGCCGCGCGGTTCCAGACCCAGTTCGTGCCGCTGTCGAGCAGGATGCGTTCGCCGGACGCCATGACCGCCGACCCGCGCAAGTAGGCTGACGGTACACCCCCGGCGCGTTGCACGTGCAATCCCAGGACATTCCGGCCCGGCTGGAGATGTTTTTTCAAATCCACGCGCCGGGAGCCGTACATTTTCGGGCCAGCCTTCACCGGCCGCGGCATGATAATACTCGCATCATCAACGCGCCGGCCGTTGACATACAACGTGGTGAAATCTCCCACTTCGGCCACCGCCTCCCAGATTTCACCCGCTGGAATTTCGACGGCATGCCGGAAAAACCCCTCATGGAACTCCGAAATCAAGCGGGGATGCTTGAGCGTAATTTTCCGGCCGGCCAATTCCGGGCCAGTAAACACCAATTTGACGCCGCCAAAGCTGCGCGCGGCATCGCGCCGGCTCGGCGGGGGAATGCGCAAATCCAGGGGCTTGGCCGCCGCCGGGTTGATTTCCACCATATTGCCGAGTTTATTGAACCGGTCGTCGCCGCCCACATGAAATTGCATCTGCAGGGGCGCCGGCGTATCAACGGCAAACTTGAATTGCATGAGGAACTCGGGATGCGCACGCGGGCTCGTGATTTTCCATGTGAATTCCACGATGTCGCCCGATGCTTCCGCGGCAATGCCGTCCGCGCACTCGACTTGACGACCGCCGGAAATCGTCCATGTTCCTGCTTGCATCATTTCCCGTTGGACCTGGTCGCCGTAATGCTTGCCATCCGGCAATTCCTTGGCATAATTCCTGGTCAAATCGCGCTCGACCACGGTCAGACCGGGTAACAGGGCGCCCGCCCGGTCGAAATATTTCGCATAAGTCGCCTCCGCCAAAGGCGCCGCCGACCCGCCTACCGCCAATGCCCAACCGGCCAACATCAACCCCGCGTGTTGCTTCAACATTTTGCTTTCTCCTTGAATATTATCAATACTGATAAGGTGCAATCCGCACAACGCCCAGCCGCGCGGTTGACTCCCAATCAGGTGTATATGACCAGGATGCCGGCGCAACCTGGGGCGATCGGAACCGACGGTGGAAATTGATTTTCCAGGCCTCGTTGACCCGCATGATTCCCCCGAAAGCCCGACGGGGATCAATCAGGATTTCCGCCGTCCATCCCCAAGCGGACCGTTTAACCGCCGCCTGCCATTCCGGCGCGAAGGCCTTGTCCGTCGTTTCGCCGATGCGCCGGACGGCTTTGACACCGGCGGCATTGACAGCAAATTGGTAACCATGCTGCTCGTCCGGCATGATGGTGACAGCCACCATGTCATCCGCGGCGCGCCAAAACGCCTCCGGATCATCGGCGGCGGCCGCCGCCCGGATATTTTGCGGTTCGGGATCATGGCATTCAAAGGCGATGCATAATTCAGACCCCGGCTTGCCGATACGCGCGAAGGTGCGCACCGGCAAATATTCGCCATTTTGCCCGATAAACGGCCCCGTTAAGTCCGCGTAGGTTGACTTCCAAATCCGGTCATCCAATACCCCGTCAACCGCCGGCACATACCCGCCGCCGATATGCACGACGCGCAACTCGAGCGCATCCAGCAAGTCCGCCGGCATGCGCGGCATTTTATCGAATAACAAAATCCAGAACGGGGCATCCGTCAACGCCGCCCAGGCCGCGGCATAACGGCCGTCAACCATTGCTTGTTCAGCTTTCGCCACTGTATTGGTCAAGACCGCATAATCCGCCGAGCCCAGGAAACCAGCGACATTGCCCGGCCGGGCCGCCGCATCCCGCGCCTGGCGCAAGATGTTCCGCAGATGCGCCAGGTCCGGTTCCGCCACCGGGTCGGTCTTCCAATCAGTGATCAGTGATCGGTGATCAGTGAGCAGTGAGCGGTGATCAGAGGAAGAACCGACCACCGCACGAAATGCGGCAATGCCAAACGGCTCCAGCGCCACTTCAATCATGCCACCTTTCAGCACGACCGCTTTGCCGGAGACCAAATCATGCACTTGCGTGGCGCCTTCTATCGTCAACGTTCCGCTGATCGGCCAGTAGCCGGGGTTGGCAACGTAGAAAAGATAATCATCGCCCGCGCGCAACGCGCGGATGGCGAGGTTGGAGTCGAACCCCGTATCCAGCACCGGCTCGAACCTGCCCCACGGCAGGCGCCGGAGCACGCGCGCGAACTTGCGCTGCATTTCTTCCACGCCAATGTAGGGCGTCTGATCCGTAAAACCCATCATGATCATCTGCGGGTCCATGCCGATCATGGCCTGGGTATATGGCTCCTGCGCCATTTCCACGCGCTGCTGCGCCATCATCGTCTGCTGGTAGGGGCGCGGCCAGCCTTCCCGATAGGGATAATTTGCCGCCACCCGTTCCTCCTCAATCCACCCGGCGCAGAGCATGATCGCCCGCCGGTCCAGGCCGGCAAACAGGCTGAAAAATTCCGGGTCTTTATTCCACTGCCATGACATGGCGTAGTTTTCAGTTTTTACTGCCGGCTGGTAACGGCCAGCCAGCGGCAACCAGGGCATCATCCAGACCTGGTCATGGGGCCGGAACGCAGCCGGATTCCAGCCGAACATATCCAGGTAGTTCGCCACCGCCATCCGGCGTTTATGCCATTCGTTGATATGCTCCGAATTCAAGTAACAACCGGCTACCGTTTCCAGCCCCGGTCGGACATTATTTATGGTCTTGTTGACTTTCGCAAAGAATTCCGCCATTTTTCGCGAACGCCATGCCAGCCATTCCGATTTCGATTTGTCGGAGGTCAGGAACTGGTAGCGTTGTTCGTATATATCACTGCTCTCCGGTCTCTGATCACTGTTCACTGATGACTGATCACCGCTCACTGGAATCGTGATCCCGGTGTCTTGTTCGAACAAGGCTACGGTCAAATCATCATACCCGGTCTCCAGCGGATCAACTTCATCATTGTAAGGATAAACATAATTCCGGTAACTGGGAATCCAGAATCCTGAAAAATAAGTCGTCCAATTGATCCCCAGGAAGTTCGGCTGATCTTTGAATCCCTGCGCCAGTTGCCGCGCCACTTCCAGCATCTCCGCCTCCACGGCCGGATGCAGGAAGTTCAGGTTCAGCGGCTTGCCCGCCCATAAATTTATGGCGCGATTGCCGGCGCGGTCGGCAAAATACCAGGCCGGGTCAAGCTCCTGGCGCCCCAGGCGTTCCGTGCAGATGAATTCCACCGACGCATAAAACAGCAGGCCGTTGGCCGCCAGCACGCGCGCGAGCATGTTTTCCGAGCTGTCGTGGATGCGCGGGTCGCCGGTGACGTATTGCGACGCCGTGTTCCCGTCGTCATACTGGAAACAGCCCATCGTGTGGAGATTCTGTCCGGCGAACCGCATGTATTCGGCGTAATGACTCGCCGCATCCTCAAGCAGACGCAAATGCTCGCACCAGTCAATCACAACATTATTGGTGTATTGACCAGCGCCCCGGCTGCCGCTGATATTGACATGCTGATTTTCAAAAGAACTGAACAGGTTATATATTCCGTTTTCCCATGGAAATGTCCGCTCGGTCACCATCCCGAACCGGCGCTGTTCCTTCGCCGGCAGGCCGCCGGCATCCAGTTCCGGCAGCCGCCCGGCCACATGGTAAATCCGCAGGCGCGCCGCCGCCGCCGCCGTATTCTTCATCAACGACATCACGTTGATCGCATGCCCCCCCGGGTCCGGCCGGTAAATCCATTTCATCTCCAGCATCCTGCCGGTGTTGGGATACTTCCCGCCCGTCCAGATCCCCGGCCCGCATTTGGAACAAGCGCTGTAACGCTCTTCCGGTTTCGCCCGCCTCAGGTGTTCCGGAACCCGGTCGGCGTTGCAGGACACGCCGATCCAGCGCTCGGCGTCGTCCGGATATTCCAGCACCAGCAGGTACCAGTCCCCCGGATGCGCAAACTCCACCTGATAGGAAAACTGCGCCCGCGTCACCGGGCGCGTCTCCCGGTATTTCAATCCGTTGCGTTCGACAATCAACGCCGGCGCCACCGTATGGTAATAATTCGTCCCCCATTTCACCGCCGGAATCGGCCCCTGGTGGTCCGTCTCGAACGACGGATGCGGATCGGCCGGATCGGTGAAATCAATCGTCTTTTCGAGCGTCAAATCCATCCCCTGCTCCAGCTTGTCGCCGGCGACTTTTTCCATCGGCGTCCGGCCCGCCACCACCATCGCCTCCGGCTCGCGTTCCTCGATGATTTTTCCATTAACCTGCAACCGGCTGGTGAACACATAAATCCCGCGCGGCAAACGCGCGGCATTGATTTCGCCGGCAAGCGCGCCGGCGCCACGATGCGGCACGGCCGTCTTGGTGGGGCGAACCGTCCCGGTGAGCCGTCCGTCCGGCTCGGAATATTCAAATTTTTCCACTCGACCAGCAGCCACCTCTGTAAATGTTCCGCCCTTTTCAGCATCAGGCCCGTCATACCGGC
>CAZYXU010000123.1:2694-11271 GCA_964650945.1 uncultured Verrucomicrobiota bacterium | reverse complement strand
CCCGGCGCGCATTCCCGCAGCACCTGCCGCCCGGCTTCCCGCACCTGCTCCGGCGCGCCGTTGACCAGCAACCCCGCCGGCATCCCGCCCCAGAAAACGATGTTTTTGCCATAACGTTTTTTCAAGGCGATCAGGTCGTTTTCCGGCTGGATGGACTGCCAGACGTCCACCCCCGCCTCGATCATCTGGTCCAGCAGCGGCGCATTCTTGCCGCAGGCGTGGTGGATCACCGACATGCCATGCCCGTGAACCAGGTCGCAAAACGCCTTCAATCCCGGAAACACCGCGACATGGAACATCGCCGGCGGAATGAACGGCCCCGTGCTGCAGCCGTAATCGCAACCCGTGGCAATGGCATCCACCCCCTCCCGCCTGGCAATTTCAATCCCCAGCCGCATGTTGGGTGAAGTGGCATTTTTCAGGCGGCGTTCGCCCGCCGCTTCCGGATCCTCAAACACCTTGACCCAGTTTTCCACCTCGCTGCGGGTGACATCATCGTAATGGACACCCGGATGCCCCAGCAGCGGCGCGCTGAGAATAAAATGCGTTTTACCCAGTTCGCGCACCACGTGCCGCACCACTTCCAACTCGGAGTCCGTCGGCGCCGCGGATACGGATGCGGGCGCCGGCTTGGCCGCGGGCGGCGGGGGCGGATTGGCCGGTTTTTCGACGATGAAAAAGGCGTCGGTTTCCGGCGAATATTGGATGATATTGCCGTTGCCCAGCCGCCAACGATTGTCGCCCAGCGGTTCGGGTTGTTCAACCGGGGTATCGCGGCCGATGACATTGTGCACCAACACCGCATCCCATTTATAAACCTCGGTCAGTTTGACCAGGCCTTTTTTCCAGTCGCTGATCACCTGGTCGCGCCGGCCTGCCCACAACGCGTGTTTTACCGCCCATTCATGCCGGTAAGTGGTTTGGCCCAGGATGGGCGCCACAATCTCGCGCCCAAACTCCCACTCGCCCGTCGGCGGCCGGTCGGGTTGCGTATGCGCCAGCGTCATTAAAAAACGTTCTTTGGAAGTCATATATCACCCGTTTTCTATGGGAATAAAATCTTTCCCGCCCCAGCCCCGGCCCGGAAGACAAACGGACAAGCCACCGGGGAGCGGCCCGTGAAAGGAATTTCGCCAAACAGGGCGGCCACCACCGCGCGCTGGGATTCGTCGCAGTTGGAGTAAGCGTTGACGTAGGTGTCGATTGAGGCGATTTCGCGCAAAAAGTACGGATTGCCGAACGACACGCCGATCAATTTCGATTCGCCGCGCGCCATCAGCGGCCACAGCATGCCGCCGGCCTTGCCCACCAGGCGAATGCAGCCGCCGGCATTCAAGGTGCCCACATTGCCGGCCAGCAGCACCACCGCAAATTTATCCAGGTCATCCCGGTAATCCCGGAAATCATCGGCGGACGCCAGCGTGACCAGGGCGCCGCGCTTTTTGAACTCCGCGCACAACGGCGCAAATCGCCCCAGGTCGGACGGCACGTTCTGCGCCACCAGCGCCAGCACCCGCGCCCCCCGGCGCAATTTCAACGGCAGCAATTGCCGGCGGTTGCGCAGCAGCGTCAGCGAACGCTCCGCTACCGCGCGCGCAAATGCCCGATGTTGTGCGCGCAGTTCTGCCGGCAGCGGCGCCGCGGCCGGCGCCGCGGCATGCAATCCCAGGCGCGCCTTGAATTCCAACACGCGCCGCGCCGATTCGTTCAGCCGTTTTACGGACGCCCGCCCATCTTTCAGCGCCTGTCGCATGAGGGTGAAAAACTGCGGCGTGTCCGGCCACAGAAACACATCCGTGCCGCCATTGAAGCAATCCAGCAGGCGCTGTTCGTAGGGCGCCCAACTGCAGAATCCGCACATGGTCAGGGCATCGGTGACTATGATGCCTTCAAATCCCATTTTCCGGCGCAGCAGATCGGTCATGATCCGGCGGCTGGCGGTCGCCGGCCGGTACCGGCCGGTTTTTTTGTCCGGGCCCTCCACCGCCGGGAAACCGATGTGGCCGACCATCACGGAAAGCGCGCCGGCGTCAATCAACTCCTGAAACACCCGGCCATGCTGCCGTTCCCAGTCTTTCAGCGGCAGCATCTGCAGCGAAGTCACCACATGCTGGTTGCGGTCATCCGTGCCGTCGCCGGGAAAATGCTTGATACAGGCGGCCATGCCGCCGGCCTGCATCCCGGCCACCAGGGCCTTGAGCATTTTTACCGCCCGCCCCGGCTCATCCCCCGCCGCCCGCTGGTTGACCACCCAACTGTTGATTTCCTGGTTCAAATCCGCCACCGGGGAAAACGACCAGCGCACTCCCAGGCTCAAACCCTCGCGCGCGATGACCGCGCCATATTCCCGCGCCAGGCGCGCGTCGTCGGCGGCGCCCAGCGCCATCAAGTCAGGCAGCCGGGTCAGGCCGCTGACTTCCGAACCGACGCCGTGTTCGAAGTCGCCGCAAAACAGCACCGGCGTGCGCGCGGCCGCATTGACCGCCGTGACGCTGTCGCGGATTTTGGCCGTATGATCCAAGTCGGTCTGGATGATTTCCGCGCCGACAAACACGCTGCCGACGGGATATTTTTTCAGCCACCCGGCCAGGTCCGGCTGCTTCAGCAGAAAATTATCGCGCTCGCACACCAATTGCCCGATTTTCTGCTCCAATGTCAGCCCGTCCAATGTCCGCCGAACCCAATCCGCCTGCGCCTGATTTAAACGATTCATGATTTTCCTTATACCCATCCCGCAGGAATCAATCCCCGTGCACCGCCTTAATCGGAGTCATCCTGGAAAGCCGTGGCGCTATCGCCCAATTCCAATTGCAAGCCGCTGACCCAGACCGTATCATCGAAGGAAGCCGGACACATCAACAGCTCCCGCGCGCCCTTGTTGGCCGCGTTGGTTTCCATATTAAAAGTCATCTGGCAGCGTTGCCAGGCATTGGTAGCAAGCGTGAACGTGGCGGCTTGATAGACCGGCGCGGTCCAATCGCCGGACACGTTCAGCCGCACCCAGATTCTGTCGCCAGCCTGACCGCCCAACGCATAGAAAGAAAACGTCATTTCTCCGCTCGCCGCCGGGTAAACTGAACCGAACGTTCCGCGCGTTTCCGGCTCGGAACTGATCAAGGGACACCGATACATGCACAAGGACGGATTATTGCTCCAGGTGGTCGCATCGTCCACATACCAGGTTGATCCGACCTGCCCGGCAAGCGGGTCAACGCTCAGGCAGAAATACGGCCGGTAGAAGTCGGGAATGCCCGTGTTGAATTGACGGTCGAAACAGGGATTGGGACAATAATTCTTGCCCTGGTGCATTTGCGCGATAATGCCGTCAATATCCACGGCGGACGCCGGCAAATCGGCCCGTTCCGTCATGCTCACCCCCGCCTGCACCGGCTCGGAGCCGGCCGCCAGCGTGAGCGTATAGGCGCGGACGCCATACGCTTCGATTTGTTCCGCGAACGATTCCCCATTCAGCGACAGCGCGCCGGGATTATCGAACAGGCGCGTGCAACTGAGGATTCCATCCACCGTAAAAGTGGTGTCAACGGCGTTGGACAATATATTGACCGCCAACAGCAGATAATTTCCGTCAGGGTATTTAAATACCGCGGCATTGACCATGGGAAACTGTTGCGCCGCGGGATTGAAATTGTCCGGCGTATAACCGATGTTTTGCGGGATATCGCCATTGAGCAGCGCCGGCGCCATTTGCGACATGCGGTAATTGATCGTTTCCAGGGCATACCACGCATCCTCGCCAATCGCGTTTGGCAGGGCGAAATACAACAACCCCCTGGCGCCATAAATCACCGCCGCATACGCCTGACAGAGCATGCGCGCCCGATCCATCCCGATCGGCGAACGCGCGGGATCCAGCATATTGGCCACTGGCACAAACCACATGACTTTCCGGTCAGCCCGGCAACGTTCACGCAACTGCCAGGCGTAATAAGCCGTGCCGCGGCCGGGATCGTTATAGAGTCCGCCCATGAACGGACAGGGATAGACATCGTATCCCAACACCTGTCCCCAGCGCGTCCAATCGTCGCCCGCGGGAATGGACCGCGCATACAGGAGCATTTGCGGACGATAGATATCGATATTTGTCACGGTATTCCAATACCATTCCGCCACGGCAATCCGCTCCTCGGCGTTCATCAGGTTCGGTTCATCCACATTATAATAGGCAAGCAGGTTGGAATGACCGCTCAAGGTTGTTATTTCCGAGATTATATCCGGCTCCATGTTGGTATACCAAGCCCAATGCACGGCCAGGCGGTCTTCCAGCGTGGGATAGAGATTCGTGTCCAACAATGGCGGCTGCGGCGAAGTCCAGTTGATGACGGCCAGGCCATACTGATCCGCCAGATTCAGGAACATTGTCGCGTTGGTATAAGATTTCTGCCTGACCAGCGTATTAAACCCTACGTCACTCAAAAACTCAAACATGCCCTCTTCGCCATCCTGGGCGCCGCGGGTTGACACGCCGTATCCCAGGGTATGCGTATAGATGCCGAGCGGGAAAAATCCGACGCCGTCGCGCAGCACAATGCCCTTGCGTAAATCCATCTTCACTTCGCCGCCGCCCGGCCGGGGATTTTGCACCACGATCTCCATCTGACAGGCATGCAGCAACTCTCCGGAGTTTTTTCGCAATTCTATCTTCACCGCATACACGCCGGCGGTAAACGCAGATGTGCTGAAAGCCAGGTCGGTTTCTACGCCGGGCGCGGCATTGGTTCCCAGCGCATTCCCCTGCGCATCGCGCGCTATCAGATAGCAATTCCCGGCCAACCCGTCCGCCGCCTCGATCTGCAAGCTGCACAGGGCCACGGCGTCTTCGCCGGTGTAATAATTACGGTCGGGCCGGGCGGAAAGCATCTGCACGGATTGGAAGATTTCGTTCGAGCTCAGCGCGCGGTCATGCAGCCGCACATCGTCAATATCGCCGTTGAAAGTATAAGTATCGCTGGCATACCGTCCGATTTTCAGGGAAGCCGAGTTCGACGCCAGCACCAGCCCGCCCGCATTCGTCGAACATTTTTCCACGCCGTTGACATAGCCGCGCAGGACACTGCCGTCATAGGTTGCGGCAACATGCCGCCAGGCGCCGGTCGGAAACTCCGCCGCGGGCAGATAGATATTTGCATAATTTGTACCGCCGCCCCCAATGCAAATCCGGAGCAGTCCACTGCTCAAAAACGCCAGTTGGTAGGGCGAGCCGGCCCAGCCCCCGGCCCATTTGCCGATAATGCCCTGGGCGGGATAATAGGTCGGATTCAACGGCCGGACCCAGCCGGCGATGGTGAAGGCGTTGTTGTCGTTGAAATTGTAGATGCCGTCATTTCCGCAATCCACGTAATTACTGCTGCCTGCGCCGTTGAAATGCAGGGCGTGCCGGAAATAACCGTCCGGCGCAAGCTGGCCGTCAACCCAATTGTTTTCATCCATGCCGATCAAGGCCGCCTGGTTGGTAAACACGGAGATGTCCGCCGCCACCAGGCCGCTGCCTTCGTCCAGCGGCCACCAGCCAATCAAACGATCGAACAGGTCATAGATATCTTCCTCCGGCAAGGCATAGTTGCACAGCAACACTTCGTCAATGTCGCCGTTAAAGGTTGCCGCATCGCTGGAATACCGCCCGATTTTCAACGATGCCACGTTGGACGTCAAGACCAGCCCGCCGGTATTGGTGGCCCCTTGTTCCAAGCCGTTGACATAGCCGCGCAGCGTGGCGCCGTCATAGGTCGCCGCAACATGATGCCATGCGCCTGCCGTGAAATTGGAGGCGGGGATCAAGACATCGGCATAATTCGTCCCGCCGCCCCCAATGCAAATCCGCAGGCGTTTGTCAATATACAAGGTCAACTGATACGGCGAGCCGGCCCAGCCGCCGGCCCATTTGCCGACAATCCCCTGGTAATTGGTGAAACTTTCCGGCCGGATCCAGCAAGCGATCGTAAAAGCGTTATTCTCATTGAAATTAAGGGCGGCGGCATTGCCGCAATCCACATAATTACTGCTGCCGGGCCCATTGAAATGCAAGGCCGTCCGGCTGATGCCGTCCACCCAACTGGCCGCGGAATCCATGTTGCACAAGCTGCCATGGCGGGCAAAACCGGATATGTCCAAGGCATTCGTGCCGGCGCCTTCGTTGAACTGCCAGAAGCCGGCAATGCATTCCTCCGCCCGCAACGGGGCCGGCGCCACACTCGCAATCACACCGACCGCAATAGCCAGAGTCCGCCTAACACCGCCAAGCATAGCATTTTTCATCCGCCTTCCTCCTTTTGTCACGGCACCGATTAAATTCATGGTATCAGCATAATGGTACGGCTGCGAAATGGAACGGCAGAATTGATCAATCGCATGGCATTTTTGACCAAACTCACCGGTAACATTCCGTCCCCCAGCGCAAAAGTTCCAGTCCGCGTTCGCGCGGGCCGCCCATGAAGCAAAGGACCAGGCCGCCCCCTGCCGCCAACTGTTCGAATAATTCGCGGTCGGCCGGCACGAGCTTCGGCTTGCCCTGCTCCTCCGCGTAATAATCCGGCGACCCCATGATGGCCATCCCCGCCGCCCGCGCCTGGCGCTTTAACTCCAGTAAATCTTCGCGCGTATGGGTCATCCCCCGCAGGTAACGGGAAATGTCTATGGATAAAACGCCCCGGTGCCGGAGAATGGCGTCCATATATCCCGGGAACACCGGCCCGCAAGTATGCAAATGCCCCAGCCCGAATTTTTGGAACAGGCGCATATTTACCGGATGGCAGAATTTTGCGTGCAGGGTCGGACTCAGGACGGAGATATAATCGTCATGCAGGATCAGGCCGCTGCCGGGGTGGAACATATGGTTGTTCAGCAGGCATAACTCCGGGTCGCCCAACCAACGCTGCGACGCTTCGATCAGGTCAATGATGGCCTGCGTCGCCCGGTCGAACAACTCGTGGACCAATTCCGGCGTTTCATACATGGCCACCATCAATTCCGCGTCGCCCATCAACATGCCGGCCAGGCCGTAGGGCGTCTGCCAGTCGAACGGCATAATGGGAATCTTCCCATCCGTGGCCGCCACCCATGCCTGCAGACGTTGCTTGAGCCGCGGGCCCATGCCGTCAGTTTCCGGATCCACCCGGCGCGGCAGGCGCGGCAGGTCTTTTTCCAAATCCCGGATCAACCGGCCCTCCACATTGGCCAGGCCATTGCTTTCCGAAACCGTGATTTTAGCGCCAAACAGGCTGGCCATGATGGCTTGGGAAAAGGGCGTGCCCGCCCAAATCCAGGGATAAAAGTCGCCTTCCGGGAATCCATCCCATTGTTGTTGCCGCGCACCCACCCAATACGCCAGGTCTTTTTCATCGTCAAACAAATCGTATTTCGGCAGCGGCGGACCTTGACGCGGCACGTTGTAAAAGATCGGGACGCGGTCGGGGATTTTCCCCTGCGCCACCAATTGCAGGCGTTGATTGGTTTCTCGCACCCGCCCGGCATCATAACGCAAAGCATATTTTTGCATGGCTCGCTCCCTGGCGGCAGTTTCGATTCGCAAATATCGTAAATTTATTATCCGCAATTATCAATGGATGTTTTTATCATATTTTGGTAAAATTTGACCATTCGTATTGTTTCATTATATTTTCATCATATAAAGGTGAAAACTCTTTTCCGGCAATGATTCTGCCGGCAATGATTCTGCCATATCCGGGAATCAACCAGGCCATGAAAAACGGACTTCCACCGGAACCGCTGCCTTGCGCCGGACGTTCCCAGTTTACCATCGGACTCACGACATTGCGCCGGCTGTCGCCGCATGAAATGCCGGTGGAGAGCGTCGGGTACCTGGCGGCGTCAACCAAGTGGGCGCAATGGCCCGCCGGCGGCCGGGATTTTTCATTGAGTTTTGTTTTCGGCGCCGCCGGCCGCTGCCGCCTGTTCGGCAAGACGTGGCCGATAATTCCCCCCTGCATTTTCACCACCTGGCCGGGCGAGCCGATGGAATTCGGGCCCCATCCCGGGGGCGCCTGGGAGGAATTTTACATCTGCTATAACACCGATCGCCTCCCCATTCTACAGCGGCGGCGGCTGGCCTGCGTTGAGAGCCCGACCTGGCCCATCCACGACCCGGCCGGCGCGCGGGGCGGTCTGGCGGGATTATGCCAACGACTGAATAATCTGCATAGCTACGGCCAGGCTGACCGGATTGACCGCCTGTGCGACGCGCTGCTCACCGACACGCTCATCGCCCACGATGCCCGCGCGCTTCCTAATGGCGCCGAAAATATCGTCCGCGCGATTGAAGCGCACATTGCCGCGCACTTGAACGAGCCGATTGATTTTACCGCCCTGGCGCGCCGGCATGGCTTGTCGCCGACGCATTTCCGCCGGCTCTGGCGCCGGTTTTACGCCTTGCCGCCGAAACATTACCTCCTCCGGCAGCGAATGCTCGAAGCCTGCCGGCTGCTGGCGGAAACGGACTTGCGCATCAACGAAATCGCCGCGCGTCTGGGCTTCAATGACAACTTGTATTTTTCCAAGCAATTTCACCGGATAATCGGCGTTACTGCCGGCGATTACCGCATC
>CAZYXU010000123.1:0-2594 GCA_964650945.1 uncultured Verrucomicrobiota bacterium | reverse complement strand
GTTCATGGCGGCTACCGGAAATTGAAGAGTTTTCAGGTGGCCCAATTGGCCTATGACGTGACCGTGCGGTTCTGCGATCTCTTTGTGGACCGCCGCAGCCGGACGCGGGACCAGATGGTCCCGGCCGCTCGAAGCGGGGTGCAGAACATCGCGGAAGGGAGCCAGGCCGCAGGTACCTCCCGAAAAACCGAATTGAAGCTGACCAATGTGGCGCGTGCGAGCCTGGAGGAACTGCGTCTCGACTATGAAGACTTTCTCCGGCAGCGCGGGATGGCGCTTTTTCCGCCCAACCATCCCGCGTTGGTGCGTTTCAAGGCCAAACGGTGCGCCACACTGCAGGATGTGCAGGCATGGGTGGCGGAGGAACACGGACGGGCACGGAGCGGCACGGACGAACAGGGACGGCGGGAAACAACCGACAAGGCCGAGTCCAAGCCGGAGGCACTGGCGGCGAATGCCGCCCTTTCGCTGCTGAACCTGGCCTGCTATCTGCTCGACCGCCAACTCGCCTCCCAGGCGGCCGCTTTCGAGAAGGATGGCGGTTTCACCGAACGACTCTATCGTGTGCGCGCCGAAGCGCGTGGCAGGCAAAAAGGAGGGCGCGCGTGAACCCCACACGATTGATGCCCCCCGTTCTTCGGCGCACGCCCACCAGCGCAAGTCCTTGTCCGCCAGTCCTTGTCCTTGCCCGTCCGTGTTCGTCCTTGTTCTTCTATGCCCCAATTCGGGAGTCACTGTCTCCCGAATTGCTTGCCCGGGAGCTCAGCGATGCCTAGAACCGCATCATCCCCCAGCCCGATTGCGGGCCGCCATGCCAAAAGTGTGAAGGTTAAAGGTTGAATTATGAAAACAACCTCCACGCAACATTCATCATTCACCATTTATCGTTTCTTCCAGAAGTGCGACCTCTTCGCCGACGCGCCCGGCGCGGTGGCGAAGGGGGATCAACTGATGGCCTTGGTGGATGAGTTGGAGGCGCAGCTTGCCGCCTCACGCGCCGCCGGGGAGAAGCTCCTCGACGCCCTCGTCGCGGAGTTAACGGCCGGAAAGGAGTCCCATGCCGCCGCTTAGAATCGGTTCCGAAGCTGTCGCCCAGGAAATCGCCGGCTACGGCCGTTACCCCTGATTTGACTGGAATCCGCAAGTATGATACCTGCTGGATAATGATATGTTCGGTCGGAGGAGAAGAGATGATCGGCGCAATCGCTGGTGATATCGTCGGATCGGTTTACGAATGGGATAATATCAAGAGCAAGGACTTCCCGCTCTTCGCAGAGCGGTGTTTCTTTACGGATGACTCGATTCTGACGATTGCGCTTGCCGATACAATTCTAACCGGGACTCCCTACGTCGATAATCTCAAGCAGTTCTACAGGTGGTATCCAGACGGCGGGTACGGTGGCAGCTTCCATCGCTGGGCGCGCAGCAGGCATTCCGAACCATACAATAGCTGGGGGAATGGCGCAGCGATGCGAATCAGTCCGGCGGGGTATGCGTTTGATGACCTGGCGACGGTGCTTGCCAAAGCAGAGGAATACACGGCAGTCACGCACAACCATCCGGAGGGCATCAAGGGCGGTCAGTCCGTTGCCGCAGCGATTTTCCTTGCCCGGTCAGGCAGATCCAAGAACGATATCCGGCAGTACATCGAAACACAGTTCGGCTACGACTTGAGCCGTCATGTTAACGACATTCGCCCTTCCTACGCCTTTGATGTATCATCGCAGGGCTCTGTGCCGCAGGCGATTCGGGCCTTTTTGGACTCGACTGACTTCGAAGACGCCCTCCGGACGGCGATCTCGCTTGGTGGCGACTCGGACACACTTGCTTGCATCGCGGGCGGGATCGCCCAAGCTTTTTACGGCGGGATTCCTGTGTCGATTCAGGCCGAGGTATACGCGAGACTCGACGGAAGGCTCACGGCGATTACCAGGACATTTATGGAGAGGCACTGCCGATAGGACCGACCCGCCGGCGATTACCGCGCCAACCTAGCGCGCCAGGGCGATGACGGCTTGACTTTCCCCGCCGGAACTGGCAGATTCAGGAGCATGTCAACCTCACCGGATAACGCCAAACTCTTCCGGCACGCGATCCGCGTGCCTTACGCGCATACCGACCAGATGCGCTACGTTTACTACGCCAACTACCTGGTGTATTTCGAGATGGCGCGCTCGGAAATGCTGCGCGAGATCGGCCTGCCGTACGGCGAATTGGAAGCCCGGGGCGTTTTCCTGCCGGTGATCGAAGCCCACTGCGAGTACAAGACGCCGGCGCATTTCGACGACCTGCTGACGGTCGCGTCACGCTGCGAGATCAAGGGCGTGCGGCTGACCATCCGTTACGAAATTACGCGCGACTCCGGCAAGCCGGGCGCGCCGGCCATCATCGCCGCCGGTTACACGGTGCATGTCTGCCTCGGCCGCGATGGGCGCGTCATACGCCCGCCCGCGGAATTGCGCCAACTGCTCGCGCCGGCGCCGGGAACGTCCGAATAAGACCCACCGGCGCCGGATTTTATTTCACGCTGCTCAAGCTCACCCATCGCTTCGTCCGCGCGGCAATCAACGCCGCCTCCAGCACCCGCTGGGTCT
>CAZYXU010000122.1:4091-11454 GCA_964650945.1 uncultured Verrucomicrobiota bacterium | reverse complement strand
TACGCGTCCTTTAATTGGTCAGGCTTGCTGCCGGCAGAATGGTTGCATAACCACGGAGCATATAATCGTTATGCCAGCCGCTGCCGGGTGCGCTCCCCGGCCGGGACACGCAAAACCATATGCAAAATCAGCCGACTTCCACGCAGGCCTGGCGCTCCTGTCCGTCATCCACGAGATGAATTTGGCGGTCGGATTGCTCGACGCCATCGAGCCAGACATGGCGGATGGTTTCGGTTGCGGGCCCGGACTTTTTGACCTGGATGTGGTAGAAGGTGTTCCGGTAGCGGTAAGTGAGCTTGAACTCGTTCCAGTCCCCGGGGAAGAGCGGGGTGAAGGAAAGCGTTTCGTTTGCGAGGTGAATCCCCAGCAGCCCTTCCACCAGCAGTTGGTAGAGCCAGGCGGCGGATCCGGTATACCAGCTCCAACCGCCGGCGCCTTCATGGCCTTTGGCCGTGTGGATGTCGGCCGCGAGGACATACGGTTCGATTTTGTAAATATCCGCGTGCGCGGGCGTGTCGCCGTGGCGGATGGGATTCAGCATCTGGAAGAGCGACCAGGCCTGCTCCGGCTGGCGCAGGGCGGCGAAAGCCATGGCGACCCAAACGGCGGCATGGGTGTACTGGCCGCCGTTTTCGCGGACGCCGGGGACATAGCCTTTGATGTAGCCGGGATCCCATGGGGCGGTGTCGAAGGGCGGATCGAACAGGCGGATGAGCTGCCGTTGAGGGTCGGCGAGATGCTCCAGCACGGATCGCATGGCGGTCCGGGCGCGGTCGGGGTCGCCGGCGGCGCTGAGGACCGCCCAGCTTTGGGGCAGCGAGTCAATCCGACATTCCGGATTCCGGGCGGAGCCCAGCGGTGTGCCATCGTCGAAGAAGGCGCGCATGTACCATTGACCGTCCCAAGCCTGGCCGTCCAGATTGGCCGCGAGTTTCGTTGCCGCCTGGATGCATTCGTCTGCAAAAGCATGCTCGTTCCGGCTGGCGGCCACGGGCGCGAAATCCTGGAGCACGCGATGCAGGAAGAATCCCAGCCAGACGCTTTCGCCGCGGCCTTCGTGGCCGACGCGGTTCATGCCGTCGTTCCAGTCGCCGGACCCCATCAGGGGCAGGCCATGCGCGCCGAAGCGCATTGCGCGGCGGATGGCGCGCGCGCAGTGTTCGTAGAGGGTGGATTGCTTGTCGGAAATCTGGGGCTGGTCATAGATGGATTCCTCGTCCATGGCGAGGGCGCGCCCTTCGAGGAAGGGAATCGGCTCGTCGAGGATGCCGGCATCGCCGGTGGCCTTCGTATAGCGGCAGGCAACGTACGGCAGCCACAGCAGGTCGTCCGAAATGCGCGTGCGCACGCCGCGGCCGACCGGCGGATGCCACCAATGCTGCACATCGCCATCGGTAAACTGGCGTCCGGCGCTGGTCAGCAGGTGCTGGCGTGTCAGCCACGGGCATTCGTGCAGGAACGCCAGCGAGTCCTGCAATTGGTCGCGGAATCCGTAGGCGCCGCCGGACTGGTAGAAGCCGCTGCGCCCCCAGAACCGCGCGGAAAGGATTTGATAGAGCAACCAATGGTTGACGAGGAAATTGACGGAACGATCGGGGGTTTCGACGTAGATGCCCCCGAGTTGCCGCTGCCAGAACCGCCAGACTTCTTCCAACGCCTGGCGCGCGCCGCCCACATCTCCCTGCTGGCGGAGCAGGCCGCGGGCTTCCTCCTCGCTGCTGGCGGCGCCCAGGGTGAAGACCACCTGCATCTGTTCGCCGGGTGGAATTTCGAACGGGACCATGATCGCGGCGCAGGGATCCATGGCGGCGCCAACGCGGTTGGACAGGCGTTCGCGCCGGAGGGCGTCCGGGGCGGCCAGCGTCCCGTTGCGGCCGATGAACTCGAGACGGTCGGCCGTCAAGGTGCGCGCGGCGCCGCTGGCGTGCAAGAAGGCGATGCGATTGGCGAAATCGAGGCTGAACTTGTTTTGGGCGAAGATTGCGCCGCTTTGCGGGTCCAGGTGGGTGACCACATGCATGGCATTTTGTTCGCGGCGTTCGCCGAGCACCCATTCGCAGTAGCCGGTAATGCTTACATGGCGGACCCGGTCCGAATGGTTGCGGATGTTTATGGCGGTAAACTTGATGGGCGCGGCGATGGCCACATAGGCGGTCATTTCCGAGAATAACCCGTCCTGGTCGTGCTCGAAGACCGTATAACCATGGCCGTGCCGGCAGATATAAGGCGTCTCGCCGGAAGTGGGGCGGGGCGTGGGCGACCAGAACCGGCCGGATTCCTCATCGCGGATATAGAACGTCTCTCCGCTGGGATCGCTGACGGCGTCGTTGTGCCAGGGGGTCAGCCGGAACATGTGGGCATTTTCGCTCCAGGTATAAGCGCTACCCGACTCACCCACCACCGTCCCGAATTGCGGGTTGGCGAGTATGTTGACCCAGGGGGCCGGCGTGGTCCGGCCTTTTTCGAGACGGATGACATATTCCCGTCCGTCATGGGTGAAGCCGCCGTAGCCGTTGAAGAATTCCAATTCCCGGGCGGGGAGGCCGGCAGGGTGGGTCCCCGGTTTTTCCGGCGGGCGGGTGGGGGTCAGATCCGGAATGTCCACTTCGGAAACGACCCGCCGGTCAATTTGCTCGGCCAGGGATCCGTACCGGTCGGAGAGCACGATCCGCGCGACGGACAGAAAGAGCGTGCGGTCGTCCTCGGGTACCTGATCGATATTGCGGACAAAGATACCGCCGGGCTGATCGAGTGTTTTGGCTTCGGTGCCGGCCTGCACCAGTCCGATAATGGTGTCCATCAGGTTCTGCCGGTAGCCGGCATAGGCCTCGGACCAGATGACGATATCAACCTCGATCCCTTTCTGCCGCCAGTAGGTATGGGCTTTGATCAGGCTGCGGACCATATCCAGGTTGGCGGCATTGGTTATGGAAAGCAACACGATGGGGCGGTCGCCCGACACGCCGTAGCTCCATAGCGCCGCCTGGTTTTTATGGTTGCGGGTGATGACGCTTGCCCGGCCGCGGCGGTGGGGGCTCGCATAGATGATGGAGCCGGCCAGGCGGGTATAGTGCTGCACGTCGGCTTCGTTGGCGCGCAGTTGGTGGAGGAGCACCTGGCTGCGCGTCCAGGCCAGTGAAAAGACCCGGTCGGCCAGGCGGTGGTCGCGGCAGCGATCCACATAGGTTTCCGCCGCCGTCCGGGTTGGCGCCACCCCGAGGAATGCGTGCGCGCGGATGGATTGCCCGGCCTCGATCCGCACCCGGTAGCGGATGGCGGCGGCTGGATCCAACACCAGCCCCGTCCGGTCGGGAAGCGGCCCGGGCCGGTCGAGGGCGGCCGGATTGCGCACGGAACGGCCGCGTCCGATAAACGCCGCCCGATCGGTTTCGAAGGAGGCGCCGCTGAGTGCGGCGCCGCCGGTAATATGCATGGTGTGGAACATCCAGGGGTGGTTTTCATCGGCGGAACGCGGCCGGCGGGTGAACAGGAGGGCAGCCTTGCCGGGTACCGGTTCCGTCCGCACGAACAGCTTTTGGAAGGCCGGGTGGGCGGCTTCGGCCTGACCGTCGAGCAGGACCACCTCGGCATAACTGGTGATTTCGATGGTCCGGGCGCGCCGGGAAAGATTGTTGATGGTCAGCAGGCGCAATTCCATGTCGTCTTCCGGGCATACAGCCACAATTGTGTTGGTGTGGATTTGATGGAGCACGGCTTGAAATTCCGCGTTACCCTGGGAAAAGACGACTTCGTATCGGTCAAATGCCGTTCCCATCGGTTGATGTGTGGCGGACCAGACCTGGCCGGATTCCACATCGCGCAGGTAGAAAAAGAACCCCCGTTCGTCCAGCGCGGAATCCTCGCGCCAACGGGTCAAGTTCAGGCGCTGCCACCGGCTGAAGCCACTGCCGCTGTTAGTGATCATCACATGGTAGTTGCCGTTGGAAAGCAGGTGGACTTCCGGTGTCGGCGTCTGGGCCGTTTCAAACGTCCGGGTGACGGCTTCAAACACCTGCTGCTGGCGGGCGCCGGCGGTTTCCGCCACGGCGGCGGTGGCGCGGATATGCGGACGCGCCAAGGGGATGCGTTCCTGCATCAGCAGTTGTGCCGATTTCAAACGGGGGTCGGCCATGAAGCGCCGTTGCATCGGCTGGTGGTTGAGCGCATAATCGAGCGACAGCAGCGTCATGCCGCTGTGATGGGCCATCCAGGAGCGGACAATGGCGAAGGGCTTGCCGGAAGTCGCTTGCACGCGGGAAGGGGTATAGTCCAGCGCTTCGTAGAGACCGAAGCGGCCAACGCCGCCGTTGGCGGACAATCTTTCGAGATTCCGGAAGGCCGCCCGGGGGGCCACCATCAAGGCCATGGCGCCGGCATAGGGCGCGATGACCAGATCGTCGGCGAGCCCCCGCTTCATCCCCAGCAGCGGAACCCCGAAGGCCCGGTACTGATAGATATGGCGCGTATCCACCTGATTGTACCCGGATTCGGAAATCCCCCAGGGGATGCCGAACCGGCGCGCGTAGCGGATCTGGCGGCGGATGGCGCCCGCATAGGTCTCATGCAAAAGCGTGCCGGGGTAGGTGGGCATCACCAGCAGCGGCATGAGATATTCGAACATCGAACCGCTCCAGGAAGCCAGCACCGGCTGGCCGCCGCCGGGCGCCAACCGGCGGCCGAGATGGAACCAATGCTCCAGCGGCAGTTGTCCGCGCGCCACGCCCACGAAGCTGCCCAGCCGGGATTCCGATGCCAGCAAGTCGTAGTAGCCGGGATCTTTTTTGAGGGTGTCGAGATTGAACCCAATACTGAGCAGGTGCCGGTCGTGGTCGTAGAGAAAATCCAGGTCGTTTTCGCTCATTTCCGTGCAGCGGTTGGCGATTTTCCGGATGGCTTGGATGCGTTCGGCGGCGCGGGCGCTGGCGGTTTGGAGCCACTGTTTCCATTGCCGGATGGACTGCGGGGCGGCGTCCTGTTCGAGCCGGGGTTCCCAGCGATGCTGCAGGGTTGCCAGGGCCGCCAGATCGGGGATGCGCGCCATTTCCTTCAGCAACTCCTCCCAAAGGGCGGCGGATTTGCCGGCCGGGACTGACTCCGGCAGGACGGCGCGGATGTCCGTCGCGGCCCAGGGCGTGCAATGGCGGATTTCATCCGCCAGATCGGCGCATTGCCGTTGCAGGGCCGCCCGCCAGAATGCGAGCGTTTCATCCGGGGCCAGCGCCGCCGCCAGCTCCTGCAGTTCCGCCAGGCCGGCATCCAGGGTGCGCAATATATCGTGCAGTAAAACCGGCGTTTGCCGCACGGTTTCCATCCACGCGCCGAGGCGGGTTGACGCGCTCGCCAATTGGGTCGGCGGGATGGCGCAGTCGGGCAGGTGTCGGACGGATTGGATTTCCTGCAGGAGGATTCCGGCGGTATCCCGCAGTCCTGCCTGCCAGCGGATGGGCAGGATGGGGGCGCGAAGCATCTCAAGGAGTCCTTCCCGGATCACAATCAACATTCCGGTCAGATTGCCGCTGTCCACCGTGGAGATGTAGAGCGGATGCAATGGTTGCAAAGTCGAGATGTTGTACCAGTTGTAGAAATGGCCGCGGTAGCGTTCGAGCCGCTCCAGCACCGTCAGCATGTTTTCGGTGCGGAAGATGAACTGGCCCGCGGTGATGAATCCAAAGTCATAAGCCGCCAGGCCGCCGCCCAGCGCCATGCCGATGTTGGTTGGCGATGTCCGCTCCGCGATGACGTGCGCGGGATTTTCCTGGAAGTTGTCCGGCGGCAGCCAGTTATGGTCGGGGCCGGCGAAATGTTCGAAGTATGCCCAAGTTCGCCGCGCCAGTTTCCGGAGCAAGGCGTTTTGGTCGGGTTTCAGCAGGGCGCGGCGCTGGCCGCGGGGCCGGCTGATGAACCAGGCAATCATGGGCGCGGACAACCATGCGCCGCAGAGCAGGATGGCCATGGCGTTGCCGGGCGTGACCAGGGGAACAAGCCCCGCGCTGCAGGTCAGCGCCAGCGCCGGCGTTGTCCACATTGCGCATAAAATGTCCGGCAAAGAAATCCGGGCGGTGCGTTCGCTATGGCTGGCGGTTTTCCATTCCAAAAGGCGGCGTCCAGCCACCAGGCGCCAGAATACGCGGAAGATTGCATCCAGGTAGATCACGGTGTGATATGGCAGGCAGGCGAGATACAGCAGGTCAATGGCCCATTGCCGGGTTTCAAGGGCCGCGATATGGCGGAGATGAATCGTCAGCGGCGTCTGGCTGGCTTTGCGGAAAAATGCGCAGATCGTCCGGACCGCCGCCGGCAGAAAGAACGCCGCCAGCAGCCCCAGCGTCCAGCCCGCCGTGGACGCGGGTTGGAGAAAGCAGGCGGCGGCCAGCGTGATGAACATCGCCGGCGTGGCCAGGCTGCGCCGCAGATTGTCAAAGATCATCCAGCGCGCCAGGGCGCCCAGCGGATTGGGAATGAGCTGGCCGGCGGGGCCGGGCGCCTTGGGGAACATCCAACTGGCGATCTGCCAGTCGCCGCGTATCCAGCGATGCCGCCGGTTGACATCCGCGAGATAACGCGAGGGTTCGCTCTCGACCAGTTCCACATCGCTCAGGAAGCCGCAGCGCGCATGATTGCCTTCGATCAAGTCATGGCTCAGAATGCGGTTTTCGGGAAAACGGCCGCCCGTCGCCGCATGGAACGCCTGGACATCATAAATCCCCTTGCCCACGTACTGTCCCTGTCCAAACAGGTCATGATAGACGTTGGCGACTTCCCGGGTATATGGGTCCAGTCCGACTTCGCCGGCAAACAGCCGCGAAAAAATTGACTTTTGCGCCGACGTGAGGCTGACCGCCAGCCGCGGTTGCAGCACCCCGTAGCCGTTGGTGACGATGCGGGTGGCGGGATCGAGTTGCGGGCGGTTGAGCAGATGCGCCATGGCGCCGGCCATCCGGCAGGCGGACCCCGGCGGCAACTGTGTGTCGGTATCCAGTGTGATCACATAGCGGACCGTGCGGAGCAGCTCCGGATTTCCCTCGATCGCCGCAAAGGCCCCCGTCAGACCTTCCACGACCAGGCGATTGAAATCCTCCAGCTTTCCCCGTTTGCGTTCGTGGCCCATCCATTTACCCTCCCCGGCATTCCAGCGCCGCGGGCGGTGCAGCAGGAAGAATTTAGTTTCACCATGCCGGGCATGCAACTCGTTCAAGCGTCGCACGCCTTGAACGGCGGCCGCCAGCCATTTGGCGTCATCCGGCAGCGTGGCGGCATCCGCATCCGGGAAATCCGTCAGCAAGGCGAAATACAGGTGCGCCGCCTTGTTGGCCATGAAGCGGATTTCAAGATCATCCAGCAACCGGGCGGTGACCTCCGGCGG
>CAZYXU010000122.1:0-3991 GCA_964650945.1 uncultured Verrucomicrobiota bacterium | reverse complement strand
CGGCGATGGCCGGGAGATACAGGGCCAGGGGCCGCCGCCCCAGCCAGCGGCCGAGGCGCTGACGCAACGGCGGCCGGCATTTGATTTTCCGCTCCAGCGCCGGCCGGCCGGCGTCTATCAGGAAGTAACCCACATGCCCGGCGCGCCGGTCCGGCCCGGAACGCTGCTGTTCCGCGGCCAGGGCGAGGGTCGTTTCCGCCACTTCCCCTTCGGTCCGGCCGCTGAAACGGGCCAGGTTTTCAATCTGGTTGCGATACCGGTTCCGGGTCTGGAAATCCATGCGCGGATAAACGCCTGCCGGATCGCGCCGCAGCACGGCATCGGTGATACTGAGCGTTTCGACGAAAGTGCGCCAGTCGATGGCGGCCAGCGCCCGGATACTGGTGATGCTGTTGCTGGTGGTGACATGGTTGGCCGCCTGGGCCTGGTTTTCGCTTTGTTGAATCCGCTCGATCGTCTGGCCGCGGTCCGATAATTCCTGCTCCAGCCAGTTGAGCGCGAGGCCGAGCGAGGGATTCACGCCGTCGATGTTGGAGATCAACTCCGCGATGAATGGCGCCGTCAAGGGCGGATCCGCCCGCACGAAATCGCCCAGCACGGTGACAAATTGGCGGGGGTTGTTTTTCAGCACCTTCAGAAAGCGTTCCGCCCATAACAGCGCCGCATCGCACTGGCTGCGCCGCCAGGCGATGCGCTCGGCGACAATGTGCAGGTTCTCAAGCAGCGTCAGGCGCAACATGATGGGCACGGCCCAAAGTTCACCCAACTTGAGCGGTTGCATTTCCTGATAGGCCTTGAGAAACAGGCTGAGATTTTCCTGATCAACCTGACCGTCGGTGTGCCGGACCAATTCCAGGACGATATCGTAGATGCGCGGGAAGCCTTTGCGCGGTCCGGATATCAGGCGGGGAAGCTCCCGGCTGTAACCGGCGGGGAGATGGGCGCGGGCCAGTTCGATCTGTTCCTGAATCAGGTGGTTGTTGTCCAGCAGCCATTCCGCGGCCGGCGAGATGCGCCGCCCCAGCCGGACGCTGTCGGCGATGGTTTGATGGCAGCGGTGGATGCCGCGCTCGCTTTCCGCAAGCTGGTGGAGCAGCCGTTCATGTTCGCGCAGAACCTCCGCCTGGTGCCCGGCGGCGAGGAATTTCGCGTGGTTTTCGAGCTGGCTGACGCCGAACAATTCGGCGCGCAAACTCATCTCCTCCTCCATGGACGAGGCATGCCGCGGCGGGCGTTCGTGGGGCAGCGCAAGGCGTGGCCGTAATTTGTTCCAGAATGATGGTAATTCTTTCCGGAATCGGGGGGTTGCTTTCGGCGCAACGATTTGTTTGAGGGGTATCTTCATGTTTTTGTATATCACGGTCACCCCCATTATAAAGAAAGGCCAGGCTTTATACAAGCTTGTTACCTGAAAGCAAAACCGATGGTAGGGTTATGCCCCACTTGTAAAACATTGTCACATCGAATAAATTGCAATTCGAAAAGATTATTCATCCCTCATGCCGGCTTAGACAATGCGCGCCACAAAAACTAATGCTGAAAAATCCGCATGGTCACGGCGGTATCTGAAGGCGTTGCGCAGGCATCTCGCGCAAGGCCCGGAGTCAAGTCGGCGGGCGGCGCATGGGCTGGGCGTCCAGGCGGTAGTGCTTGGGTTGGAGATGCTGGACCTGGCCAGGATTCACGTGCAGTTTCTGACGGTCATGCCGCCGGGCGGCTCATCCCTGACCCGGCGGCGCATGGGCGAGCAGGCCCGGCGCTTTTTTGCGGAAACCGTGCTGCCCATCGAGAAAACCCACCGCGCCGTCCTGTCGGGCGACGCGCGCGTCCGTCAATTGATCCGGACATTGCGCCGGCGCAAAGTTGAATCTTCCGCCGCGACCCGCTGTCTCAAGCGTAACATCTGCCTGCGTCAGGGCGCCGAGCGGTTACTCAAGCGGAGCGGGCAACGCCACCTCCGTCTCCTGAGTGAATTACGCCGCCTGCAGCAGCGTTTGCGGGGTATGACGCACACCTTGCTGGCGATCCAGGAGGATGAACGGCAGCGGATGAGCCTGCATTTGCGTGACAAGGTTGCCCAGGATCTGATCGCCATCGATCTGCAGCTGTTGATATTGAAGCAATCGGCCGGCGCCAGGACCATGACGATCAAGAAAGAAATTGACAAAACGCAGCAACTGGTGGCAAAATACAATGGAAAGGTTAAACGGTTCGTCCATGAATCCGCCATCCGGACTAAACAGTAAGTCGCGTGGGTTGACGCGAAAATATAAGGAAGCCTTGCGCCATTACATTGCGCAAGGCCGGGCGGCCAGTCTGCAGCCGGCGGCCAGGCTGGGGCGCCGGGCGGTGGAGCTTGGGTTGGAGACGCTGGACCTGGCCATGATGCACGAGCAGGCCTTGACGGCCTTGGCGTTGTCGAACAAATCTTCCGCCAGCCGCGATCGCATCATCCGGCAGGCAGGCTTTTTTTTCATCGAGGCCATCGTTCCCCTGGAAAAAACGCACCGCGCGGCGCAGGAGTCCAATGGCTATTTAAGCCGGCTTAACCATGCGTTGAGCCGCCGCACCCTGGACCTGGTCGTTTCCAACCGGAATTTGAAAAAGGAAATTTCCCGGCGCATGGTCGTGGAGCGAACCCTGCGCCAAAGCGAGCAGCACACCAGGCAGTTGTTGGAACAATCGCGGAAACTACAGGAACAGTTGCGGCACCTGTCCCGCCGGATTTTGTCGGCGCAGGAGGAAGAGCGCAAGCGGATCAGCCGCGAGTTGCACGATGTCATTGCCCAGGTGCTGGCGGGCATCAATGTCCGTCTGGCCGGCTTGAAAACGGATGCCATGGTCAATGCCCGGGGGCTCACCAGGAACATCGCGCGTACGCAAAAGATGGTGGAGCGGTCGGTGGATATTGTCCACCGGTTTGCTTACGACTTGCGGCCGGCGGTCTTGGACCACCTGGGGCTGATTCCCGCCCTGCATTCGTTCGTGAAAAGCTTTGCGCGGGAGACCGGGGTGCGGGTAAAACTGACGGTGTTTGCGGCGGTGGAGAAATTGAGCAGCGCCAAGCGCACGGTGATCTACCGCGTCGTCCATGAAGCGCTGACCAATGTGGGCCGCCATGCGCACGCCAGCCGGGTGGAGGTGCGCATCCAGCGCCTGCCGCAGGCCGTGAGTATGCGCATCAAGGACAACGGGCAAGCCTTCGATGTGGAAAAAATTTTGCATTCCGTGAAGAACAAGCGCATGGGGCTGCTCGGCATGCGCGAGCGCGTGGAGATGGTGGGCGGCGATTTTAGCGTCGCATCCGCGCCGGGCAAAGGTACGGTCATTAAAGCGCGGATTCCGTTCCGCAACGGCGACCTGGAGGAGCCGGCACATTCATGAACACCGCAAAGCGCATCACCGTATTGCTGGCTGAAGACCACCTGGTCGTCCGGGAGGGCCTGCGCCGGCTGTTGCAGGCCGAATCCGATATCGCGGTGGTCGGGGAAGCGGATACCGGCCGCCAGGCCGTGGCTTTGACCAGCAAACTCCGCCCCGCCGTGGTCGTCATGGATATCGCGATGCCGCTGCTCAATGGCATGGAGGCCACCCGCCAGATTCGCCAGTCCGTCCCGGACACCCGGGTGATTATTCTTTCCGCGCACAGCGATGACGCCTACATCGAGAGCGCGACGGCTTTTGGGGCGGCGGGCTACCTGGTCAAGCAATCCTCCGCCCATTTTCTCGCCGAGGCGATCAGGGAAGTCCACAAAGGCAACACCTTTTTCAGCCCGGTCATCGCCCAAAGACTCCGCCGTCTAAACCAGCAAGCGCTGGATCGCAAGGGGCGGATGAAGGCCCAAGCCGTCCGCATGACTTCGCGCGAGATGGAGGTGCTCCAGATGATCGCCGAAGGACTGGCCAACAAGCAAGTGGCGGCGGAACTTGGCATCAGCATCAAGACGGTCGAAAAGCATCGGGACCATCTTATGCAGAAGCTCGACCTTCA
>CAZYXU010000121.1:6292-11504 GCA_964650945.1 uncultured Verrucomicrobiota bacterium | reverse complement strand
CCGCCAGCGCCGAAAACTGCGCCTCGCGGCTGGCGCCCATGCCTTCAAAGCTGGATCCGGTATCGAGCGCGGCGATGATGGTCAGGAAACGCATCAAACCCAGGGCGTAGGCGAACAGGATGAAATCGCCGGTGAAAGCAAGCGGGGCGGCGCGGCCGGCAATCGGCAGCAGCGCCATGGTTATCACAACCGTTGCCAGCCCGATCATGGGCGCGGCGCGGAACACCCAGGTCGTCGTGCGGCTGTAAACCGCGCCTTTGCGCAGTAATTTGCCGAGGTCAAAATAGGTTTGCAGCAATGGCGCGCCATGGCGGCCGGCAAACACCGCCTTGGTGCGGTTGATGACCCCCATCAGCAACGGGGCCATGATCAGGCCGGTCAGCAGCATGACGGTATGTGAAATTAAAATGCGCATTAAACCAGTTTCCATGCCAGCAAACCCAGCAGCGCCAGCATGATGTAGAGAATATAAAGATTCAGACGGCCATGCTGAAACAAACGAAAACGCGCCAGAAAAATTTCCACGCCACTAAAGGCGCGGCCATAGATGTGTTCATGGAAAAAGTCGGGCGTCTGGCTGGTCAGGGACGCCGCGTCCGGGAAAAGTCCGGCGGGCGGCTGGCTCTGAAAGCGGGTGCGCAAAATCTGCCGGAACATACGGATGATGGGATCGGCAAACGACGACGCGCTGTACTGCATGCGGGCGGTTGGCGCGGCGTAGCCGCAATCCCAGGTGACGGTTTTTGTGACCGTCCGGCCGGCCAGGAGCCGGCGGCGTGCCCATGCGCATAACCAGACCAGCAGCGCGGCGCCGAGGACGGCGGCGGGAATGGCGCCGAGGGCGTGGTGGATCGGGTTCATGGCCGGTGCGCCGGCCGGCCCAGTCCCGGCGATGACAGCCACGGCCGGCCGTAGCAGCGCCGGCAGAAACGGGCCGGCGGCGCCAATGATGACGCATAACGCCGCCAGGGTTACCATGGGAATACGGATCAGGGAGGCGGCTTCATGCGCCTGCCCGGCGGCCGGCGCTCGCGGCTCGCCGAGAAAAATCACCCCGAACGCCTTGGCAAAACAGGCGACCGCCAGTCCGCCGATTAATGCCAGCGCGCCCAGGACCACGACGCCGGCGGCGGCCGCGCCGGCCGGGAGCCGCGCGGGCTCAGTCAACGCGCTCAGGGCGCCAAGATAAATCATGAATTCTCCCACAAACCCGTTGAACGCCGGCAGGCCGCAAATGGCGGCCGCGCCAACCAGAAAAACGCCGCCGGTGACCGGCAGGCGTTTCAACAGGCCGCCAAGCTGATCAAGCTCCCGTGTGCCGGTGGCATGCACCACCGATCCGGCGCCCAGAAATAACAGCCCCTTAAATACGGCGTGATTGATCACGTGGAGCAGGGCGCCGGCGAATCCCAGGAAGGTCATCGCCGGATTGGCGTAGCTCAACCCCAACACCCCCACACCCATTCCCAGGGCGATGATCCCAATGTTTTCAACACTGGAATAAGCCAGCAGCCGTTTGAGGTCATGTTGGGCCAGCGCCAGTAGAATGCCCAGGATGCCGGATACGGCGCCCAGGCCTACCAGGGTCCAGCCCCACCACGGCGGCGGCGCCCCGATAAAAGTTAATGTGCGCAGCAATCCGTAAATCCCGGTCTTGATCATCACGCCGCTCATCACCGCCGAAACATGCGATGGCGCCGCGGGATGGGCTTCCGGCAGCCAGACATGCAGGGGAATAAAGCCGGCCTTGGTCCCGAATCCGGCCAGCGCCAGCAGAAAAACCGCGGTAGCCAATCCAGGGACGGCGCCCGCGCCGGCAAACCCTTTAAAATCCATTGTGCCGCCGTGGCGGCCCAGCAGGGCAAACATCAGCAGCAGCAAGGCCGTGCCAATATGGGTCGCGACCAGGTAAGTCCACCCGGCGCGCCGCACGTTTTCCCGCTCGTTTTCAAATGTAACCAGGAAAAACGAGGCAAGCGCCATGGTTTCCCATGCCAGCAGGAATAACATGGCATTGCGGGCCACCACCACCAGCAGCATGCTGCCGGCCAGCAGATTAAAAAAGAACCATGTAACCGCCAAATCCCTCCGGGTCTCAAACGACCGCAGATATTCTGCGCCGTAAATTGCCGCCAGCGCGCATAATACGAGGATGGGCAGGGCGAAAATAGCGGCCAATGCATCCAATTCCAGCGATATGGATCCGCAGGGCATGTTCCACGGCATGCGCATTGCCGGGATGGCCGCACCCGCCAGCGCCATGAAAACCGGAACCAGTCCGCACAGGCAGCCAATCACGGTGATCGACGGACCCAGCACCCGGGCTGTGCGCGGACGGCCGACGGCAGCCAGGCAGAGGAACGCCCCGGCAAACATGACGGCCAATGCGCAAACCAGCAGTCTCATGGCGCTCCGCCTCCCGCCGCGGCCTTGTCCGGGGAGCGGCTGAGCAAAAGCCGGTCAATTTCGCGGGCGCTTTCGAGAATTTCATCCCGGGAACCCTGCTGCGCGATATGTTTTGAAAATACCGGATGCCGGAGCGCAAAAGCCAGGCGCGACAAAAGATTCAAATGCGCGGTGACCGTCGGGCTGACAATGGCAAAAAGCGTATGCACCGGCTTGCCGTCCAATGCCCCGAACTCAATTGCATGTTCCATGAAACACAGGGCTAAGATTGGACGCGGGACATGTAAAACTATCGGGTTGCGCACATGGGGGATGGCAATCCCGTCGCCAATGCTGGTTGAACCCAGGGATTCCCGGGCAATCAATACGCGCAGTAAAAAGGCCTTGTCCACTTCCGGCGGCAAGGGCATGATTTCCACAATGGATTTTAACGCCGCCGATTTTTCAGCGCCGCCCACGCGATAGTGAATGCCGCCCGCGCGCAGCGCTTCCTCAAGACTTGAGACGGTTGCTTTTTTCTCCCGCGAGTCGAAAAGCAATTCCGCCGAGACATTAATCCGTTGCGAAGTGGCCCATTCCAGCATTTCCACACGGCTGAAACGGTACTGATCGTTGATCTTGAAGGCGGGTAACTTATTGTGCTTGATCCAGCGATAGATGGTTTTTTCCGACACACCCATCAATTTGGCTGTTTCCCGGACGTTAAGTTCCATTTTTCAACCCTGTCATTTATGCTGGCGGTTGGACAAATCAAGACAACCTAAAACAAAAGGGCGGAATTGTCAAGCAATGTGTCTGGCAATCGGAAGGATGGGGTTGAACGGAATATCAGAGTTTCAAATATTGGAAAAATTTCTTGACATTTGCCCTGTTTACTTGCTTAATGAATATGTCAATCGCAGTATGCTAATCACTGGCGCCGCATATGAATCAGTTTTGCCGGGAGCATCTTGTTTGATTGTTGTAACCATCGAAGAGGATTGTGCCATGTCCAAAGCGCTCACAAAACCGCAGATAATTGCGGCCCTTTCAGCCGAAACCGGATTGTCCAAGCCGGATGTCGCGAAAGTTTTGACCAAGCTGATGGACATGGCATATCGCGAGGCGGCTAACGGCTTTACCCTGCCGGGTCTCTGTAAATTCAAACTTGTCCGCCGTAAAGAGTCGCGGCGCTACAATCCGGTGACCCGGGCTCGTTTCTTGATCGCCGAACATGATGTTTTGAAAATTATTCCCTTGAAAAAAGCCCGGGAAAAGATGGCTCCGCTGCCGCCGGACCTGATCATTCGTCAACTTCCACCCAGTGAAGCCGCCGCATCGGCGCCGCCAAAAACGGCTGCCTCCGAACCCGCGCAAACCGCGGCGCCGTCGGCTGCTCCGGCCGCTGCGCCCTCGGCTGATGAGTCGGGCGGAATAATTTTTTCCTGTCCGCATTGCGGCAATACGATCATGGCGCAGTTAAATGAACGCGGGCAGACTGCGGAATGCCCGGTGTGCAATGGCCAGATGATCGTTCCGGACGGCACATCCGCGCCGGCCGGCGCCCCGGCTGACGCCTCGCCCGCCGCCGCCAAGCCTAAATCCGTCACCAATTTTGTGACTTTCGTTTGCGATGTATGCAAACAGGAGATCGAAGCGCCGCTGGAGATGATCGGCATGAAAGCGGTTTGTCCGGCTTGCGGTTCGCAATTAAAGGTGCCGGCGCATGAGTCGGAACCCAAATCCGGCCCGGCGTCGGCTTTGGATACCAAGGCTAAAGGCAAAATTGACCGCAGTTCCATGACCATCCGCATGGATTTGTCTGATTTGTCCTGATAATGCCAGCAATCCGGCGTGTTGGGGCGGAGTCCTTCATGAAATTACCATCATGGTTACAACCCGCGGATGGCCGGCCGGCGGATGCGATTGCCCGCCCCCGCCCAATCCCGAAGCTGGCAACGCCCCTGCCGGAGCCTGCCCTGGATCCCGGGGTGGCGCCCAGCAAAACGCCGGCGGATAAAGGGCAAGCAGTGACGCCCGCTAAAGCGGCGCCTGCAACATCGGCGGCCGCCGACACGGCGAAACCAACATCGGCCGCGGACAAGATGGATCGGAGCCGGGACCGTTCATTGTACCAGGCCATTCTGTCCAGCCTGTATGATGCGGTCGTGATTGTGGACCAGAAAGGCTATATTATCGCCAGCAATGGCCGGGCGGAACAGTTTTTCGGCTATCCGGCTGATGATTTCTGGAACCTGCCCTGCAGCGAGCTGTTCAGCGGGTTTAATTCACTGGTGCTGGCCAAAATCCGCGATCATGTTATCAGCGGCCGGTTTACGGTCATCAACGCCAACTGTTTACGCAAGGACGGCGACACCTTTCCCGCGGAGATTGCCATCAGCAGCATCCATTACTTGAATGAAGGCGATTTGCTCCTGACCGTCCGCAGCCTGGAACGCCGCAAAAAGGCCGAGGAACGGCGCGAATTGGAGTTGGAAGCCGTGCGCCATACCTGTATCGGACTGATGGTGTGCAATCGCGAAGGACTGATCGAATATGTCAATCAAGCCTGTATCCGGCTGCTTCAGTTTGAAAATGAGCACCAGATGAACCGGCGTTTTTTAGGCGATTTTTGCGAGTCGTTGAAGGCGGCCGAGCAGATGTTGCGCGCGCCTTCCGCCACGAACAACTGGTTTGGCCGCGCCAGTTTCCGGTCGGGGCACGACCGGTCGCTGGAATTCACCGTGACGTCCGCAATGTGCCCCGCCCGCAAGGATATCCCCGACCGCGTCGCCATTTCCCTGATGCCGGTGGTTAAATCCTTATA
>CAZYXU010000121.1:0-6192 GCA_964650945.1 uncultured Verrucomicrobiota bacterium | reverse complement strand
TCAAGAATCTCAAGCACTATATCGCCGGCACATATCCGGCTTGAATGCCGATCTGGTCTGTCCGCATCCGCTCCTTGGAGCCGGGGCGACCCCGCCCCGGTGCGGATGCTTCGATCCGTTGTTTATCTGCAACACACAAGACGCGGCGCGCTTCAGCCGCCCGGCGGCGGGGAGATGGCGTTGCCCTCGCACCGCACCCCGTCCTCGTCGAAAAGTTCCACGATCAGCGGCTGCGCGCAATCCGCCAGCGTATTGTGATGGAGTTGCCAGTTGGCATGCCGGGGGTAGACGGCAAACCGGTCGCCCGCCTGAACGGGCAGTTCTTTCTGCAAAGTGATTGTCCCGGTTTCCGCATCGTAGGCCGCGATGGCCGCGGTCCGGCCGGCATGCGGTCCGGTCAGCCAGCGGAGCCGCCACCCGCCATACGCCGGCGCGCCGTCGCAGGCGCGTGGCAGTTCCCGGGCCCGGAAGGCGCGGGCGTCCAGCGCCGCCGCCACGGCGGATTCGGTGTGGCTGAATTCGAAAACGCCCCGGCCGTCGGTGTCGGGAGGCGGAAAGACATCCGTCTGGCCCGTCGCGGCGTCGCGGAATAACCGCCTGCCCGTCCGGATACCGGCCTGGCAGTTTTCGACCAGATTATCGTGCGCCTGCACGTTCACGGCATGATCGGCAATGCTGATGCCGGTGGTTTTGTCGGACCGGGGGCCGCGCACGTAAATATGGTTGTCGGCGGCCAGCACATTCGACGCTTCGATACACAGTCCCACGCGGTCGTTGTCCGGATTGCCTTCCAGCCGGGTCAGGTCAATCTGGTTGCCGGTGATGATGATGCGCCGGCCGCCGCCGATGCGGATGGCGTATTCATTGCTGCACCCGACAAACAGGTTGTTGGCCACCGTGACCTGGGTGGCGCAGTTGCCGATCAGGATGCCGCCGAGAAACAATCCGCCCTCGAAGACGTTATCGGCGATGATTGCCTGGGTGGGGCCCAGCCGGCGCGGATCATCGGCCGACCCGCTATGCACGCTGGTGAAGCAGCCGTCCAGGACGTAGTTGCCGATGATGCGGGTAAAGCGGCCGGCGTTTTCGCAGAAATTGGCCGCCCGCTCGACATGGCAATGCAGGATGCTGGTGTTTTCCGCGTGATCATTGTTGTTAAATGCGTTAAAGCCGCAGTCGCTGACCTGGCACCGGTGATAAATGCAGGACTTGGTGTATTGTTTGCTGAGTTCCGGCAGGCCGGCATGGGGTTGTTGGACATAGGGGTCATTGCCTTCCCGGTCGGAGCCGTGCGAGTAAAAAGCCTCCGAGGCCATACGGGTGACCTTGAGGTCTTCGAAGAGCAGCCGTTCCGTGCTCACAAAATTCGCCGCCGCGCAGCCCTTGATTTCCATTTGCTGGTTGGCCGTGGGCCACAAGGCGAAGCCTGAAACCGTCTTGAAACTGGTATGCGCGGGCAGTTCCAGGAAGCCGGTGTGCCCGGTCATGCCAAGGTTGCGGATAGCCACATCGCGGCCGCCGGCGATCCAGAAAGCGGAGGTATGGTCCTCGCTGATGTCGAGCAAAGTGTGTTCGCGGTGGGCGCCTTCGATCCGCAGCGAGGCGTTCCGAATCCACAGGCCGGCGGACAGGCGGTAGCGCCCGGCGGGGATCGACAGCCCCTTGTGTTCCGCGATGGCCCGGTCCACCGCGGCTTGCAGCGCCGCCTGATCGTGATGGCGCACCAGCGCGTCCGCGGCGTCGCGGGTGGCGCAGGCGCTCAGGATCAGCGTCTTGCCCCGGATGCCGGTGATGCGGGCCAGCAGCCGGTTGCGCGCGTGCAGCGCAATGCTTTCGCCGGGTTGCCAGGCGCGGTGATTAAAACGCATTTCCACGCCGCTGGCCAGCGCCGTCCATCCGCCGTCCACCGGCAAGCCCGCGCCCTGCCATTGCCAGTAGCGGCGCAGTGACGGCTGGCCGCGGGCTTTGGTCTGGAAGGCGGGGTCCACTGCCAGCCAGCGGAAGGTTGCCGGGTCGGCGTCTTCAAAATGCACAAAAAAAGTCTGCCAGGCCTTGCCGTCGTCCAGGCCGCGCAACTCGACTTCATCGCGGAGCGCGCGCTGGTTCATGGCGAAATACGGCGCCGCGGCGTTGTAAATCGTGCCGTAATAATGCGGGTGGCAGCGGGAGATGGTCACTTCCTGGCCGACCTGGAAATCGCCGGTGTCGGCCAGCGTGATTTCGTTGGCGCCGGCGCGGATAGTGCCGGCGGCTTGAAATTCGGAGCCGGATGCGCCGCAGGCGGCGGCGTCAATCCAGGCGCCGCGGGCGGGCGGGGGGGCGGCATGTGCGTCCATTCTTTGGTTCCTTTCCCAAGACCGGGGTTTGCACGGAATTCCGCGGGACGGTTGTTGGGCGGAAATGATACCAGATCGAATGCGGGAATGTCATATTAATTCTGCCGGGGGCGGCGTGAAAAGCAGGATAGCGGGATGCGGGGGCGGGATGCGGGGGGCGGGATACGAGATGCGAGATACGGGATACGGGGGGGGGCGTATAACGCCGCTCCCTCCGGCGGAAACGCCCGGCGAAAAAAACCGCTTGACTTGCCGGGGAATTGGTTATATGGTAATAACCATTATAAATACCTGCCTGAAAACCGCCCGGCGGAGCGGCACTTGCCGTGCGGGGCGGCGGGGAGCGGGGGAAACATGCAGCGCGCCAACATGGCTTATAACGCGGCGGCCCAGTCCATCCGGGAGCGGATTCTCTCCGGCGTCTGGCCGTCCGGCGCGCGGTTGCAGACGGAGCGCGGTTTGTGCCGGGAACTCAGCCTGTCCCGGATTACCATCCGCCGCGCCTTGCGGATTCTGGAGGAGGAAGGTCTGATCTCCCGGCAGCAGGGGCGGGGAACCTTTGTCAATCCGCGCCCGCGCCGGCGCATCCCGATCGTCAACGGCGACTTTTTCGCCAGCATCATGCGGCATGCGCCGGAATTGCGCCGGGTGGTGCAGGTGCGGCAATTGCAGCCGGCCGGCGCCGACCATGCCGTTTTGCTGGGAATTCCTCCGGGCGACCGCGTGCTTTTCGCGCGCCGCATCGACATGCTGGGGCGGACGGCGACGGCCATGGATGAAGTGGTGATGCCGGCGGTTTTTGCCGGGCAAATCGGCGCGCATGACCTGTCGTGCATGGATTTTCTCGAGCAATTATACACAGTGCATCATTTGCCGCTGGATTACGAGAGCCAGACCATCGAAGGGGTGTCCGCGGCCGCGCCGCTGACGCGCCTGCTGTCGGTCAAACCCGGCGCGCCGCTCTTGAAGGAAACCAATCTGGTGTATCTGGTGGGCGGACGCGTGGCGGTGTTGTTTGTCAGTTATTATCGGCATGAATATTACCAATTTAAATCCGTCGCGCGCATTGCGGATCGGGGATACCAGCGGAAGCCTGCGGGCGGAAGCGCGCGTTTGCCGGAGACTTTAACATAAACTGCGGTTCAGCGGGTTGTGGCCATCCCGCCGCGGAGCCGCGCACAAAAGGAGATGCAGTCATGGAAAAACTGGCAATTGACGGCGGCAAGACGGTGTTGCAGCGCAGCGACTATAAAAACTGGCCGGTGATCACGGATGACGACCGGCGCCTGGTCAACCAGGTGCTGGACAGCGGCATTGTCGCCGGCGGCACCGCCCCGCAGGTCTCGGCGCTGGAAAAGGAATGGGCGGCCTATACCGGCGCCAAGCACTGTCTGACCACCTGCAGCGGCACGGCGGCCCTGCACATGGGGTTGGCGGCGGCGGGGGTCGGGCCGGGCGACGAGGTCATCACCTCGGCCTTCACCTTCCTGGCGTCGGCTTCCTGCGCCATCCACCAGAATGCCATTCCCGTCTTCGCGGATATCGATCCGCGGACTTATTGCATTGATCCGGAAAAACTGGAAGCGGCGATCACGCCGCGCACCAAGGCCATCATTCCGGTGGACATCCAGGGCTGCCCGAGCGAAAAAGACAAGATCATGGCCATCGCCAAAAAGCACAACCTGTTCGTGATCGAGGATTCCTGCCAGGCCCATGGCGCGCTTTACAAGGGGAAGCATGTCGGCACGTTCGGCAACGTGGGGACGTTCAGCCTGAACAACTTCAAGAATCTTTGCGGCGGCGAAGGCGGTTTGTTCATCACGGATGACGAGGAAATTCTGCAAAAGGGCGTCCTGATCCGCTGTTTCGGCGACGAGGTGGACGAGGTCACCCATCGGCGCAAATACAACGCCTCGATCCTGGGTTACATGTATCGCAACCAGGAATTGCCGGCGGCGCATACGCGGGCGCAGTTGATGCACCTGGATGAATTGAACGCCGTGCGCATCGCGAACGCCGATTACCTGACGCGCGAGCTGGCCAAAATTCCCGGCGTGATTCCGCCGTATTGCCCGCCGGGCTGCAAGCATGTGTACTTCATGTACAACGTGCGTTTCGATCCCAAGGCCGCGGGCGTCAAGTGCGCGCCGCGCCGGTTCCGCGAAGCGGTCGAAAAAGCGCTGTACAAGGAAGGCATGCTGGTCGGGCAATGGCAGACCATGCCGGTGCCCGCGCAGGATCTGTTCCAGAGCAAGCTGGGCTACGGCGCCACGGGATATCCCTGGGCGGTGAACGAGGCCAAGGGGATCAAGTACGATTACAACGTGGCGCAATTCCCGGTGGCGTCCATGCTGTGCGACACCTACACCGTGGTGCACGGCATCCATGCCCCCAACGGGCGGCCGTTGATGGATAAGTTCCTGGCGGCCTTCCGCAAGGTCTTCGGCGATTTGGACGCCGTCCTGCGCCATGCGGACGATAAGATTTATCCGGGCGGCGACGGCAAGCTTTACGGCGCCGGCTGATTTTTTCCGGCCGGAGCCGGGGCGGCCCCGCCCCGGTTTCCGGTCGGCCGTAATGTCGCCATGGCCGGCAATCCTCCCGGGGATTGCCAAATGCAGATTTTCGTGAAATTATAAAACAGCCGTTCGACGCTGCCCCGCGCCTTAACCCGGCGGCCGGGCCGCGCCAGGAGGAAAGATGCAAAGTAAAGGATTATTTGGCAAACGCGGGTTGGATATTCAGGAGCGCACCCAAACCATCGGCCCGCCGGGCGACGACCAGGCGATTGTCAAGGTGCACGCCTGCGGGGTGTGCGGCACGGATGTGAATTTTGTCCGGGACTGGCCGGACGACCACATGGCGCTGGGCCATGAAATCGCGGCGGAAGTCATGGAGGTCGGCAAAAACGTCAAAAACGTCAAGCCGGGCGACCGGGTGATCGTCGAAGATTGTTCCATGTGCGGCATCTGCGAGAATTGCAAGAGCGGTCATCCGGAATTCTGCCGCAACATGTATAACATGGAAGGCCAGCCCGGCATGGGCGAGTATATGGCGGTGCGTTACAACCTGCTGGACAAGTTTGAAGGGCTGGAATATACGGTCGCCAGCCTGACCGAACCGCTGGCAGTGTCCTTGACGGCGGTGCTCCTGGCGGAAATCCCGCTGGGCGCTCCGGTGGCGGTCCTGGGCAACGGACCGCTGGGCCTGATGGCCGCCCGGCTGGCGAAACTGCGCGGCGCCGGACATGTCTTCATCACCGGGCTGAGCAAGGAGACGGCCTTGGAAAAGGCGCGGTTTGACGCCGCGGCCGCTTTCGGCTGCGACACCCTGATTGAAACCCGCAAGCAGGATGTGGCGGAGATTGTCAAAAAGAAATTCCCCAACGGGGTGGAGCGGGTAATTGTCAGTTCGCCGCCGGAAAGCCTTTACGACGCCATGAAAATCATCCGGTTCGGCGGACTGATCACCTTCTTTGGCCTGCATTTCGGCGGCCGTAATAAAATCGAGGTGGATGTCAACGATTTGATTTTCCGGAAAATCACGCTGCGCCCGGCCTTTGCCGAGCCGGCCATCAATTTCCCGGTTGCCAACCGCCTGCTGCGCGACGGCCTGGTGGACGGGCGCCGGCTGGTAACCCACACCTTCGGTTTTGACCGGGCCCGGGAAACCCTCCGGGCGATCGTGGAAGCCAGCCAGCCGATCATCAAGGCGGTCATGACGCCGCATGGATGATGGGGGGCGGGATGCGGGATACGGGGGGCGGGGAGCGGGATACGAGATGCGGGATGCGGGATAGGATGTCCCGTCCTGATATATGTTGACACTTCTCAAGAGGAGGAGTGCAATGAAATCG
>CAZYXU010000120.1:0-11545 GCA_964650945.1 uncultured Verrucomicrobiota bacterium | reverse complement strand
ATCGTGATCAAAAAAGATTGCGGTTTGCATGATAAATTGTTTATGCTCCGGGCTAGGCCGGATATTTCAGCGTATGTCGCAGACACGGCAGCGCTGGTAATTTGGAACAACCAAAGGAGGAGAGCAAAATGAAGAAACTCACCGCGGCGGTAATAGCGCTCGGCCTGGCCATAGCCGGCGGCGCCTATGCGCAAGGGAAGGACGGGGTCGGGGTCGGCCTCATTGTCGGCGAACCAACCGGACTGAGCCTGAAGAAGTGGATCGGCGTACACAGCGCCATTGATGCCGGAGTCGCATGGTCGTTTTCGGAGAACGCCTCGCTGCACCTGCATGGCGACTACTTGTTTCACCGTTTCGACTTGCTCTCCGCCCCGGAATTGAAGGGAACAATCCCGCTATACTTCGGCCTGGGGGCGCGAGTGAAATTCAAGGAGAGCGACAATGGGCACGGCCGGAATGACAGCGACGCTTTGATCGGTATACGCGTGCCGCTGGGCATTTCATTCCTGTTTTCCAACGCGCCCGTTGACATCTTTGCGGAGATTGTGCCCATCCTCGATGTTGCGCCTGACACAGACCTTGGTTTCAATGCCGCCATCGGAGCCAGATACTACTTCGGGGGCTGAGGCATGCTGGCCGCCTCGGGCGAAATTCAGGGGCTGATCTTTGGGTCTCAGGCTCTCATGCCAAAGAAGGAGTAAATACCCATGCATGGAAATGTGCAATATCTAAATCCGGCGGGTTTGCACAAGCATCCCGCATATACTCAGGCGGTTGTCGTTAGCGGTAATGCAACGACAATCTATGTCGGTGGGCAGAATGCGGTGGATGCTTCCGGCACCATCGTCGGGCAGGGCGACATCAGAGCCCAGACGGAAAAGGCGCTTCGGAACCTGGAGACAGCGCTGACGGCCGGCGGGGCCGGACTTCAACACGTTGTAAAGTGGAATGTCTATATCCTGCATGGCCAATCGGCCCAAGCCGGATTCGAAGCGTTTCAAAAAGTGTGGGGCCAGCGTCCTAATCCGCCCGTCATTAGCGCTGTCTTTGTGCCGGCATTGGCACACCCCGATTATCTTGTGGAGATTGATGCCATTGCCGTAGTTCCGCAGAAGTGAAGGCCCAACCACGGGTTCCAGGCGACGCCGGCGCTATCGCGCCACCACGCCTGAACCCTCGCGTTTGCGAACAAGAGGGAAAAACAATCGAACAAACGCAGGCGGCGGCACAGCGCAACGCCGCCTGATAGCCGGACGTGCGCTTCCGGGAAAAATGACGAATGGCAAACAGACTCAACATCTTCTTGCTGATCGGCCAATCCAACATGGCCGGCCGGGGAAGACTCAATGAGGTCCCGCAATTAGACCACCCGCAAGTGTTCATGTTCCGCGCCGGTCGCTGGATCGCCGCCACTGAGCCGCTGCACACGGACAAGCCGCAAATAGCCGGCGTCGGTTTGGGCATGAGCTTTGCCGTTGAGTTGATTCGGGCGGCTGGCATGGCGCCAGTCGGCCTGATTCCATGTGCGGTAGGCGGGACGCCTTTGAGTCGGTGGATGCCAGGCGCTGATTTGTATGAGAATGCCGTGGGCACCGCCCGGGCGGCGCTGCCGGCCGGGAATCTCGCGGGTGTTTTGTGGCACCAGGGTGAAAATGATGCCGGCAACCGCGAGGATGCTGCGGGTTACGGTGAGCGCCTTCGGGATATGCTCCAGAGTCTGCGGGCAGATCTGTCTGCGCATTCCGTGCCTGTGGTCGCGGGCGAACTCGGCCATTTCCTGCGGCATGATCAAGGATGTCCGTTCTTTGAACTGGTGAACCGCTCGCTCAGGGAATTGGAGGGCCGTTTGCCGGCGTATGCGTGTGCCGGCGCAGAGGGATTGTCCGACAATGGTGATTTTGTGCATTTCGCTGCCGCCTCGCTCCGCGAATTCGGAATCCGCTACGCAAAACGATTCCTGGAGATGACGAGACGAGACAAACTCGGCGAATAACCGCCGGCATGATATTCCCGCTCCGCTTCAAGGTGATAACTTTTTCACGGGTAGGGCGAACCCTCCCGGCGAGCCGTTCTTAATCAGACAGCTCGGGCGAGATTCCCGGCGAGCCGAACGATCGCGGTGTGTAACGCCGCTCCCACGGGAAATGTATGTGAGTGTGTGGGTGTGGGGGAAGGATGTGGGATACGGGGTGCGGGATGCGGGGAGGGTGTGGAATCGCGGCGTGTAACGCCGCTCCTGCGAAACGGCGTTTTGACCAAATCGTCTTTCCCGGGACTGACACGGTCGTCGCCTCTCCGTGGGCATGATTTACGGCTTGCAATCCGCGGGACCCGCGGCAATAATTGCGTTTTTCAAAGACTTGTTGCGGTGATTTGCACCCGGCTATTGGTGTGGCATGATTATCAGGACTTATGCGTATCCGCGGGCGGGATTGGTCGGCAATCCTTCCGACGGGTATTTCGGCAAAACCATCTCCTTCGCCTTCAGCAACTTCCGGGCGGAAGTGACGCTTTACGAGTCGCCCGAACTGGAAATCCTGGCCAACACCCGCGATCATTCCCGCTTTAAAAACATCGGCCACCTGGCCGATGATGTGCGCCAATTCGGCTACTACGGCGGCATCCGGCTGCTCAAGGCCACCATGAAGCGGTTCCATGATTATTGCGTGGAAGCCGGGGTCAAGCTGCCGAACCGTAATTTTACCGTCAGTTACCATACCAATATCCCTTCGCAGGTGGGCCTGGCCGGCTCCAGTGCCATCATCACCGCCTGCCTGCGGGCGTTGATGCGGTTTTACGAGGTGTCCATCCCGCTGCCCATCCAGCCCAGCCTGGCGCTTTCCGTGGAGCACCGCGAACTGGGCATCTCCGCCGGATTGCAGGACCGGGTGGTGCAGGCATACGAAGGCCTGGTTTACATGGATTTTGACCGCGGCCATATGGAAGAGCACGGTTATGGCCGCTACGAACGGCTCGATCCGGCAACCTTGCCGCCCCTGTACATTGCGTATCGCGACGATTTATCCGAGGGATCGGAAGTGTTTCATAACGATATCCGGAGCCGGTTTGAAAGCGGGGAGCCGAAAGTGCTGGAAGCGATGCGTTTCTGGGCGGAATTGACCGACCATGTCAAGGGCCTCCTGGTGGATGGCCGGGGCGCCGACATCGGGCCGCTGCTGGACGCCAATTTCGACCGGCGCTGTAAAATTTATAAAATCAGCCCCGGCAATCTGAAAATGGTAGAGGTGGCGCGGACCGTCGGCGCCAGCGCCAAGTTTTCCGGCTCCGGCGGCGCGATTGTCGGAACTTACACGGATGAAGGCATGTTCGCGCGGCTGCGGGCGGTCTTGTCGCCCATGAATGTGAAAATCTTTAAACCAGCAATCAAACTCCCCGCCCCGGAGGAAATCCATGATCCGTAAAGCCGTCATTCCCGCCGCCGGTTTCGGCACGCGGTTTTTACCCGCCTCGAAGTCGCAGCCGAAGGAAATGCTGCCGATCGTGGACACGCCCACCATCCAGTACGTGGTGGAGGAGGCCGTGGAGTCCGGCATTACCGATATCCTGATGATCATCGGCAAAGGCAAGCGCGCCATCGAGGAGCATTTCGACCGGCATTTCGATCTGGAACAGGAATTGGAAGCCAAGGGCAAGACCGCCGAACTGGCGGCCATCCGGCGTATTTCCGACCTGGCGAATGTGCATTTCGTCTGGCAGAAGGAATTGAACGGGTTGGGCGACGCAGTGTCCTATGCCAAGTGCCATATCGGCAACGAGCCGTTTGCCCTGCTGCTGGGCGATACGATCGTGGAGTCCGATTCGCCGGTGACGGCGCAATTGATCAAGGTGTTCGACCGCTACCAGGAATCGGTGGTGGCGTTGGAGGAAGTGGATCGCGCGCGCGTCAGCCGCTATGGCATCATGGCCGGCCGGCCGATGGGCGAAAACCTCTACATGATCGAGGACTTCATTGAAAAACCGACGGTGGAAGAAGCGCCGTCCAACCTGGCGATCGCCGGGCGTTATATTTTCACCCCGGGCATCTTCGACGCCATCGCTCAGATTTCCGCCGGCAAAAACAACGAAATCCAGCTCACCGACGCCATGCGCCTGATGGTGAAGACCCGCGCGATGTTCGGCTGGCGGTTCCAGGGCGCGCGGTACGACATCGGCAACAAGCTCGACTTCATCAAGACCAATATCGCCTTCGCCTTGAAGCGGCCGGACATGCGCGACGAGTTGCGGGAGTTTTTGCGCGAATTGCCCGGGTAAGCGCGCCGGCGGGCAGGAACGCCGGCCATAAATAAAAAGGAGCGTAATGCAAGCAGCCGTAATCGAAAAGCCCGGCGTGATCCGGGTCCAGGAAATGCCCGCACCCCGGGCGGGAGCGGGTGAAGTGCTGTTGAAGGTGGAAGCCTGCGCCCTCTGCGGCACTGACCAGCGCGTGCTGGCGGGCGAGAAGCATGTGGACGTGCAGGTCGTGGGCCATGAAATCACCGGCCGCGTGGCGGAAGTCGGACCGGGCGTCAAGGGCGTCAAAGTTGGCGAACGCTACGTGGTCCAGACGGTGATCGGCTGCGGAAAATGCCCGATGTGCAAGGAACACCGCGAAAACCTCTGCGAAAAGGGGTTTATCGCCATGGGGTACCAGTTCAACGGCGGTTTCGCGGAATACACCCTGATGCCGCGCGTGGCGGTGGAGCAGGGCTGCCTGATTTCCATTCCCGACGATATTGACGCCGCCGTGGCCACCCTGATCGAGCCGTTGAGCTGCTGCGTCAACGGCATGGCATACATTCCGATGGAGCAAATCGGGCATATCGTCGTTTTCGGCGGCGGCATTATCGGCGTCATGAATGCCCTGGTGGCGCGCGCGCGCGGCGCCAAAACCGTCACCATCATGGACGTCTCCGCCGCCCGCCTGGACCTGTTGCGTAAATTAAAGCTGCCGTTTGACAACCTGGTGGACACCTCCAAGGTCAAGCCGGAGGAATGGGTGGCGCAGGCCACCGGCGGACGCGGCGTGGACGCCGTGGTGGTGGCGGCTTCGGTCAAAAGCCTGGTGGGCGTGGGGCTGGGGCTGCTGCGCCGCGCCGGGCATCTGTCCATTTTTGCCGGCATGCCGAAGTCCGACCCGGTGCTGCCGCTGGACTTGAATCGCATCCATTATTATGAAATCAACGTGCATGGCGCCAACAGTTCCGCCCAGCGGTCCTACCTGTCCGCGCGCGATCTGCTGGTTTCCGGCAAGCTGGACGGGCGTCCGCTGGTCACGCACCGTTTCCCGCTGGCGCAGTTTAACGAGGCGGTGCGCGTCCAGAGCAATCCCGCCAGCGGCTCGCTGAAAGTCGTGGTGATCCCGTGAGCGCGCCGGTTTTACAGGGTAAACGCGCGATTGTCACCGGCGGCAGCCAGGGGCTGGGCGCCGCCTTGGTGGAGCGCTTGGTGCGGGAAGGCTGCCGGGTCATGGCCGCGGATATCCAGGCGGAAGCGCTGGAACAACTGGCCGCGGGTTTGGCCGGCCGGTATCCCGGGGCGCTGCACACCATCCGTTGCGACGTCACCAATGAAGACGAGGTGCGGACGATGGTTGGGACGGCGGTCGGGAAATTCGGTGGCCTGGACGTGTTTGTGGCCAATGCCGGCATCCTGATTTCCGGACCTATCACGGAGTTTGACGCGGCCAAATGGCGCAAGGTGCTGGACGTGAACATGGTGGGCCAGATGCTTTGCATGAAGCACTCCTTGCGCATCATGCAGGCGGCGCGCGCCGGTTCGTTCATCCAGATCAACTCCAAGTCCGGCAAGAAGGGGTCATACAAGAATTCCGCCTATGCCGCGTCCAAGTTCGGCGGCATCGGCCTGGTGCAAAGCGCGGCGCTGGAGATGGCAGAAAGCGGGGTAAGGGTGAATGCCGTCTGCCCGGGCAATATGCTGGATTCGCCGCTCTGGGTCAACAGCCTGTTCAAGCAATACGCGCAAAACCAGGGCGTCAGCGAGGCGGAAATCCGGCAGCGCTACATCAACCAGGTGCCGATGAAGCGCGGCTGCAGTTATGACGACGTCTGCAACCTGGTGGTGTTTCTGGCTTCGGACCAGTCCACCTACATGACCGGTCAGGCGATCAACGTCACTGGTGGGCAGGAAATGCGCTGATTGGTCCGGCGGATCCGCGGGTCATAATTTCAAAAGTGTTCGGTGGTCGGTGTTCAGTGTTCGGTCACGGCAATGTAACGCGTTGATGTTATGCTGTTTGCTGAACCCTGAACACCGAACACCGAACCCTGAACACCGAACCCCGAACACCGAACACCGAACCCTGAACACTGAACACCGATAGTATCAATGAGGAGCGGTTATATGTCCAAGACCTGGCGATTAATGGCGGTTGATCTGGGCGCTTCCGGCGGCAAATGTTTTTGCGGGGAATTGGCCGGCGGTGAATTCGCCATGCGCGAAGTGCATCGTTTTGCCCATGAAAGCGTGGCTTTCGCCATCCCGGACCGCACCGGCCAGGTGGCGGAACGCATGGTGTGGGATGACACGCTGATTTATGCCAATATTCTTACCGGCTTGCAAAACCTCTGCCGCGAATGCGGCGCCGGCCTGGACAGCATCGGCGTGGATACCTGGGGCGCGGACGGCAACTTGATCAGCGCGGACGGCGATCTGCTCGGCAAAATCTACGCCTATCGCGATCATCGGCTGGATCAGATGATCGCGCAAGTGCGGGAACGCATCCCTGCCGAACGCCTGTATGCCATCACCGGCATCCATTTCCAGCCGTTTAACGTCAGCAACCAGTTGCTGTGGCTGATGCTGCACCGCCGGGAACTGCTGCTGGAGGGGTGCCGCTACCTGCCGGCGCCGACATTGTTTTATTATTACCTGGGCGGCGCCCTGGTTGTGGATTCCACCTGGGCCAGTGTGACCCAGTTGATGGATGCCGCCCGGCGCGAGTGGAGCGCGGAAGTCCTGGAGGCGCTGGGGATTCCGCCGGCCATCATGCCGGCCATCGTGCCGCCCGGCTCCAAAATCGGGCAACTGCACCGTATCCTGGCCGATAAGGGCGGTTTGAAAACGCCGCCGGCTTTGATCGCCGTCGGCGGCCACGATACCGCCAGCGCCTTTGCCGCCGCGCCCGCGGCGGACCCGGCGCGGGCGCTGATCATCAGTTCCGGCACCTGGTCGCTGGTCGGCCGGCTGGTGCCGCAGCCGATAACCACGCCGGCCGCCATGGCCGCCAACCTCAGCAATGAAGGCGGCATCGGCAATATCCGCCTGCTGAAAAATTGCATGGGCGGCTGGCTGGCGCAGGAATTGCGCCGGGTCTGGCGCGATCAGGATGGCCGCGAAATGCCGTGGGACGAGATGTATGCCCAGGCCGCCGCCGCGCCGGCGTTTGCCGCTTTGATTGATCCGGACGATCCGGGTTTTTACAATCCCGCCAACATGGAAGAGGCGCTGACAGCCTATTGCCGTAAAACCAATCAGACGCCGCCCGCCGGGCGGGGTGGCTTGCTGCGCATGGTTTACGAAAGCCTGGCCTTGAAATACCGCGCCATCCAGGAACACCTGGCCGCGGCTTGCGGCAGCGCCGCCCGGGTAGCCCATATTGTCGGCGGCGGGGCGCGCAATGTTTTGCTGAATCAGTTCGCCGCGAATGCCTTGAATATTCCTGTGGAAGCCGGTCCGTTCGAGGCTACCGCCATCGGCAACCTGATGGTGCAAGCCGTGGGCGTTGGTGCGGTCAAATCGCTGCCGGAAATCGTGCCGGCAGTGCGGAAGGCATTCCCCGTGAAAGTTTTCCAGCCGCAACCCGAGTCGGCCGCCGGCTGGGAAAAGGCCTACGCGCGTTTCCAGGCGCTCGCCGCAGAAGGGCGGCGGTCAAGGGCCTGACCGCCATACCTGTTGCGCACAGTCTTCCGCCGCGTAGCGGCTTTTGGACTATTTAGTCGCATTTGAACGCAAATTGCGCCGCGACGACGGTATGATCGGACGGACGTTCCGCCTGGCGCGGGTTGAGGTCTATTTCGCTGCCGGTGGATTTTTGCGCCAGCGCCGGGGATGCCAGGATGTGATCCACCCGCCAGCCGGCATTGCGCCGGACGGCGTCGCGCGCGCGGTAATCGAAATAACTGTATTGGCCCGGCTCCGGATGATGCTTGCGGAAGACGTCCACGAATCCCCAGGCAAGGGTTTGCTCGAAGGCCCGGCGGACGTCCATGTGGAAGCAAACGTGATTCTCCTGCTGCTCTGCGTTGTGGATATCAATGGCCGTCGGCGCGATATTCAAGTCGCCCACCCAGACCAGGGCGTCCGCCGGCTTGAAATGCCGGTCGAAATAACGCCGCAACCGGGCAAACCATTCCAGCTTGTATTGGAACATCGGGTGGTCCAGTTCGCGGCCCTGGGGGACGTAGGTGTTGACCACATGCAGTTTGCCGAACCGGGCATAAAGCAGCCGGGTAACGTCGGCCGGCCCGTCATCGTCAAATCCGTATTGCACCTCATCCGCCTTGCGCCGTGAGATGATGGCCACGCCGTTATAGGACTTTTCGCCCTTGAAAACTACCTGGTAGCCTTGCGCCAGGATATCCGCCGCGGGGAATTCGTGGTCCTGCACCTTGGTTTCCTGCAGGCACAGGATATCCGGCCGGCGGCGGTCCAGCCAATCCAGCGCGATCGGCAGGCGCGGACGCAGGGAATTGACGTTAAAGGTGGCGATTTGCATACAGAAAAGGAGTGCCGCCTCGCGGCGGCACTCCTTTGAAAAGTAATATCAAAACCGGCCGATTATTCGGCGGCGCCTGCGCCGCTCAGGGGGCCGGTGGCTTCCGGGCCGCCTTCGGTCGAGATCGGGGCGACCGGCGCCGCTTTGGCTGCCGGGGCAACGGGTTCAATCGCAGTTACGCTGTCGAGTTGAACGGTCTGCTTGTCGGCTTTCTGCTTGATTTTTCCCTTGCCGGTAACCTTGACTTCCTCGCCCATGCAGGGGCACTTGGCGCAGGCGTCGGCGGGCATGTCAACCTTGCAGCCATCGTCGGTCATCAGCACGCATTTTGTGCCTTCCTTGCACAGCTTGCCCTTCAGGCAGATGGAATCGCCCTTGGCGCCTTCCGCCATAACCGATCCCGCCGCCATCATCAAACCGACCGCCGCGCTGATAATTATTTTCGATTTCATCTTACGCTCCAATATTATCCAAATGTTCATTTAAACAATCTTTTACAATCCCGCCATAGGAACTCATTTTCTTCCCCGGATGCATCCTTTCGCCATATTGATGTTTGAATGTACCATACGGCCAGCCCGCGGCGCATATCACCAGGGGACGGATGTCGCATATGCGCCGCGGTGGGCCGTCTTGATAAAAATCGGCCGCGCTAGCAGCATTAATGAAAGACATATAACATATAGCCGCATCCAAAAGCAAGCCGGAAAGCAGGCGCGCAAGGCGGGATACGGGGGACGGGGGGCGGGGTGCGAGAAAAGGGATACGGGGAGCGAGATGCGGGGTGCGGGATGCGGGGTGCGAGAAAAGGGATACGGGATACGAGGGGCGGAATCGTGGCGTGTAACGCCGCTCCCACGGAAGATGTATGTGAGTGCGTGGGTGTGGGGGTATGGGGAAAGGATGCGCAAATTTGCCTGACAATCGAAAACTCAGCGTGTGGTTTTCAGCAGACGGTAGGCCGCGCGCAGCGACGCGGCCGGGTCAAATTCCGGCCCGGCGCAGGATTGCTTTTCAAATTGCCGCTGCGCCGCCGCCATGTGCGCCCGGCATTGATGCTGGCGGTAAATCCGGTCGGCTTGCATGTAAAACCGGCCGCTGACCAGCGGTTGGAAACTGGCGGTGAATGCCAGCGGCACGGGGAAGTAAACCGAATGGCGGGTGTTGCCGCAGCAGACATAATTCACGGATTGGTCCGGCCGGCGGCGGTCAATCACCTGCAACTGCGCGGAGATGGTCATCCAGAAATGTTCCCGGTCGTCGTTGCACAGGGCGTCCGGCGCGTGCTTGCGGTCGCGGGTGACGGCGAACAAATCGCGCGGCGCCGGCGCCCGGTTCAGGCCGGCCAGCAGTTCCTCCATCCGCGCCTTGCGCGTGATGGTGTTGTGGTTGGCCGGCGCCGTCAGCCAGCGCCGGGAGTGCGGCAGCAGGAAGTGGTTGGCAATGACCAGTTCGCCGCGGGTGATGAACTTGTAAGCGTAATCGCCGGCGCCGGTTTCGAGCAGCAGTCCCTGTTCGGCGTCAACAAAAGAATAGATGGCGCCGCGCGTCCGGCTGGCGCCACCGGCCAGTTTCTTGGTCATCAGGAAATCCATCAGGCGCGGGATTTCCCGGACATTGCGCGCGTTTTCGGCAATGAACCGCAGGACGTGGCAGTCGTTCAGCCGCGGCTCGTCCGGCAGGGCGACATGGCCGCCGGTATTGTTGGCGCCGGCCAGCGGCCGGCCGGAGAAAAAATGGGCGACTCCCAGGTTGCCGATATCCTTGGCGGATTGCAGCGGCGCGCCGTCCGGCAGACGGGTGATGTAAAAGGTCTGGACGCGGTTGCGCTCATCGCGGATTTTAAGCAATTGCGTGGCGGCGGCGCCGATGGAAAGCCAGGTGGTGCAGTTCATGCCGGCCGGGGTTGGAGCGGGCGCATCCGGCATGGGGCAGTTCAGCAGCAGGATTTCATCCACCTTGACGCCGGCGCCGCGCGCCAGGCCCTGGGCTTCCGCGAGCCAGTGCGGCGCGGCCTGGCGCAAGGTCCGCCGGAAGTCGCGCAGCCGCGCCTGGCGCAGGCGCGCGGGCAGACGTTGCCCGTCCATCTGGCGCTGATGCTGGAGAATCCGGCTGCGCAACACCGCCGCGGACTGCCGGCCCAATTGCCGGCCGTTGTCGCCGGCGTTATCGGACAGTTCGAAAAATCGCATTGTTCACTCGGAAATATCGTGTTTCTTGACGGATTCCCGGCGCTGGACGGCGTCCAGAAAAATATCCTCGGAGAGTTTCGTGGCGCGGACATCCGGGGGCAGCATGCTGGCAATTTCAAAAACCTTCGCCACCGGTGCGGTCATCTTCCGCAATACCAGTTGGCCGCCGTTTTTCTTCAGGATTTTTTGGGCTTTCAATACCAGGCGCAAGCCGATGCTGCTGATGTATTTCAAATGCCGCAGGTCCAACGTCAGGGTCTTGATGGCGGGAGTCAGCAACGCATCAATTTCCTTCTCGTATTGCGCGGCGGTATCGGAATTCAATTCGCCGGTCAAAGCAACGGTGGCGGCGTCCGGCTGGTCTTTTTGAATATTGATTTGCAGTGGCATGAAACAACTCCTCTGTGGTTTGCACGCGGCGATACAACCTGCAAACATGTTAGGGTAAGGCCCAGTAAAAGTCCATGGCGAATTTTCGGCTATTGCGTCAAAGGATCTAAGACAAATTCTTTTTATCTTACGCCCTGTGTCAAACCTGACGCACCTTCTGCAACAGCCGCCGGACCTGGGCCAGCCCGGCCTGGCGCTCGGCGCGGGTCAGCATATGTCCGATGTAAAA
>CAZYXU010000119.1:0-11692 GCA_964650945.1 uncultured Verrucomicrobiota bacterium | reverse complement strand
CCTTGTGTCAAACCCTCGGCAATATGCTCCCGGAAAGCTGAATGCATATCCAGGGAGGTATGGCGGGAACTGAATGCGAAATTAACCGAGGTCATGCGCGCCATGACTTTAAGCGATGCGCTGAAAAAACACACAGACAGCCTGGCCAATGTGCCGCTGACGTACAGCATTTAAATCGGTAAACGTTAAAAAACCAAAGGAGGAGTTCAAGCGATGACACAGAATAAATTGGATACAATCGCCTTACATGCAGGGCAGCGGCCGGATCCAACCACGGGCGCGCGCGCCGTGCCGATCTATCAGACGACATCCTACGTCTTCAAAAACACGGAGCACGCCGCGAACCTGTTCGCGCTGAAGGAATTCGGGAACATCTACACCCGGATCATGAATCCGACCACCGACGTCTTCGAACAGCGTATTGCGGCGATCGAAGGCGGCACGGGCGCGCTGGGGGTGGCCTCCGGCGCGGCCGCCATTACCTTTGCGCTGCTGGCGATCACGCGGTTGGGCGATGAAATCGTGGCCGGGGACAACCTGTATGGCGGAACCTACGCGCTGTTTCACTACACGTTTCCCAAGCTGGGCCGCACCGTGAAATTCGTGAATGCGCGCGACCCGGAGGCGTTCCGTCAAGCCATCACGCCGAAAACCCGGGCGATTTACACCGAGACCATCGGCAATCCGAAGCTGAACGTCCCGGATTTCGAGGCGCTGGCCGGGATTGCCCATGCGCATGGCATCCCGCTGGTGATCGACAACACCGTCGGCGTCGGGCTGGTCCGCCCGTTTGATTTCGGCGCGGACATCGTTGTCGCGTCGGCGACCAAATATATCGGCGGCCATGGCACCTCGATCGGCGGCGTGATCGTGGATTCCGGTAACTTCAAGTGGAACAACGGAAAGTTCCCGGAATTCACCGATCCGGATCCGGGTTATCACGGACTGGTGTATTGGGATGCGCTCAGCAATTTACCCGGCCTGGGCAATGTCGCCTTCATCCTGAAGGTGCGCCTGACCCTGTTGCGCGATGTGGGCGCATCGTTGAGCCCTTTCAATGCGCACGAGTTCCTGCTGGGGCTGGAGACGCTGCCGTTGCGCCAGCGCCGGCATTCGGCGAATGCGCTGGCGATTGCCCAATGGCTCAAACAGCACTCCCGGGTGAACTGGGTCGTTTATCCCGGCCTACCGGACGACGCCGGCTACCCGCTGGCTTCAAAGTATCTTAAACGCGGGTTCGGCGGCCTTGTCGGCTTCGGCATCAAGGGCGGGCTGGAGGCGGGCAAGAAGTTCATCGACTCTGTCAAACTGCTGTCGCATCTGGCGAACATCGGCGATGCCAAAAGCCTGGTGATTCACCCGGCTTCGACCACGCACTCGCAGTTGTCGCCGGCCGAACTGCAGGCAACCGGGGCGACACCGGACTATATCCGGCTCTCCGTCGGACTGGAGGATGTCGAAGACCTGAAAGCTGACATCCACCAGGCCTTGGAGCAGGCCGGCGGGTGACGGCCGCCCCAAAGCAAGCATAAGGAAATCTTGAACGAAAAGAGTTAGTCACGCAGCGCAAGACGCCATCTCGGTAAAACAATGCGCACAAGGAGCAGGAACATGAGCCTTATTTATGAAGATAACGCCCATTCGATCGGGCATACGCCGTTGGTGAAAATCAACCGTATCGTGCAGGGAACTCAAGCCGTGGTCCTGGGTAAAATCGAGGGGCGCAATCCCGCTTATTCGGTCAAATGCCGGATCGGCGCGGCCATGGTCTGGGATGCCGAGCAGCGCGGGGTGTTGAAGCCCGGGGTCGAAATCGTGGAACCCACCAGCGGCAACACCGGCATCGCCCTGGCCTTTGTCGCCGCGGCCCGCGGCTATCCACTCACCCTGACCATGCCGGAAACCATGAGTATTGAGCGGCGGCGGGTGTTGAAAGCCCTGGGCGCCAACCTGGTGTTGACGCCCGGCGCGGAAGGCATGCAGGGCGCCATCAAAAAAGCCGATGAAATGGTGGCGGCGGACCCGGAAAAGTATTTCATGCCCCAGCAATTCAAGAATCCGGCCAATCCGGCGATCCATGAAAAAACCACGGGCCCGGAAATCTGGGACGATACCGATGGCGCCGTTGATGTGCTGGTGGCGGGTGTCGGCACGGGCGGCACCATCACCGGCATCGCGCGCTTTATCAAGCGGACCCGGGGCAAACCAATCCTTGCCGTGGCCGTGGAGCCCGCGGAGAGCCCGGTGATTTCCCAAAAACTTGCCGGGCAGAAACTTCAGGGGGCCCCCCATAAAATCCAGGGCATCGGCGCCGGTTTCATCCCGGATGTGCTGGACCTGTCGCTGGTTGACCGGGTGGAGCAGGTTGACAGCGCGGAGGCGGTGGCGTTCGCGCGGCGCCTGGCCAGGGAGGAGGGCATCCTGGCCGGGATTTCCAGCGGCGCGGCCATGGCGGTCGCCTTGCGCCTTGCGCAACAGCGGGAATTTGCCGGCAAGCATATTGTGGTCATCCTGCCTGACGCCGCCGAGCGGTATCTTTCAACGATCCTATTTGATTGAGCCCCTCAAAAAGGCGTCTAGAACACCGAGCGTGTCGGATTGCAAGCGCGGCAGATGGCGGTATTGCATCCCGGCGGTCGATAACCGCTGTCGATAACCGCTTGACTATGCAGTAAAATTCAGGAAATATACGCAGTGAAAACCGGCTGCGGCAGGGATCAAGGTTATCGGACCAGGAGGGATGGCATAGTATGCAAGATTGCCGGATGCCGTTCGCGCGCGGCTTGCAAACAGCCGCTCCCGCAGGTTTCCAGTCTTCGGAGGGACGGCGCTTCGCCGGAATTGGCGGGCGGATCTTCGCCGGGCTGCTGGTCTGTGGCTCTGTAACCTTTGCCTCCGAGCCGCCGGCCGCAACTGATCTTACCCTCGCCGCGGCCGTGCATCTGGCGGTCCGCGACAATGCGGAACTGCGGAGCCTGCGCGCCCGGTGGGAAGCCATGCGGGAAAGGTCGGCCCAGGCCGGCGCGTTACCCAACCCGATGTTGACCTATGGCGGTATGGATCTGGCGAGCGGCGGGAACTGGCCCGACACGAGCGAGAAGCGCCTCATGGTCCAGCAGGAGTTCCCTTGGTTCGGCAAGCGCGGCCTCCGAGCCAGCATCGCCGCCAAGGACGCCGAGTCCATGCAGCGCGCATTTGAAGCCCTGGCCCGAAATGTGGTGATGCAGGTCAAGGAGCATTACTTCGACCTCTATGCGGTGCAACGGGCCATCGCCATCACGCGGGAAGAGGAAACGGTCATCCGGCGCATGGAAAAAATCGCCGGCAGCATGTATGCCGCGGGCGTGCGCCCGCAGGTGGACGTGCTCAAGGCGCAAACGGAGATCACGCTGCTGCAGCAGAAACTTTTGGAGTATTTTGACCGGGCGGCCGCGCTGCAGGCGCAGTTGAACACGCTTTGCAATCGCCGGGCGGACGCTCCGCTGGGCGCGGTTGTGACCCCGCCGGACACCGGCGCCGGCGGCCGGGTTGAGGGCGGCGCGGCGCTGGCGGCGGCGCAACGTCCGGAAGTCCTGGCCGCGCAGGCGCAGATCGAGCGCTATCGTCTGGAGCAGCAGTTGATGGCCAAGGCGACCGTGCCGGACTATAAAATCGGCCTGGAATACCGGGACAACGGGGCGAACGACGACATGGTCATGTTCACGGTCAGCGTGGATTTGCCGGTGTGGCGGACGAAATACCGGGCCGGCGTTCGGGAAGCGGAGAAGATGCTGGCAGCCAGCCAGGCGGCGCGCGAGGCGGCCGAGCGGCAAAGCGCCTTCGAAGCGCAGGATGCTTCGTTCAAACTCCAGACCGCCCTGCGCACGCTGGAGTTGTATCGCAAGGAACTCATTCCCCAGGCCGAGGCCCGCTTCAACGCCAGCGAAGCGGGCTATGGCGCCGGCAAGCTGGATTTTATGGACCTGCTTGAAAGCGAACGGTTTCTGCTGGACGCGAAAATCATGGCCGCCATGGCGGAAGGCGCGGCCGGCATGCAGGCGGCGCGTCTGGAGCGCGCCGTCAGCGCGGCGGGAGAAACGCTCCCGGCTACAGGCGAATAAGGGCCCGGGCATCGGCAGCCATCGGCGCAGGGCGGCGATGCGGCCGGACCAGCAGCACAAAGGGGAAGCATATGAGCGCGGAAGCAAGGGTGAAAAAAAACGGCCACGGCCGGATGCGACACCTGGCGGTTGTTTTCCTGGCCCTGGGCGCCGGGTTCCTGCTGCGCGGCTGGCTGACGCCCGGCCGTCCGGCCGCGGATGCGCCGGCCGCCGCGCCGCCGGCCGCCGCGGAAACCTGGACCTGCTCGATGCACCCGCAAATCCGCCTGCCCCGGCCCGGGAAATGCCCGATCTGCGAGATGCCGCTGATTGCCGCCGCCGCGCCAACCGGCGCCGGCGGGGAGCCCATGCTCCAGCTTACCGATCACGCGCTCGCGATGGCGGGCGTGGAGACGGAGCTGGTGGCCCGGCGGGAACTTTCCCGGGAACTGCGGGCGGTCGGCAAAATCCAATACAGCGAGTCGTCGCTCGCCACGATCACCGCGCGCACGGATGGTTATGCCGAGCGTTTGTTCGTTGACTTTACCGGCGTGGAAATCAAGGCCGGCGACCACCTTGCCGAAGTCTACAGCCCCGAATTGCTGGTGGCCCAACAGGAACTGCTGACCGCCCTGCGCGGCGGCGCGGGCGGTCCAGGCGCATCGCTCGCCGAACTGGCCAAGCTCAAACTGCAGCGCTGGGGGTTGACCAGGGAGCAGATCGCGGCGCTGGTCGAGCAGAACACCGTCACGGATCGCATTACGCTTTATTCGCCCATCGCGGGGACGGTCATCGAGAAGAAGATCGAGCGGAACAGCGCCTTCCAAGCCGGCGATGTGTTGTACCGCGTCGCCAACCTGGATACCGTGTGGGTCTACCTGGACATCTACGAAGTCGACCTCCCCTGGATCCGCTACGGGCAACTGGTGGAAATTACCGCCGAGGCCCTGCCCGGGCGCGTCTTCGGCGGCCAGGTCACGTTCGTCGAGCCCCGCGTGAACGAAGACACCCGCACGGTCAGGGTGCCCGTCCACGTCGGCAATCAGGACCATGCGCTCAAGCCGGGGATGTTCGTGAGCGCGGTGATCCGGTCGGCGCTGGCCGCGGACGGCCGGGCCGCTCCCACGGGAGTCGAAGGCCGGTTCTCCTGCCCGATGCATCCGCAGGTGCTGCAGGATCAGCCGGGCAATTGCCCGATCTGCGAAATGCCCCTGGAGCGGATTCCCGGACTGGAGCCGGCGGTTGCCGGCGCGCCGCCGGCCGCCGCCGCGCCGGACAAATACTTCTGCCCGATGAAGTGCGAGGCGGAAAAGACCTATGCGCAGCCGGGCAATTGCCCGGTCTGCCACATGCAACTCGCGCCGCTCCCAACGCCGGCGCCGGCCGCCGCCGGGCCTGGGCTGCTCGCCGTGCCGGTCAGCGCGGTGCTCGACAGCGGAACGCGGCGGATCGTCTATGTGGAGAAATCCCGGGGATTGTTTGAAGCGCGGGAGGTTGTTTTAGGGCCGCGCGCCGCCGGTTTTTTCCCGGTGCTCAAAGGCCTGGCTGACGGCGAACGGGTGGCGGCCAGCGGCGGGTTCCTGATTGACAGCCAGTTCCAGATCACCGGGCACCCGAGCCTGTTTTATCCCGGCGGCCTGATGGGCGGCCGGGCGGACCGCCCGCACGACGGGGCATCCGCCCCCGGGCTGGCGCCGGCGGCCGGCCCGCCCGCCGGCGCAACCCCGCACAAGCACTGATTGGGATATCCCGCCATGGTCAACCTCATCATCCGCTGGTGCCTCAGGAATCCCTTCCTGATGGCGCTCATCATTGCCGGCCTGGGCGTGGGCGGTTATTTCGCCGTTGTGCGCACGCCGGTTGACGCGATCCCCGATATCGGCGAGAAACAGGTCATCGTTTACGCCGAATGGCCGGGCCGCAGCCCGCAGGATGTGGATGACCAGGTTACGTTTCCCCTCACGACGAGTCTGGCGGGCACGCCGGGCGTGAAGGCCATCCGGTCAATGTCCGGCTTCGGCTTCGCCATGGTCTTCGTCATCTTCAAGGACAATCTAGACTACTACTGGGCTCGCTCGCGCGTGCTGGAGCGGATGAATATGGCCCAGCAACGGCTGCCGGCGGGCGTCATGCCGGCGCTCGGACCGGACGCGACCGCCCTGGGCCAGATCTACTGGTACACGGTCGAGGGCGAGGGCTTTGACCTCGCGGAGCTGCGGTCCATTCAGGACTGGTACATCCGCTACCAGCTCAATGCCGTCGAGGGGGTGAGCGAAGTCGCCAGCATCGGCGGATTCGTCAAGCAGTACCAGATCGATCTCCATCCCGACAAACTCCGCGCGCACCGCGTCACGGTCATGGACGTGTTCGCGGCCGTGCGCAAGAGCAATATTGATGTAGGCGCCAAGGTGCTGGAGAATAATGGCGTCGAATTCTTCATCCGCGGCGTGGGATTTGTCAAGACGGCCGCGGATCTCGAGCGCATCGTCATCCGGCAGGAGGGCGGCACGCCGATTACGGTCGGCAACGTGAGCACGGTTCAATTGGGGCCGGACTTCCGGCGCGGCGCGCTCGACAAGGCCGGGGTTGAGGCGGTCGGGGGCGTGGTGCTCATGCGGTACGGCGAGAATCCCCGCGCCGTCATGGAACGGGTCAAGGCCAAGATCGCCCAACTCGAGCCCGGCCTGCCCCGCAAAACCCTCCGGGATGGGCGCGCGTCGGGTGTCCGGATTGTTCCATTTTATGACCGCACCACCGTGGTCAACGAAGTCATTCACACCTTGAAGCGCGCGTTGTTCGAGGAGGCGCTGCTCGCCAGCCTCGTTATCCTGGTCTTCCTGCTCCATTTGCGGACGACCGCGACGGTGCTCGCCACGCTGCCGCTGGCCGTGGCGCTCACCTTTATCCTGATGTACATCTTTGGCGTGGATAGCAACATCATGTCGCTGGCGGGCCTGGCGATTGCCATCGGCGATGTGGCCGACATGGGCATCATCATGGCGGAAAACATTCACCGCCGCGTCGCCGCGGCGACGGAGGAGGAGCTGCGCGGCCAGGGGTATTTCGGGGTCATCTACGCCGGCGCGACGGAAGTCGGCGGGGCCATCATCACGGCGGTTTCCAACACCCTGGTGTCGTTCATCCCGGTTTTTTTCCTGGCCGATCAGGAGGGTAAGCTGTTCAGGCCGCTGGCGTTCACGAAGACCTTCGCCATCGGTTCCGCCGTCGTGCTGGCAATTACGGTGGTGCCTTTCCTTTGTTATCTGCTCTTCCGGCCGGGCAAGCGGCGCCGGCCGGTGGCGGTCGCGGTTGCCGCCGGCGTGGGTGTGCTGGCGGCGCTCGCCACGCAGGCCGCGTTCCGGTGGGGCCTGGCCCAGGGGCCCGGCGCGGGCTGGCTCATCTCCGCCGCGGTCGGTGCGGGCATCGCCTTGTGCGTCATGCGCATGACCCGGGAGCGCTGCCTACCGCTGGAGGAAAACCGCGTCGCGCGTCTGATTGCCCGGGCATACGCCCCGGCGCTGGCATGGGTGCTCGGGCACAAGCGGACATTTTTTATTGCGCCGCTCCTCCTCCTGTTCGCCGGTCTGAGCGTGTGGCTGGGCATTGGCAAGACGCTCTCCCCGGTGGAGGCGGCCATCAACCTGTTCGCCCGCGCGCCGGCATCGCCGGAGCTGAAACGTCTCATGCATGCGCCGCCGGATAAAGACCTGGTCCGGCCGCTGGTTGAATTCGGCCAACTCCGCCGGGAATGGATCCGGGACCGGTACGGCCGTGAGCGTTCCCGCATCCTGTGGCGCCGGCCTGACCCGCCGGCGCGCGCGGCCGAGCGCGCCGCCGGCCTCACGGTCTTACGGGAAACCCGCATCCTGCCTGGCATCGGCCGTGAATTCATGCCGCCGCTGGACGAAGGTTCATTCCTCTACATGCCGTCGCTCCTGCCGCAGGGATCGCTGTCGCAGGCCATCCAGGTCAACAGCCGGCAGGACCGGGCGATCGCCAGCGTGCCCGAGGTCGAATCGGTCGTAGGCAAGGTCGGCCGGGCCGAATCGGCGCTCGATCCCGCGCCCATCGGCATGATCGAGAGCATCATCATCCTCAAACCCGAGGACCAATGGCGCATGCGCCCGGTCGAACGCTTTTACTCCCGCTGGCCCGGCTTCATCCGGAAACCGCTGGCGCGGATCTGGCCCGAAGAGCGCCGCATAACCAAGCACGAGATTCTCGCCGAACTCCAGGAAAAAACGGCGATTCCCGGCGTGCTGCCGACGTTCCTGCAACCCATCCAGACGCGGCTAGTCATGCTCCAGACCGGCTTCCGCGCCATGATGGGGGTCAAGATTTTCGGCGCCGACCTGCGCGAGATCGAGCGCATCGGCCTCCAGATCGAACAGCTTCTCCGCGAAGTGCCCGGCGCGGCGGACATTATCGCGGACCGCATTGTCGGCAAGCCCTACCTTCAGATCGAGATTGACCGCGACCGGATCGGGCGCTACGGCGTCAATATCCGCGACGTCCAGGACGTCATCGAGACGGCCCTGGGCGGGATGAATCTGATGGAGACGGTCGAGGGGCGCGAGCGGTATCCGATCCGCCTCCGGCTGGCCCGCGATTTCCGCGAGGACGCCGAGGCGATCCAGCGGATCGGCGTGCCCACCGCCGCGGGCGCGCAGGTGCCGTTGGTCCAACTTGCCGCCATTACGACCGTCCTGGGCCCGCAGGAGATCAAGGGCGAACGGGGCCTGCTGGTCGGCTACGTCACCATGAATACCCGCGAGCGCGACGAGGTCTCGGTCGTCAACGACGCCGAGTCCCTGCTGCGGCAGGCGGTCAAAGACGGCCGGCTGAAAATCCCCCCGGGCTACTACTGGGAGTGGTCCGGCCAGTTCGAGAATCAGGTCCGCGCCGCGGCCCGGATGCGCATCCTTGTGCCCATCACGCTGGCGATCATTTTCGTGATGCTTTACCTGGGATTCAGTCGTTGGTGGATCGCGCCGGTGATCTTCGGCGGCGTGCTGGTTTCCGCCTGCGGCGGCTTCATCATGCTCGCCCTGTGGGGCGCCAACCTTTCGGTTGCCGTTTGGGTCGGGTTCCTGGTCCTCTTCGGCGTGGTGGACGATGACGGCGTGATCATCGCCACCTACCTGGAAGCGGCTTTCAAGAACCGCAAGTTCAGCTCCATCGCCGAGATTCGCGCCGCCATCCTTGACGCGGGACTGAAGCGTATCCGGCCCTGCCTGATGACGACCGCCACGACGGTCTTCGGCCTTATGCCCATCTTCTGGGCAACCGGCCGCGGCGCGGACGTGATGCAGCCGATGGCGATCCCCTCGGTCGGGGGGATGGCGGTCAGTGTGATCACGCTGTTCATTGTGCCCTGCGCTTTCTGCGCGGTCGAGGAGTGGAAATGGAAACGGGCGCAGCGCCGCAATCCGCGAGCGGACGCGACCTGACCAGGCCGGTTACGGGATACGGTATTAAAGGTTGACTTGCCGGCCTGTTTGGAAATAATACTTAAAAATAATGTATATGGTATGGGTGTGCCGGGATTAGCGGCTGAATGTCAACCCAGCCTGCAGACGGGTTATTATGCCGGATATTTATTTTCAATGCGGCTGCGGGAAAAGCGTCGCCGTCGCCGAAACGGGCGTCGGGCAGACATTTGACTGCCCCGATTGCGGCCAGCCACTCACCGTGCCGGCCCCGGATATCCGGGCCGATTGCCCCCACTGCGGCACGGCGATTTTGGCCCCCGGCAGTCTGGCCGGGAAAAATATTCAATGCGCGAATTGCAGGAAATACGTGCAAATCATGCCCAAGCCTGAGGTTGAGCCGCCCGCGCCGGCGCCATCCCCGGCCGCGCCGGCGGCGCCGGCGGCGGCCAGCCGCAAGGTTGCCGCCCGCTCTTCCACATTTAATTTCCTCGGCTTGGTTAAGTTCGTTTTATTTTCGGTTGTTTTTGGGACGCTGCTGGTCATATATCTGAATAACCGGCAGGCGGTGAACAGCGAATCGCGCGCCGTGGCCGGCATTCTGGATCAGGAATCCGCCGCCGCCGATTATCAGGCGGCCATGCAGTCAATCAATGCGGCATTGAGCAATTATCCGAAAGCGCGCAACCGGGTGGAAGCCAAAATCCTCCTCCAGCGGCTGGAACAAGCGGTCCAAGTCTCGAATGCCCTTACCCGCGCCACCGCCATTGCGGTTACCAATCTCGGCCTGGCGCTCGAAGACTTGATCCAAGCCGTGCATCACAATCCCCTGGCGTTAAACCGGTCCCATGCCGAAGCCCGGTTGAGCCAGATGCGGATGACTTACGCGGAAAAACTGATGACCAGCCGGACGGAGTCCATGGAGGCCATGACCCTGGCCGAAACCATGCGGTCGGTGCAACAGATGAACGATCTGCCCCTCGCCATCAAAATGCTGGAAAACACCATGGAAGATTGCCCGGGCGCCACCAACCGCACGGACGCGGCCCGGCTGCTGGCGAAAATGCAGATCGGTTTCAACCAGACCGAGGCCTTGTCCAAGGCCATGGCGGAAGCGGAGTCGAAATCCCATAACGATCTCCGGCAGGCCATTGACTTCCTGCAGGAGGCGCTCAACCAGAATGCCGCCGCGGTTAACCGGGCGGAAGCCGATGCCCTGATCGCCGGATGGAAGCGCAGAAATATTGAAGCCGCCATCGTCCTGCAGAAACAGGAAAACGATTCCATCGCCCTGGCGCAAGCCGTGGCCGCGGCGCAAAAGGCGCAGGATCTCAAGGTGGCGGTGCAAATCATGGAAGACGCCCTCCGGCAATATCCCGACGCCACCAACCGCATGGCCGTCACCGCGATCATTGCCAGAATCGCCCGGGGCGAGCGGCCGACCGGCGCGCGCGCCGGGTTTGGCGCCGGGTTAGCGCTTTCGCCGCGCTGGCATTATGGGGTGAGCAAGGGCGCGCGGGCCGCGGATGACATGCAGGCCCTGCTTGGCAGTCTGGGCGAACCGAACGTGGATACCCGCGAATATCCATCCCTGGTGATTTACAAAAAAGTCACTTATTTGATGCCGTTGGACGACGCCGTCAAGGCTTTGTTCCTTGAAAAAAGTTCCGCCTCCAAAAGCAGCGTCACTACGCCCGGATTTCCCGAAAACAGTTTGTTTTACTACGCCTACCCGGGAATCTACGAAGAAAACTTCAACCGGCTGTTGCTGGTCACGGACGGCCATAACCAGGTTGTCGCGGCGCAGTTGGTGGAGGCGGATCCGCAGAAAGATTCCGCGCGTTGGGACTGGTGGGGGCGGGATACCCGGGAATATATCCTCTATGACCTGATCCAGAACCGGGCCAAATCATCCGCCAACGCCGAGGTGCGCTGGAAAAACATGACGTTTACGCTGAATCCGGAGTTGGTCTTCGACCGCGATGCGAAGGCGGAGCGGCCCAAAACGCATATCCTGGAAGGCCGCCTGGCCGTGATGGACGGCAAAGAGTACCAAACCAAGGAAAGAACCCGGATTTACCTTCCGCAACCGATCGTTAATTTGATATTATTCAAACTCAGCGGCCAAAAATATGCCCCTTGACCGGCCGGCATGGCCGTCCCGGACCATGAGCATCCCGCCGG
>CAZYXU010000118.1:0-11793 GCA_964650945.1 uncultured Verrucomicrobiota bacterium | reverse complement strand
TTTAACCTACAGCCTACAGTCTAATAACCTTCAGCCTTGGCGTCCCTTATGGGACACCAGTGAATTCTTTAAAAACGTTAGTTTTAAAAATTGCTCTGGAGAAACATGAAAACTAAAATCCAAGCCCTGCAAAATCAGGTTGCCGCTTCCATCGCGCTCAAGCGCCGGTGGGTGGCGCAGCCGCGGCTGCTCAAACAGTTGCTGGCACTGGCGGAAGCCGCCGTGGCGGTCTTCCAAAACGGCGGCCGGCTCCTGCTGGCCGGCAACGGCGGCAGCGCCGCCGATGCCCAGCACGTCGCCGGGGAACTGGTGGGCCGTTTCATGCGCGAACGCGCGGCCCTGCCGGCCCTGGCGCTTTCGACCGACACCTCCATCCTCACCGCGCTCGGGAACGATTATGCTTTTAAAATCGTCTTCGCGCGCCAGGTGGAGGCGCAGGGCCGGCGCGGCGACATGCTGCTGGGAATTTCGACTTCCGGCAATTCCGCCAACGTGGTTGCAGCCTTGAAAACCGCCCGCGCCCGGGGCTTGATCACCGCCGGCTTGACCGGCCGGGGCGGCGGCAAAATGGCGCCATGGTGCGATCATTGCATCTGCATCCCGTCGCGCGACACGCCGCGCGTCCAGGAGAGCATGCTCTTGCTGGAACACATGCTCTGCGGGTTGATCGAAGACGGCATGTTCGGGCCGGACTGACAGCCGTCAACGCCCATCATCCGCCATCCGCCTGCAACCCCGGCGTTCCCGTCATGGAGCACATCAAATCCAGCATCGCCTGCCTCAACTCCGTCAGGCCCAGTTCTTCGCGGGCGGAAATGGGCAGCGGCTGCACGCCGGTCTGGCGTTGAAACTCCGCCAGGTTGGCCGCCGCTTCCGGCAGGTCCATTTTATTGGCCGCCACCAGCATGGGGCGCTGCAGCAGCCCGGCGCGATAAAGACGCAGTTCTTCCCGCAGGTTGCGGTAATCGTCCAGCGGTTCGCGCCCCTCGGAGCCGGCCATATCGAGCACCAGCAGCAAGGCGCGCGCACGCTCCACATGCCGCAGAAACTCGTGGCCCAGGCCGGCGCCGGCATGGGCGCCGTCAATCAGACCGGGGATGTCCACCACCCGGATTTCCCGGTAAGCCTCGGGGTACTTGACCGTGCCGATGATCGGGTTGAGGGTGGTAAACGGATAGGCGCCTACGCGCGGATGGGCGTGGCTGATTTTGCCCAGGAGGGTGGATTTACCGGCGTTGGGGAAACCGATCAGACCGATCTCCGCAATGATTTTGAGATCGAAGCGCAGGTGTTTGGCTTCGCCGGCCGCGCCCTCGGTGTGCTCGCGCGGCGCCTGGTGCGTGCTGGTTTTCCAATGACAATTACCCAAGCCGCCCCGGCCGCCGGCCGCCAGTTGCATCCGGCCGCCATCTTCAAGCAATTCGCCCAGCTTGGCGCCGGATTCCAGATCATGGATTTCCGTGCCGCAGGGAAGTTTGATCACCAAATCGCGGCCGTTGCGGCCATGCTGCTGCTTGCCCCGGCCACGCTCGCCGTCGGCCGCGCGCTGCAGGGGATTGAAGTACAGGGCCAACAGGGAATCGACATTGCGGTCGGCTTCGGCCAGCACATGGCCGCCGCGCCCGCCATCGCCGCCGTCCGGCCCGCCGCGCGGAACGAATTTTTCGCGGCGGAAACTGACGCATCCATCACCGCCAGCTCCAGCGGCTACCCGGACTTTGGCGGTGTCAACGAATTTGTGGGCTTTTAACCTGCGGGGGCACACGCGTTAATCCGTACCCTTTTGCCGTTTTTTTCAAATTTCACCAGACCGGCTTGCAGGGCGAACAGCGTGTTGTCACGCCCTTCTCCTACGCCTAATCCCGGCAAAACCCTCGTGCCGCGCTGGCGGACGATAATGCTGCCAACCGTAACCAGCTCTCCGTCAAAACATTTTACTCCCAGCCGCCGGCCGGCGCTGTCGCGGCCGTTCTTGGCGGCGCCGCCGCTTTTTTTCGTTGCCATGACAAATTTCTCCCCGACTGCCCGCGCCCGCGGCGCGGAGCATGATTAAATGCTTTCGATCTTCAACACCGTCTGTTCCTGGCGGTGGCCCTGTTTGCGATTATAGCCCTTGCGCCGTTTCTTACGGAAGGCCACAACCTTGGCGCCGCGCACGTGATCCACCACCGTGGCAACAACTTCGGCCTGTTCGACATACGGGCGGCCGATGGTCAGGGTCGCGCCGTCCGACACCGCCAGAACCGGCTGGATGGTGATGCGCGCGCCGACTTCCGCCGGCAAACGCTCCACGCGCAATGTATCCGCCGCCTCCACCCGATATTGTTTGCCGCCGGTTTCAATTACCGCATAAGCTTTCATGATCACTCCTACTTGATTTCGCCATGGCGGCGTCATAAAAACGAACATAACACGGCATCCGCCGGGCGTTGACGCAACCCGGAAGCCTGTCTGGCAGCGCCGGCCCGGAGTCCGCGCCTGGTTCCGGCTCCGCGCCGCGTAATTCAGCGAAAGAAAGAAGTTAACAAATCAGCGCGAAATGTCAATTCTGAAAATGTCCTGAATTTTTTCCTCGATTTTCCGTTTTTTTGGCAAAAACTTGCAAAGGTCATCATAAACGGTTAAATTTCCGCCATACGCGCAAATAAGCCGACATCGAACCCCGTCCAGGCGGGGGGGGGTGGATAGCGGGTTGAGCCCGCGCGGGCGGGACGTTTGCGCGCCGAAAACCTTTCAATTCATCACACAAAGGCAATTATGAACGGCCGGATCGGATTCGACAACGAACTTTACCTGCGGGAGCAATCCCAGGCCATTCTGGAACGCGCCAATAAATTCGGCCGGAAACTCTACCTGGAGTTTGGCGGCAAGCTTTTCTTCGACTACCATGCCGCGCGCGTCCTGCCGGGGTACGACCCGAATGTCAAAATCCGGCTGTTGCACGAACTGCGCGATCAGGCCGGGATTATCCTCTGCATTCATGCCGGCGCCATCGAACAGAAAAAAATGCGCGCCGATTTCGGCATCACCTACGACACCGACGCCTTGAAGTTGATTGACGACCTGCGCGAGTGGCAGATCGAGCTGTGCGCGGTGGTGATCACGCGCTACGACGAACAGCCCGGCGCCGTGCTCTTTAAAAACAAGCTGGAACGCCGCGGGGTACGCGTTTACACCCACCGCGCCACCCGCGGCTACCCGACGGATGTGGACCTGATCGTCAGCGACCGCGGTTACGGCGCGAATGCCTTCATCCCGGTGGCCAAACCGCTGGTCGTGGTCACCGGCCCCGGCCCCGGCAGCGGCAAGCTGGCCACCTGCCTGAGCCAGATTTACCACGAACAAAAGAACGGGGTGCGGGCCGGCTACGCCAAATTCGAGACGTTCCCCATCTGGAATCTCCCGTTGAACCACCCGGTTAACATCGCCTATGAAGCCGCCACGGCGGACCTGCAGGATATCAACATGATTGACCCGTTCCACCTGGAAGCCTGCCACGCCACCGCCATTAATTACAACCGCGACATCGAGGCCTTTCCCATCGTCCTGAAAATCCTGCGGCACATTGCCGGCCAGGAAACCCTGTACCGTTCGCCCACCGAAATGGGGGTTAACCGCGTGGCTTGCGGCATCACCGACGATGCGGCCGTGCGGGCAGCCGCCGGGGAGGAAGTGATCCGGCGTTATTTCCGTTACTCCTCGGAATATGCCATGGGGTTTGTGGATAAACCGACCGTCGCCCGCGCCGCCCGGCTGCTGGAAACCTTGCATCTTAACCCGGAAGATCGCCCGGTCGTCCTCCCGGCCCGGCAGGCCGCCCGCGACGCCCAAGCCGGCGGCAAGGGGCATGACGGCATTTATTGCGGCGCGGCGCTGGCTTTGGCGGACGGCACACTGGTCACCGGCAAAAATTCGCCCCTGATGCACGCCGCCTCCAGCCTGATCCTGAATGCCACCAAACAGCTTGCGGGAGTCCCCGACAAGCTGCACATTCTTTCCCCCGCCATTACCGAGGCCGTCGCCCGCCTGAAGCACGATATCCTGTCCGGGCGGAACCCCAGCCTGGACCTGGACGAGACCCTGATCGCCATGAGCATCAGCGCTACCAACAACCCCACCGCTCAATTATGCCTGGAAAAACTCAAGGCATTACGCGGGTGCGACGTGCATATGACCCATATCCCCACTCCCGGCGACGAAGTCGGCTTGCGCCGGCTGGGCGTGCATCTGACCACCGACCCGAATTTTTCAACCAACGATCTCTACGTTTTCTAATCCAAGGCGGCATTTCCGGAAAAGTCAATCTAACCAAACCAGCCTTACCGTTAAATCATATTTTAGAAAACGATAATGTCCAAGCCAATTTCAAAACTGTTTTTACCACAAAGAGGCACAAAAATCGCACAAGATGGCAACCGTTGAGTCTCTTTCAAAAGTGTTCAGTGTTCGGTGTTCGGTGTTCGGTGTTCGATGTTCGGTGTTCGATGTTAAGTGTTCGGCGCCTGAAATTTTACAGCAACGTAACACATTGATCTTATGCCGTTTGCAATCATTCTGAATTCTGACTGCTGAATTACGAACTCTTTCAAAAAGTTAATTTTGAAATTGGCTCTATTGTCGTGGCAATTTTTAAATGCCAACCCGGTGAGTATGGCATGATAGCTGCTCATAATAAGATATAAGGATTGGTTTGCTTAAATCCGGTTTTCGGTTTACACTTCGATTGTATGAAGAAAGGTTTTACCTTGGTGGAAGTGGTGATCGCCTCGGCTTTGCTGGCGATTACGCTGGGTGGCTTGTTAACGGCCATTATGACGGCCCGCCGTTCGGCGCTCGTAGCGGGCAGCCGGCTGGCCGCCATGCAGGTGGCGCGCCGTCAGATGGAACAATTACTGACCTACCCTTTTTTCGCCGCGACGCAATTGACTTTCGGCACCCATTCCATTGCGCCGGCGACGCAGTTGATTTACGGCGCGAATTCCGTTTCCACCGGCGTATTTTACGGCGCTTATGTCGTCACCAACGACCGCCAGTTTTCGGCGGCGCTGGTTAAAAACATCAATTTGACGGTTTACTGGACGAATGCCGGCACACGCTGGTCGTCCAGCGTCAACCTGAATGGATCGTTAAGCAGCACCCTGCACCCATGACCATGTTTAAAAACATCCGCCCGCATGGCGCCGGCCGGTCCCGCCTGGCCACCCGGCGGCGCGCCCGGGGATTCACCCTGCTGGAGGTGATGATTGCCGCGGGCATCTTCGGCCTGGTGGCGGGCGGCGCCATCAGCGTTTACCTGGCATGCCAGCGGGTCTGGCTGTCCACGACCCTGAACATCCAAGCCGCGCGCGACGTCGGGATGGCTTTAAACAAAATTGTCTACGGCCAGGGAACCAACCTGGGGATGCGCGCCGCCAGCCGTGTGGTTCTGCAAACCAATTACACCGGGTTGCGTTTCGGGGGCAATTACCCGCTGTCAGCCAACAGCACCGCGCATGGCTTGAACGCCGCCGCCGGCTCGCCGGACGGCAGTTGGCGGATGGTGGTGTCGAACACCAACGGCACCCAGTGGATCGATTACAACGCCAAGGCCAGCAACCTCGTTTTCTGGCCCGCCACGAACGCGCCCGACAGCCGCCTGCTGATCGGCAATTACATTTCCAGTGCGCGCGCAAACACCAATCTGGACGGAGTGCACATCAGCCTGGCGGCCAGTCACCGGCATGGGCAGGCGGCCGCCGCCTATGCGGCTTCAACCTTCATCACGCTGCGCAATCGCAACTGAAATTAAAATGGGGCAAAACATGCGGGCCAAAGACAACAATTCCGGCATGGTTTTGGTGGCGGTGGTCTGTTTCGCCGCGCTGGCCGCCATCCTGGCCGCCAGCGTGCTGAGCGACGGCATGACGCAAATCCGGCTGGTCCGCCGCCAGGTGCGGATGGAGCAGGCTTTTTACGTGGCGGAGGGCGGCGCGGAACAGGCGGTGGCTTACATCCGCAACGGCAGCGCTGTGCCGGGCGTGGTCACGGGGTCGTTTTGTTTCGCCGACAATACGACCGGCAGGTTCACCGCGGTGGTAGTGGAGGCATTCGACACCGCCGGCAGCGGGGGGAGCGCGTCAAACTCCATGGCCGGGAGCGTCAACCTCAATCCCAACAACTCGCCTGACAACGAATTTTTGCTGGTCAAGCCCGACGGCACCACCATCACCCGCGATGATTTGCAGAACGACCCCACATCTTACACCAGCGCGCCCTGCGTTTATTACACCGGCCCCGCAGTGATGATCCGGATCAAACCTAAGGGCAACGGCAACCAGAACAGCCTGCTGGTCAACGGCGCCGTCTATCCCCTGCTCAACGCCAACACCTACGATCTGGTTTCGTTGAACATGAATGTCCAGGTTTTCAACACCTCGCGCAACAGTGGCAATGGCCGCGCCAACGGCCAGTGGTGGCTGGGCAATATCGCCGGCGACGACGTCACTATCGGCGCGCAAGCGGCCGCCGGCCCCGGACCGGCGGCGCGTCAATTTACGATTTTTTCCACCGGCCGGATGGCCGATACGCGGCGCGCTGTGATCCTGGAGGGCGTGCAGCAACAAGCCTGGGCCCGTTACGCCCTCTGGTATAATAACGCCGCCGGCCCCATCTGGATCGGAGGCGGCGAGGTGTTCAACGGCCCCGTGCATGCCAACACCATGATTTACCTGGATGGCAACCCGATTTTCAACGCCTTGCTGTCTTCCACCGCATCCACCTGGGGGCCCGGCAGCGACCTGGCCCAGGTGCAATTCAACGCCGGCACATGGCTGAGCGCGCCCGCCGACACCATGGCCTCGGTGGTTTTCACCAATTTAAGCGCGGCGGCCACATTGACCGTCTCCGGCCTCACTTATATGACCATGTCCGGCACCAACCTCTTCATCACCAACTCACGCAAAGGCTGGAATAACCACCGCGTCGCCACCCCTTCCAACGGGTTGATTTACGTGGACACGGCGTCCGGCGGCGGCAATCGCAGCGCCATCGTTTATCTCGGCGGGCAGTTGGACGGCCGCCTGACGATCGCGGCGGAAGACAGCATCCGCATCACCAACCATCTCACCTACGCCGTCCATCCAACCAACGGCTCGGACGACGCCCTCGGGCTGATTGCGCAAAAGGACGTCGAGATTCGCGCCAACGCGCCGGCCAACCTGAATATTTTCGCGCATATCATCGCCTGCAACCCCGATACCAGCACCTATGAAAGCGGGTTTTTCGTGGAAAATTACAACACCCGGTTCGGTTGCGGCCTGCTGAACGTGTATGGCGGCATCGTGGAAAACAACCGCGGCGCGGTAGGCACTACCGGCGGCAATGGTTATACCAAAAACTACACCTACGATCAGCGCTTCCAAACCGCGCCGCCGCCGAATTATCCGTCGGTGCTGAACATCTACCAATGGAACAACTGGCGGGAGAAGGCCTTATGAATGGCGCGCCTGGCGGCGGCAAGACGGAAATATCAGCGCCGATGGTGTATGCGGCGGCCATCCTGATCGCGGCGGGTGTCTGCGCATCGGTCTGGACGGTATGGCAGACATTGCGCGCGCCGCCGGCCGTCGAACCGGTGGCATTCGCGCCGGCAACATCCGGGGAAATACCGGCGGCGTCAGATCAGCCGCCGGCCGCCCGGCCGCAGGAATTGCCGCTGGTGCGGGGCGGGGAATTCGCGACGGATTTCGAGCTGATGCGCCAGCGCGCACAGACAGCGCGCGCCACCGCCGAGGTTTTGCGCCGCGCGGCGCAGGCCAATCCGGCGGCGGCCTGGCCGGCAGAGCAAATCAAGGCCGTGGAGTGCGGGGAAGTGGCCATCCGGTGAAGACCAGCGGCCGGACGGATATTAATGTTCTCAAAACCCGGGAGCCTCATGCGCCAAAAGGCAAAAAGCGGTTTCACGCTGGTGGAAATGATGGTGGCCGGCGCAATTTTTCTGTTGTTTTGCGCGGGCTTCTTTTCCGCATACATCTCCGCCATGCGCGCGCAACGGATGGCGACCAATCATTATCGCGCGCTGTGCCTCGCGCGCAACCGCATTCAACACGCGCGGGCGACGGAATACTCCAGCCTGGATTTGCTGGCGGAAACGAACGCGGCCGTGGACGCGTACGGCAATGCCGATCCCACCGGTAATTTCCAGCGCTCCACCATCATCGTGCCGTCCACCAACACCACGGCGGACATCTCGCTTTTCACCGTGCAAATCTGGTACCCGGTGCTCCATGGCCGCTTGAGCGCCACTCCCGTGGAACAGTCCACCCTGATCTCCAACCCGATGTGAACGACAAAATGCCTCCAATGCATAAATTTTCTACTCCTGCCCGGCGCGCCGGCTTTACGGCGGTGGAATTGATGGTCAGCGCCGCCATCATGACGCTGGTGATGGGCGGCGCACTGGCCACCTTCATCTACGGTTTGCGCACCTGGCGCGCCGAGACCATCATCAGCGAACTGCACCAGGACCTGGAAAAGGCCATGGAACACATCCGTTACGATTTGCGCCTGTCGAGCGTGGGCGTGGGCCTGATGTCCTTTTACCCGACCAATGCCGCCGAATACACCGCCATTAGTTTTCCGCTTTCCACGCCCGGCCACGACGGGATGTTGCGGCGGAACCTGAATACCAACAGCCCCAACTATGGACAAATCGTCTGGGACCAGACGGTGATTTACCACGTCCGGCCAGGCACGCCCGACGAGTTGCTGCGGACGGTATTCACGCCGCGCAACAGCAACGCCGCCCCGCACGATTTTTACACGCAGTTGCGGCAGGTGGCGCTCAGTTCCAATGCCGCCGGCCTGCAAGCCGCGGCCCTCGCCGGGGAAAGCGCCAGCAGCCGGGTGGTATTCCGGAACCTGGTGACCATGCGTATCCGGCCCCCGGATGTATTGTTTGACGGTTATGCCCCCGGCTACCAGCGCGCGCGCAATCTCAACTGGGGCAGCGTGGTGCTGGGCGACGGCATCAACGACCTGACCTTCACCGTGGTGGGCAAAAATCCCGACAGCTCCGGCTACAAGGTGGGCATTGACTGGTTTTCGCTCAGCCCCAGCGCCAGCCGGCGCGAGGGCGAGATTTTCCTGCCGTCCGATTCCCATCCGGTTGCGCCTTTCTACCGGTTCACCCAGTCCGGCGGGACGGTTTCCGCCCAGGATATGTCCGCGCACGGCGCCGGCTGGAGCGGCAAATGCCAGTTGACCTATAACGCCGGCGCCATCGGCAATTCCATCAACTTCAAGGTACAAAACGATCTCTGGTGCGATTCGCAGTTTGACGCCCCGCCGGGCGTCATCGCCAGCAATGTCAGCCGCAAATGCGACACCAATTTCATCGCGCAGCCCCCCTATATTCCCGATTATGTCATGGACATGGACAAGGGCATCACCTGGACCGCGGAGAACGCCACGGACGGCGCGATCGGCGGCATTACGCTGACGAATGACGTCCCGGTGATCAACATCATCTATGGCGGCAGCAGCAATGCGCCGGGCAACATCATTTACAACGGCGCCCGGGCCTGCCTGAATTTCCAGGCGCCCACCAACGGCCAGCTTTTCATTGACAACGTGAAGATCATGCAGCAATTGTCCGGCACCAATCCGGTCGCTGGCACCGTGCAGAACGTGACCTTTGCCGGCAGTTCCTGGCGCAAGGTCGCCGCGGGCGGCGAGGTTTGGAGCGATTGGATCAACTTTCCGTTTGACCGCTACGCTTCCTGCCTGGTCTCCTTCCAACTCAAAACCGACAACTTGATCCTCGCCAACGCCAGGACCTGGACGTCCACCGCCACCAACCCGCCCATGTCGTATTTGAACAACATGCCGCACAACCAGTTAATCGGGCTGGGCGCGATTGCGGTGTTATATCCCTCCAACGCCGTCTATCGCTCCGGGATTTTCGACACCCGGCTGGCCAATCCTTCCTATCGCATCCTCAACTGGACCCAGGTGGAGCCTTGGCCTTACGCCGACATTGATATCCGCGTGCGGTCCGGCGACCAGCGCGACATGAGCGACGCCTGCGCCTGGGATTTCTACGGCGTCAACAACGATCACAACAACATCGTCGGCATCTCGGGCGGCCGTTACGTGCAATACGAGGTTTTATACAACACCATCCAGCCGCACACATTAAACGCCAAACTGCAGGACGTCACCATCAGTTGGGCCGGGTCCACGGGATTGGTGGATTTAGTGGTCGGCTTCGCCCGCGGCCCGGACTACGGCATCGTCCAGGCCGCGGTCAACGGACAATCGTTCATCAAGGGGATTGAAGTGGAAATGGAGATTTTCAAGGAAGGCCCGTTTGGCGCCAGCCGGGTGTCGGGCTTGATGGAAGTCCGGCCGCTGAACACCGGAAAATAAATGTAAGGGACAAAGGATCACAGGCACAAAGGAACAAAGTCGCGTGTGGGTGATACTCAGGCTTTGCGCCTTTGATCCTCTGTGCCTTGGGCACTGATATTTAGCATCGCCGCAAAATTGGAGGAAAAGTCATGTCGCCGAATTCCTGTCCGACCGGTAATGCCGGCCGCCGCGGCTCAGCGCTGATGGTGGTAATGTGCGTATCGGCGGCCCTGCTGCTGGCCAGCATGGTCATGGCCTATATCACCAACCAGGCCATGGCGCGGGCGCAACGTCTCAACACCGGCGCGCAGGCGCTGGCCATCGCGGAAGCCGGCATTGCCGACATGGTGTCGCTGCTGAGCACGAATTACAACATGTGGCGGGACGCCACCAATACCGCCGATTTCGGCGGCGGCTCCTTCACCGTGGTGAGCCGGACCCAGACCAACGGCAATGTGCTGATCACCAGTTCCGGCACCATGGGCGGCGTGACGCGCACCACGATCATGGAACTGCTGGGCACCCTGCAGGATATCAACGATTCGCTTTTCAGCCTGGACGGCGTAATCCTCTCCGGCGGCGATGTGCGTTTCAGTTCGGCGGCCTTCACCATTAACGGCAACGTGCATGCCAACGGCAACGTCCTCTCCGCCAACGGCGCGCAGAACGGCGACTTCACCAATAACGCGGTCATCACGGCCGTCGGATCGGTCGGCACCCTGGACGCCACACTGCAGCCCAATTCGCCCGAACGGGTGCTGCCAACTTTTGACTTCGACAGCTACCGCCAAATGGCTACGAATGGCGGACTTTATTACAGCAATTCCATGACCTTCAATGGCTGGCATGCCTTGCCGTCCAACGGTGTGGTTTACGTCAATGGCGATGTCACCATCGCCAACCACAGCTCGTTGGTCGGAACCCTTGTGGCCAACGGCAATATCACCGTAATCAACCATTTCTCCCAGACCAACTTCCCCGGCCAGACCAACTGGCCGGCATTGTTAAGCGCGGGCAATGTTACCCTGCAAAACCGGGAGGACTATTACGGCATCATTTACGCCGGATTGAATGTCAGCATCCAGAACAACACAACCTGCCATGGCGGCATCATCAGCGGCGGCTACACGGAAATCCGCAACCATGCCACTATGCACCAGCCCGGCGCCTACCCGCCCTGGGACCCCCTCAACCCCTCCGTGCCCCCGGAGGTGATCGTCGGCGGCTGGCTGCGGTGAACGTATCCCGTCCCCCGCATCCCGTATCCCGCCCACCGCATCCCGTATCACGCATCCCGCATCCCGTATCACGCATCCCGTACCCCACCGTCGGGGCGCCAAAATCCAGATGTTTTCTACAATAATCCTGATGACTGGCACGGCCGTATATGGCAAACTATGTCAT
>CAZYXU010000117.1:4516-11809 GCA_964650945.1 uncultured Verrucomicrobiota bacterium | reverse complement strand
CCGATGGCCGGCAGTCCGATTAGTTCAAGCATTCCCATGCCGCCATGATAAACCCGGCGGGGGAAATGTCAATCGCCATGTGCGGGACCCTGTCGGCGGGGGTTATTGGGTACCGGATGCAGAACGGATGCGCCACGCCGTGGCGCTACTACAGGCCGGAGCAATCCGGAATCCGTTCTTCTGTAGCGGCCGAACGGCGTTCGGCATCTGATGCGCCACGCCGTGGCGCTACTACAATATAAACTCCCACGCCAATACCGCCGCTCCGGCCAGCAGCATGTAATACCGGAAAAGGCGGAAGGAATGCGCGCGGAAGAACCAGAGACAGAAGCGGATGGCGAGCAGGCTGGCGGCCAGGCTGACCAGAAACCCCGCCAGCATCAAGCCGGGGGCGGCGGCCGGCGGCGGCCCATGAAAGATGGTTCTCGCCTGCAAAACGATCGCGCCCAAGATCGCCGGCACGGCCATGTAGAAGGCAAAGCGCACCGCCGCATCGCGCTGGTATCCGCGCAAGACCCCGGCGCCGGTGGTCCACCCGGAACGCGAGGCGCCCGGCAACAGCGCCAACACCTGAACCATCCCCGCCCAGAATGCATCGCGCCAGCCAAATTGCTCAACCGCCCCGGCGGCTTCGCCAGGGCCGCGGCCGGCGGCGCCGGCGCGCCGCTCGGCGTGGCGGTCGCACAGCCAGAACCACAACCCCGTAGCCAGCATGCTCAGACCGGTCGTCAGACTGTTGCGCGCGCCATCGGCGTCTTCCAGGAACGGCAGGAGCAGCGGCGCAGCGGCCGCAGCCGGCAGCGTGGCCAGCAGGAGCAGCCATGGCAGGCGCCGGTAAAAAGCCGGCATCCGCGCGGGCTGCAGCAGGCCTTGCCCCACCTTCAGCCATTCGCGCCAGAAATAGAACAGGATCGCCGCCAAACTGCCGGCATGCAGCACTATATCGAAAACCAGCCCGCCGTCATCCGTCCAGCCGAAAATCCGGCGCAACAACACCAGATGGCCGGAGCTGCTGACGGGGATGAATTCCGTGGCGCCTTGCACGCAGGCCAGGATCAAGGCCTGGGCAGGGGTTAAAACATTTTCCATGGAGCAAATTTTAAAACTAACGTTTTGAAGGGGTTAAGGGGTTAGACCGTTCCTTTTAGACATGATATCCCATTGTATTGGACAAACATTTGTGCGTAGCAAATATTTTCGTGTTGCGTGTCATTGGGTTGCGGGCATACGCCCGCCTTGGGGTATAACGGTTAATAGAGGTGCAAGGTGCAGCGGTTGATAGAGGTTCGAGGTTCAATGGTTGATGAACTCCCGACACCCGACACTCGACACCCGACACGCGACACGCGACACTCGACACTCGACACGCGACACACCTCACCAGAGCGACGGCAGCACCGGCTGGTAGCCCGGGCCGCCGAACCCCGCGAAATCACACAACACGCTGCCTTTGATGGTGCGAATCCGCCAGTGGCCAGCGGCTTCGTTGTACACGGCCAGGTCGTAGATGCCGTCGCCGTCGTAATCCCCCGGCACCGGCTGCCAACCGGCTCCGCCCCAGACGATGCCTTCGGCGATAAATGCCTTTTTCACCAGCGACCAGGCCGCCCAGATCCCGTATACCGGGTGATAGACCGCCAGGTCGAAAATTCCATCGCCATCATAATCGCCCGGCACGGGCACAAAGCCGGCGGTGCCGAAGTAATACCCCCAGGCGACATGCTCGCCTTCTACGGTGAGAATGTACCAATAGCCGGAGGCATCGTGGTACAGCGCGTAATCGGCCGCGCCATCGCCGTCATAATCGCCCGGCACGGCGGTAAAGCCGGGACCGGTCCACGTCACCCCCCAGTCAATCACATTGCCGCGGGAGGACAAGACATACCAATAACCATTGTCATACCGCGCATACAAGGCGCCGTCAAAAACGCCATCGCCGTCATAATCGCCGGCAATCGGGCGCCAGCCCGGATTACCGAAAGCCACATTCTGAAACAAAACCCGCATCCGGCGCACGGAACCGACCATCCACTGCCCGGCCGTTTCGTTGTACAGGGCCGCATCGGCATAGCCATCGCCGTCATAATCGCCGGCGATCGGGCGCCAGCCCGGCCCGCCGAAAGGCGTGCCGTAAACCAGCCATTGCCAGTTGGTCTGGCCCTGGAGGTAGGCCTGATAGCGCGCCAGCGATCCGATGTACCAGGCGCCGGAAGCTTCGTGGTATAACGCCACATCGGAAACGCGGTCCGCATCGTAATCGTTGTAAATGAAGGCGCCCGAGCCTGGGACCACCACACCCACCCCGCGGGCAATGGTGTTGGAAAGCAAAGTGCCATTATAGAATTGGGGGTGCTGGTTGGGATTCCGCAGGGGCGTTTTTTCCGCCGCGTAATCATGCAATTCCTTAAAGCTGTAACGGCCGTCCAGGTTGACATCTAAATCGGTCTTGCCGCAGGCTTCCAGCAGGTAGCCGGTATAAAGGCCATGCGCGCCGATCTCGGCGCTGAGTTCATCGGCGTCGCAGGCGGTCATAAAGGCGATGTTGTCGCCGAAACTGCGCGGCAGGGGCAGTCCTCTGGCGCGATATTCCGCCGTTTTAATCCGGCGGTAATGGGTCATCACCCGCTCGACGAACGGCCAGTAAACCGGCCGGCCATCCTTGAACATGCCGGCGGAATGGCAGGTGTCAATGATCAAAACGACGCGGGTATCGGCGCGGAAGCGCGCAAGGTCGTCCGCCATTTCGTAGTCGAAATAGCTGTCGTCATACGCGCAGATGAAGGTGTCGTCCCCGGCGGCGCCGCCATGGCTGGAGTGCGTATAGAGAATCAAATCTCCGGCGCCGGCGGAGGCTGCCAGGTTCTGCAAGGCGTTGCGCAGGGTGCTCTTGGTGGCCTGGCGGTCGGTAAACATCTGGATATCCGCCGCGGACCAGTGGTTGGATGGGTCGCCCAGCAGCATTTCATCCTTGATGCCCAGCGCATCATTAACGCAAGCTTCCAGGGACGAGGGCTGTCCCCCGGGATAAGCCGGGGAATAATTGTCAATCCCCACCGTGATGGCATCGCGAACCTCGGAAACGGGGATGATGGTGATCCCGCACCAGCCGGAATCGGTATTGCTGAAATTGGTGCTGACACCGTAGGAGTTTCGGGATTTGACCTTGTAATAGTAGGAAGTGTTGGTGACTACGCCGTAATCCTGGTACACGGTCGAGTTGTGGTTGGTGACCACGATCATCGGATTATTTGTGCCCTGGCTCCGCCAGAGATCGTACCCCAACGCTCCGCCCGCGCTGTTCCAGGAAACCTGGATGTAATTGCTGTAGATGCCGTCCGTCGCCGTCAGGCCGGTGGGCGTTTCCGGCAGGCTTTCGGTGCTGGGTCCGCTCACAAAGGTCAAGGTCAGATCGTAATCCACCAGAAAACGGTCTTCGGCATCTTTCAAGATCAGCGTATACTTGCCGCCGGCGGTCACCGTTAAGTTGGTGATCGAGACCGACTGCTGGAGGATATCGGTGGCCTGCGCGATCAGATTGGCATCCGGCCCGTAAAGTTCCATGACCGGATTCAAGGCGGGAGTAGCCGCGCGCATAACGATGGAAATCACATCGTCCGGCACGGCATTGAAAAACGCCACATCCAGATCGCCCGGTTTGTCAATCGTGCCGGTTTTGGTTTCGCCGTTAATGATCGGGCCGATATCCTGGTCGTCGCCGTCAATTTCACCGGGGATTTTCACCATGGAAAGCACATAGGTGCCGCGCGAATTAAACTTGTCGTTACAGGCTACGGTATAGATGCCCGTCATGGTCAACACCGGCGAAGTGATTTCCGCGCGGTATTCCGGCGTGTAAATATTCGTGACTTCCTGCCCGTCCGGATCGAACAGCTGGATGGACGGCACCAGGATCGGCGCGCCCTGCCCCATCCGAATCTGCAGACGGCAATTGTTGGAGATGGCAAACGTGCCGGCATCCAGGTCGGCGCCGACGTTGACCGTGCCATCCAGCGCTTCGCCGCTCAGGATGGGGCCCACGTCCAGGTCGGCATATGACAAGGGCGCGTTGGGCATGCGCAAAATCGAGACGCTGTAACTCAATTTATTAGAGTAAGTAGCCAGGGCCATCGGCAACTGGACATACATGGCATGCCAACTGTAGTTGGAGACACTGATTTTCAAGTCCTGCTTGACAAAAGCATCCACCAAACCGTCGGCGATCTTGGTCGTGGCCTCCATGTCGCTGTAAACGCTGATATCCGGCACGTAGGGAACGTTTTCATCCTCACATGCCAGGCGGATCAGCACCGTCTCGCCGGGCCGCGCGTCGAAGTAGTACGGATCCACCAGATTATTGGTGGATAACGTGTCGGAAAAATATTGGCCGGACTCGATCGGAGACGCCGCGGATTGGCCGGGCGCCAGCCAGATCAAAGTTAACAACATGCAGGATGCCATCCGCGCCAGCCTAATCATCCAGTTTTTCATATTAATTGCTCCATCCTGACATCTCATAATTCCATTGGCGAAAGTTTGTCAACTTTCACCGGTCCGGTCAATCATAAATTCGCCAGCAACGCCGCCGCCCACAAGGCCAGGCATTCGATCGTTTCGCTGCCGGCGCCCAGCAGATCGCCGGTAATCCCGCCGAATAATTTTCCCATCCGCCGGCCCAGCCAGCAGGCCGGCAAGCCGGCAACGGCCAGCAACACCGCGCCGCGCCAGCCCGCCAGGATGACGCAAAACACCAGCGCCGCCGCCAGCGCTGCCAGAAAATGCCAGACGCGCGCATCCTGGACAAAGCCCGCGGCCTTGCCGCCGGACGCCCGCGCATAGGGCAGCCTTGCGGCCAGGTAGACCTGAACCAGGCGCGCAATCACAAACGGCACTGGCAGCCAATTCCAGGCCGCCAGTTCCGCCAGCCGCGTCAAGGCCGCGGCCTTGACCATCAAGACCAGCGCCATGGCCGCCATACCCAAGGCGCCCAGATGCGGGTCTTTCATGATTTCCAGCCGGCGTTCCCGGGTCTGCCCGCCATGCAAGGCGTCCACCGCATCGCCCAGCCCATCCAGGTGCAAGCCGCCGGTCAGCCAGACATTGAAGGCCAGCGCAGCCACCCCGGCGCCGGCCGGCCAACCCGCCGGGCCGCCGAATAAAAAAGCCACGCCGGCCGTCAGGCCGCCGATCAGGACTCCCGCCCAGGGAAACCATGGCAGGGCCATGGCCGGGTTATGCGCCTCCCGGCCCGGCACGGGCAGCACGGTCAGGGTGCGCAAAGCGGTGATCAATCCGCCGGCATGGGATGGTGGTAATGATGGCATAAGGTTTTTAAAACGGAATTTGGTCTAAAAACTCTCCGGCTTGCCTTTCAGCCACAGCGGCAAGCCGGCCGCCACCAAAACCACCTCATCGGCGGCCGCCGCCAGCGCCTGGTTCAAACTCCCCGCCAGGTCGCGAAATTGCCGGCCCAGCTTGTGTTCAGGCACCACCCCCATGCCGACTTCGCTGCTGACAATGATCACCGGCCGCGCCGCCGCCGCGAGTGCGTCCAAAAACCGCGCCTGCCGCCCGGCCGCTGCCGCGGCGTCCTCGCGCACCAGTATATTGCCCAGCCAGACGGTGACGCAATCCAGGAGAATGCCATCCGCCGCCGCCGGCGGATGGCGGATCACCGCGTCAATGTCCAACGGCTCTTCCACGCACAGCCAGCGGTCGGAACGCGCGCGCTGGTGCGCGGCCACGCGTTCGGCCATTTCCGCATCGCAAATTTCAGCCGTTGCCAGGTAAAGCGGACGCGGCCAGCGCTTTTCCGCCTGCTCCAATGCCCAGCGGCTCTTGCCGCTGCGCGTGCCGCCCAGGGCCAAGGTTATGATTTTATGCGGAGCTGGCGACATTGTTCCAAAACCTTGAATGATTCGGCCATGGCGTTAAAATTGAAGATTTCCAAGGTCACCACCCCGCGGAAATCCCGCCATAAATCCAACAACTCACCGACACGGTCCGGCGGCAGATAGCGCAACGACTGGTGATCCCGTCCGGCGCACACGCCGTGCCAATGCACAACCCGCACCCGCGCGCCGTACCGGCGCCAAAAATCCGCCAGATTCCCGCCCTGCAACTCCAGATGCCCCGTATCCAGGCAGACGCCCAAATCATATTGAGCCAGCAACGCTTCGCACCAGGCAAAAGGCCAGCTTAAATTTTCGACGCATAACCGATCCGGCCCGCCAGCCGCCGCGATCAGTTCCGGCAGCCATAACGCCACCCGTTCCCGCCAAGCCGCAACGTCCGCGGGCGCGGCCGCGGACGCAATCCCTTCCAAATGCATGACATACATGCGCGGCCGTAACGGCAACGTGCGCCGGATGACACGCGCGAATTCCGCGCAGGCTTCCCGGCCGGCCGTGGAATCCGCCGCGCCCAACTGCCGGTCCAAAGGCAAATGCACGGTATAAGTCAGATCATGCGCCGCCGCCAACTCCGCCAGTTGCGTCAAATCGCGGTCCGACGGCATGTTGGCGCCATTGTCCGACTCGAACAATACCAGTTCAATGTCATCCACCCGGCCCGCCAAAGCGGAGACATTGGGCAACACCCCGGCCGGATAGACATATGAGGGCGTCCCCAGCCGGAAAGCGTAATCGCGGGCAATCAACGGCAGGCGCGGCAGTGGTTCCGTATCCATGCGCCCTGTTTTTACCACGCGCCATCTCCGCGCGCAAGCGCAAAGCAAATTTTAAAAAAGCTTGCTTTCTTGATTGACCGTGATAACATTTCCATTAAAGAGCAGCGGTGAATGTCGGGGCGCTTGCATGGGCAACGCGCCTATTTTTTACCTGTACGGGGGGCACTATGAAAAAACGCAAAATTTGCATCACCAAACCAGACCTGGCGCGCCTGGAAGAATTGCTGATGACGCCTGGCAACCGCCGCGAACGCTCCGACCTGGATGAGTTGGCCGCCGAAATCAGCCGGGCGACGGTTGTGGAAGCCAGCCAAATTCCACCTTCCGTGGTCACAATGCACTCGCAGGTCAAACTGAAGGATCTGGACACCCAGGAGCAGATGATCTTCACGCTGGTGTTTCCGGATGAAGCTAATATTGACGCCGGGAAAATTTCGGTCATTTCCCCCATTGGCACCGCCATCCTCGGCTATGCCGCCGGCGCCGAAATCGCCTGGCAGGTGCCCGCGGGCAAGCGGCGCATTAAAATCGAGGAAGTGCTTTTCCAACCGGAAGCCGCCGGCGATCATGGCGCCTGAACCGCGGCAACACTGATCAGTGAGCAGTGA
>CAZYXU010000117.1:0-4416 GCA_964650945.1 uncultured Verrucomicrobiota bacterium | reverse complement strand
CGGCTCAAAGTTTTGTTTCAAACGTGAATTCCGCCAGGCGCCGGTTGATTTCCGCCTGCTGTTCGCGCAGGGCGGTTTCCTGATCCTTGATTTCCCGGTCAATCTCCGCCAGGCGGTCTTCCTCGCTGTTCAACTGCTGCACAATGCGGCTGCGGTAGCTGCGCTCCGATTCGGAAGTTCCCAGGGCCTGTAGATTGCCGCGCAAACGGGCTTGATTGTTGAAAATCGCTTCGCGCTCGGCGGCCCGGGCCTGCAACTGTTCCTGGCGGCGCTGCAGGCCGGCCTGTAACCCCGCCATTTCCTCCAGGAACGCCTGCGTTTGGCGGTCAATGTATTTTTGCTGAAGGAAATAGGCGATCTGGTCGGTCTTGATGTTGCTCAGGCTGTAAGTGGCCTGGCCGGGGGATTCCTCAGTCACGCTGAAGTTCAATTCCTTTTGCGCCGGCAATGCCGCCGCGAACCGGTAGTAATCATCGGATTGGTCGCGCGGGGCGGGCGTGTCCGCCAATTGCCAGCCGGTGCGGCGGGGATGTTCGATGACCAGCGTCTTGGCTTTGTCCTCCAGGTTGCGGGCGATGTAATTGCGGGTCTGGCGCTGGCGGTAATAGGTGATCATGCTGCCATGCACGATCTTCACGCTGTAAACGGACTGCCGGAGTTCGTCCTGCCTGGTGTCCAGGCGCGTGCCCAAATCCACGGCAAAGGAGACATAACGCTCCTCGTTGGGCTTGAGCGTGTCCATTAATGCTTCGCCGATGTAGGTGTCGTTCTCGTAGACTGTCAGGGCGCCGCCCTCCAAGGTCAACCCGGTTTCGTTTTTCAGCCGGACGGCATCCATGGGATTGGCCGCGCGGACGGACTGGTTGTACACCGACAGGCGCTCGGCGGCCACGGCGCTGCCGGCAATGGGCAGGAGCGCCGAGCGGTCGCGCCGGATGGTCACCGGCGCGGCGATCTTGTAAACAAACAGTGCGCCCGCCGCCTCCGCCACGGCCGCCACGGCCTGCCGGCCCATGTTGGCCATCAAGTCCGGCGGCGCCATCAACGCTAGCGGCGCGGCGGCAGGCGCCGCCGCTTCCGCGGACAGGGCCATGGCATCCGCTGCGCCGGCGCCTTCCGCGCGGGCGCGCGCCTTGCGCGGCGCCGCCGCCGGCGGCGCGGGCGGCGCGCCAAAGGCATGTATCACCGGCCCGACGGCGCTTTCCCGCTGCAGCGCAATCTCGCGGCGCTGGACGAAAAACGGATCATACAGATTTTGCCGGAACGACACCGGCAAACCGCTGACCAAGGCCAATTCAACGTTCTCCCAATCCTCCACGCCCGTATTGTCCACGATGGCCCAGGCTTGCAGCAGGGCCGGTTTCTGCTCCGCCAGCACCAGCCGGTAAGCGACTTTCCAGACCGGCTGCTCCTGGATGTAGGCGGCGAACAATTCACGCCGGCCCCGGCCGTCGGTTTGAATCACCACCTGCTTCTCGTCGCGCCGGTGCCGTTCAAACAGCGTGCCGAGATATTTTTCCAAATCCTGCTGCAGGCCGGGATCGGTAAACTTGATTTCCGTCAAATCGCTGAAATTAAACTCCCGGACCGCGGATTCCGGCGTCAGCAGGCTGAGATAATATTGCGTGGTTGTCCGGCCGTCCGGATCGGACTCCGGCCGCGATTCGACGGCCAGCAGGCGCCCGGTCTGCATCCGGCCTTCCACGTTCACGGAGATGGCGCTGCCCTTGAACTGCTCGAGGACGGCGGCGAGGCTGGCGGCCGGGCGCAAGTCAAACGTGTATTCATCCAGGCGCTGATCCACGGTGCGCGTAGAATCATAGGCAATGGAGCGGATGGCGCCGCCGCCCAAGTCCAGCACGGTCAGGCTTTTGAGCATGTCGCTCATATCCCCGGGCTTGAAGCGCAACACCACTTCCGCGGCATCCTCCACCATCCCGCGGCGTTCGATGTAACCCACGCCATGCTTGTAGAGGATCACCTTGCGGATGGGGAAAGCGGCGTCATCGGCAGCGCGCGCCGTCAACCCGCCGGCGCAAAGCGCCGCCCCGCACAGCACTGCCCAACAAACCCGCAGGTCTTGTTTTTGCATACGCCCGCCTCCCTTGTTAAAACCACCCAAAAACATCGCAACCTTCAAATCATAATCCTACCCCCCCGCGCAATTTTGTCAATCCGGCAATTCCATGGACATTCCCGGACAAAACGGCTAAACTTGACGCCGGCCTGACAAAAGGAAAGGGTGGCACCGATATGACCTTGGGCGCAGTGGACTTGCTTTTTAATATGGTGGTGATGCTGTTCTGGATGCGCGCGTGGGAGTCCGGCCGGCGGATGGCCATGTTCAACCCGTATCTGGCCGCCGTGGAAAACTTCACCCAACCCGTGCTGGATGCGCTGGCGCGCATACTGCCGGGGCGTTCCGCGCGCCTGGCGGCGGGCGTCTGCTGGCTGCTGTTGATCGTTTTCCGCGGCATCGCCTTGCCGCTGGCCAACCCGGAAGCCAGCCGCCAGATGTGGCAGGCGCGCTGGGGTTTCGAAACCTTCGTGCCGGGATTGTATCCGGCATGGCCGGCGGCCGGCGGACTGGTTTTCAGCCTGGCGTCGTTCAGCGTATTCATGTTTCAAGTCTGGTGCCTGGCATTGATCTACACCACCGTGAAGACGCCGGACCGCCCCGCGGATTTTTTGAAAGCCCTCGCTGAACCATGGTCCTCCCGCCCGTTCGGCGTCCGGCTGGCGGCGATCCTGGCGGGGGGAACGGCGCTGACCATGCTGCTGAACCTGGGCGCCGTCAGCGTGGCCGGGTCGCCTGCACCCGTCAGCCCGCGGCCGTTCTGGTGGCTCATGCGGGGGCTGGTTAACGGGCTGGCCGGCGTGGCGGACCTCCTGATGGTGGCACGCTCGCTGATGATGATCCTGCTCATCGGCTCCTGGGTGGCGATGTTCGGCGGCGGGGACATGCTGATGGTCATCTGCCGCGAATGGCTTGATTTTCTGCTGGGGCCGTTCCGGCGCTTTCACATCCAAATCGCCATGCTGGATTTGACGCCTGTCATTGCCTTCCTGGCCCTGGGCGTGGCGCATTTCCTGATCTACGGCTATGTTTTGCGCATGCTTTACTTTATTATTCTCAATGCGTGAAGGATATTTGCCGATGGCCGCCAACAATTATTTCATCCTGGACGTGCACATCGTGCCGCGGGCCAGCCGGACGGAAATCCGGGGTTGGCATGGCGCTGCGGTCAAAATCCGGCTGCAAGCCCCGCCGGTAGATGGCAAGGCCAACCGGGCGCTGCTGGAATTTCTGGGGCAGGCGTTAAAATTGCCGGCCGGCCGGATGTCCATCGTCAGCGGGGAAACCAGCCGCCAGAAACGCGTGCGGGTGGAGGGGCTGGACGGGCCGACAATCCGGCAGCGGCTGGGCCTGCCGCCGCCGTAATCGCCGGATTTCACGGAAACATCTTACCGAGCGCCGACCGCCGCCATGCCCATCCCGAACAACATTCTCCAGAAACTGCGCGGCCTGCCGGACAAGCCCGGTTGCTACCTGATGCGCGATGCGCGGGGAAAGATCATCTATGTCGGCAAGGCGGCCTCGCTGCGCAAGCGGGTGGCCTCCTATTTCCGGCAAGGCACCCTGCGCCGCAGCCCGCCTAAACTCCGCAGCCTGATCCACAGCATCGCGGATTTTGAATGGATCGTGCAGGCTTCCGAGGAGGCGGCGGCGCTGGCGGAAGGGCAACTGATCAAAGACTACCGGCCGCGCTATAATACGCTCTTCAAGGATGACAAGCGCTTCCCGCTCCTGCGGATTGATCTCCGGCAGCCATTCCCGTTTTTCCGCCTGTGCCGCATTCAACGCGCCGACGGCGCGGAGTACTTCGGCCCCTATACCTCCAGCGCGGCCATGCGCGCGGCACTGGAATTTCTGGAAAAACATTTTGGCTTGCGCCGCTGCACCGTCCCGGCGCCTGGTCCGCAGGATCATAAACATTGCATGAACGATGTCATCCGGTTCTGTTCCGCCCCCTGCCTGGGCAAGATCAGCGCGGCGGATTACCGGCAGCGGGTGGCGGAAGCCTGCGCCTTCCTCCGCGGCGAACGCCCGGCCTTGCTGCAGACCGTCCGGGATAACATGCAAGCGGCGGCGCGTGCGCAGGATTTCGAAAAAGCCGCCGCCTGGCGCGACACGCTCGAATTGCTCTACACCGCCATCCGCCGCCGGCGCCGCCTGGCCACCACGGTCAAATCCCCGGCGGATGCCGGCGCCGCCGGCCTGACGGCCTTGCGCGCCGCCCTGGGGCTGGAGCGCCTGCCGCGGCTGATGGAAGCCTACGATATTTCCAACATCTCCGGCACCCATGCCGTCGGCAGCCTGGTCGCCGCCGTGGACGGCAAGCCGGCGCCGGCGCG
>CAZYXU010000116.1:0-11972 GCA_964650945.1 uncultured Verrucomicrobiota bacterium | reverse complement strand
ATCAAGAAGCAAGCAGTTTAAATAATTTTTACCGTTTTGCAAGCCGTTTATTGGGCCGGCGGCCGGACGCCGCAAGGGCGATCGCGGCGTGTAACGCCGCGCCTGCTGGCAGGAATGGAACAAAGGCACTATGCGGCAGGAGCGCTTCCGGCTTTTTTAAGCCGGTTCGTTTATAATTGCCGGCTTGCGGATGTTTTTGGTTGCACGCGCGGCGGAATATGTTACTTATTTATTGATTACAGGCAATCATCACAAGGGAGTTCCATGAGCCGCAGCGTCAATATCGGGGCGATCGGGGTGGGGGCCTTCATGGCCCGCACACATTTGCCCAACATCCGCCGCAATCCCAACATCCGCATCCATACCCTCTGCGACGTCAACGCGGAGCTCCTGGAACAGCGCCGCCGGGAATACCAGCCGGCGCGTTGCACCACCAAGGCGGAAGATGTGTTCCGCGACCCGGAAATTGACGCCGTGCTGGTGGGCACCCGCGGCGCGCGCCATGCCTCTTTTATCGAGCTGGCCGCCCGCTACGGCAAGCATATCTACGTCGAAAAGCCCATGACCCAGACCTATGACGAAACCCGCCAGGTGCTGGCAGTCCTCAAGGGGGTGGACATCAACGTGGGAGTGGGATTCAACCGCCGGTTCGCCCCCGGCATGCTGGAGGCCCGGCGTCTGTTTCAAGGTTACAAGGCCGGGAAAGCCGCCAACATCGTCTATCGCATCGTGGACGATCATCGCGTGCGTCCGCATTATGTCTTTGATCTCAACGACGGCGGCGGCCACTTGCTGGCCGAAGGCTGCCATATTTTCGACCTGCTGGCCTGGTTCCTGGACGAGGAGCCGGTGGAGATTTTCGCCGCCGGCCCCTTGGAAACGGATAATGCCGTCATTTTGAAATACTCCGGCGGCTCGCTGGCCACGATGCTCTGCGGCGGCAAGGGCGGACTCTTCTACCCCAAGGAATTGCTGGAGTCGTTCTGCAACAACCGCACGCTCGTGCTGGATAACTTTTTCGAGCTGCGCCTGGACGGCCCGGGCGGCAATTGCATCCGCACCTTCCCGCCCGCCGGCGAAAACAAAATCCGGCCGGATGAGGACAGCATGACCGGATTTTACCGCAAGGAATTCGCCGCCCGCCCGGATTACGACATCGCGGAAGTGCACCTGGGCGGCAAAAGCTTCCCCACGCCGTCGCTGGACAAGGGGCATGCTTCGGCCATGGCGGAATTTGCCGCGGCGGTGGTGGAAGGCCGGCGCTTCGCCATCAATGCCGTGGACGGCGCGCGCGCCACGGTCTGCGCTTTAAAGGCCTACGATTCGATCCGGCAGAACCGGCCGGTGGCGATTGATCCCGCCGAATACGGCGCGTGAGTTCGCGGGTGTGCGCGTATGTGTTGTTGTGTGGGTGAGTGTAGGTGTGTGTGGGTGTGTATGAGTGTGTGTGGGTGTGTGAGTTTGTGAGTATATGGGTGTGCGAAGATGGTAAAAGCGGCACAGGATGACGCCAAGGAGAGCCATGAAAGAACGGCAAGTCGCGGTGATTACGGTGGACGGGCGGGTGGAGATGCGGACGCAGCCCATGCCGGAGTTGAAGGAGGGGATGGCGCTGATCAAAACCCACGCCACCCTGATCAGCCCCGGCACGGAAATGAACGGGGTCAAACAGCGCCGCGCGCAGCCGCCGCCGGATGCCAAGGATTATGTCTTCGGGTATTCCGCCGCCGGCGAGGTGCTGGAATTGCGCGGCGCGGCCCCGCATTTACGGCCCGGCATGCGCGTGGCCGCCATGGGCGGCAAGGCCGAGCATGCCAATTACAGTTGCGTGCCGGTCAACATGCTCTGCCCGATTGCCGACGAGCTGCCCTACGAGCAGGCGTGCTTTGCCTGCCTGGGTGCGACGGCGCTGCAGGCAGTCCGGCGCGCGGCGCCGGAATTGGGCGAGTTCGGCGCGGTGCTGGGGCTGGGCATCGTCGGCAACCTGGCCGCGCAACTGGCGCAGTTGAACGGCGCGCGGGTGATGGCGTGGGAAGGGCTGGACTTCCGGATTGACGCCGCGCGGCGTTGCGGCATCCGGCAATGCGTGAACTTCACCCGCGCCGACGCCCCCAAACTGACGGAGGAATTTGCCGCGCCCTATGGCCTGGATTTCGGCATCATGGCGTTCGGCGGCGATGCCACCAAGGCATTCGAGTCGCTTTACAAATGCATGAAACTTTCCGCCGACGGCCACCGCATGGGCCGGGTGATCCTGGTGGGCGGCTGCACGTTTGCGGTCCGGGGCGGCGCCGGCATGGGCAACCTCGATGTGCGCTCGTCCGCGCGCACCGGCCCGGGCTATCATGATGACGCCTATGAATACGGCCGGGATTACCCGGCGGCCTTCGTCCAGTTCACCACCCAGCGCAATTTGCGCGAGATTACGGCGCTCATGGCGGAGAAACGCCTGCTGGTGGAGCCGATGATCACGCACCGGCTGCCGCTCGACCAGGTCGGTCGGGCCGCCGATATGCTGATTGACCAACCTGACCGGACCCTGGGCGTGGTGCTGGCCATGCGGCATTAAAATTGCCTGGCGGGCGCCGCGCCGGAGCTGGCGGCGCGTAACGCCGCCCCCACAAAACTGCGCGCGCCATCCGCTGACGTTGCCATTGCATTTTTCCCGCGCTTGCGCTACCATGAGACGCAATTGGTACCGGCCCGGGGTGGGTTGGTCGGCCTGCCGCGGCGCAGCGCGGCGGGAACTTTGCTTAACTTGAGGAGCGCGATGAATTTTGAATTGGTGGCGAATACGGTGCGGGGGCTTTCGATTGACGGGGTGCAGCAGGCCAATTCCGGCCATCCGGGCCTGCCGCTGGGCGCGGCGGATTTTGCCGCAGTCTTGTTTTTGAAGCATTTGCGGCATTGTCCCGCCGATCCGGCCTGGCCGGACCGGGACCGGTTCATCCTTTCCGCCGGACATGGCTGCATGCTGCTTTACAGCCTGCTGCATTTGTCGGGATATGATGTTACCCTGGACGATTTGCGCGCATTCCGCCAGTATGGCAGCCGCACTCCCGGGCATCCGGAACATGGATTGACCCAGGGGGTGGAAACCAGCACCGGGCCGCTGGGGCAGGGCGGCGGCAATGCCGTGGGCATGGCGCTGGCCGAGGCCATGCTGGCGGCGCGGTTCAACCGCGGCGGGCATCAGCCGGTCAACCATTACACCTACGCCCTGTGCAGCGATGGCGATATGATGGAAGGCATCTCGCACGAAGTTTTCTCGCTGGCCGGTCACCTCAAGCTCAACAAGCTGGTGGTGTTTTACGATTTCAACCGGATCACCATCGAAGGCGCCACCGCCCTGGCCTACAGCGACGATGTCCGCAAGCGCTTCGAAGGCTACCATTGGAATGTCCTGGAAATCGACGGGCATGACTACAACGCGATTGACCAGGCCCTGAGCGCCGCCCGCCGCGAGCAGGAACGCCCGACCATCATCATCGGCCGCACCACCATCGGCAAGGGCAGTCCCAACCTGGCCGGCTCCGCCGAATCGCACGGCGCGCCGCTGGGCGCCGAAGAAGTCAAGGCCACCAAACGCAATCTCGGCTTGCCGGCCGACCAGGCTTTTTATGTCCCGGCGGCCACGGCGGAAATTTTTGCCGCGCGGCGCCGGGAATGGCAGGACGACCGCGACCAGTGGCATCGTCAATTCGATGCCTGGCGCGCCGCCTTCCCGGATCTGGCCGCCGCCTGGGACCTGGCCCGGGACCTGGCATTGCCCGCGGATTTGGAGAAACGGCTGCCGCAATTCGACCCCGCCAAACCGGTGGCGACGCGCAATGCTTCCCATACGGTGATCCAGGCCCTGGCCCGCGCCGTGCCATATCTGGTGGGCGGCTCCGCGGACCTGGCGCCCAGCACGCGCACCATCATGGACGGGCAGGGCGACGTCGGCCCGGGCGCCTATGCCGGCCGCAATTTTCACTTCGGCATCCGCGAACATGCCATGGGCGCCCTGATGAACGGCATGGCGCTGCACGGCGGCCTGCGCGTGTACGGCGCGACGTTCTTCGTCTTCTCGGACTACTGCCGGCCGGCCATCCGCCTGGCGGCCATCATGCGCCTGCCGGTGATCTACGTGTTTACGCATGACAGCTTTTACGTCGGCGAAGACGGTCCGACGCACGAACCGGTGGAGCATCTGGCCGCCCTGCGCATCATCCCGGACATGACGGTGATTCGCCCCGCCGACCCGACGGAAACGGGCGCAGCCTGGGTGGCGGCCCTGAAAAACACCGCCGGTCCCACCGTCATCCTGCTGACCCGCCAGAATGTGCCCGTGCTGGACCGCGCCAAATATCCCGCCGCCAGTTTGCTGGAGCAGGGCGCCTACACCCTCTGGCAGAGCGGCAAAGGCCGGCCGCAATTCATCCTGATCGCCTCGGGCTCGGAGGTGTCGCTGGCGCTGGAAACGGCGGAAATGCTGGCGCAGGACGGCGTCAATGTCCGGGTCGTGAGCATGCCTTCCTGGGAATTGTTCGAGCGCCAGCCGGAAAAATTGCGCCGTAAAGTCCTGCCGCCGGCCTGCAAGCTGCGCCTGGCGGTGGAAGCCGGCGTGGGGTTGGGCTGGGAAAAATACGTCGGCTCCAAGGGCCGGATTTTCGGCTTGAACCATTTCGGCGCCTCCGGTCCTTACAAGGTGCTGGCGAAGGAATTCGGATTCACGGCGGAGAATGTGGTGAAAATTGCCCGGGAAATGCTCGCCCGGTGAGTTTGCGCAGGATGAATTTTAAGGCTGGATTTGGCCGGCAATGTTCACCGCGGATATAGCTTGAGCCATATTCGATGCGCGGGCCGGGTGCTGATTGCATCATTCGTAATGCATCATTCATAATTTTTTCCCATGGCCAGATTGATTATCAATGGCGGCAACTCCCTGCGCGGGGTGTTCCGGCCGGCCGGCAACAAAAACGCCGTGCTGCCGATGCTGGCGGCTTGCCTGCTGACCGATGCGCCGGTGGTCCTGCGCAACGTGCCGCTGATTGACGACGTGCGGACCATGCTGGAAATTCTGGCAGACCTGGGCGTCTCCGTCGCCCGCCGCGGGCATGTGCTGACATTGTGCGCCGCCGGCCTGCGCAAATGCGAACTGGCGCCGGATTTATGCGGACGGGTGCGCTCGTCACTCTTGTTCGCCGGCCCGCTGCTGGCGCGGCACGGCCGGGCAACGGTTGCCCCGCCGGGAGGCGATGTCATCGGGCGGCGGCGGCTGGACACGCATTTCCTGGGATTGCAGGCGCTGGGCGCCCGCATCACGATGGGCGGCGCTTATACCTTCCGCGCCCGCCAGTTGCGCGGCGCGGAGATTCTGCTGGACGAGGCCAGCGTGACGGCTACGGAAAACATCCTGATGGCGGCGGTCTTGGCGCGGGGGCCGACCACGATTTTCAACGCCGCCTGCGAGCCGCATGTGCAGGATCTGGGCCGGCTATTGCAGGCAATGGGCGCCCGCATCAGCGGCCTGGGCGCCAACCGCCTGCTGGTGGAGGGGGTGGATGCCCTGCACGGCGCCGACTATGCGGTTTGCTGCGATCATATCGAAGTGGGCAGTTTCCTGGCCGCCGCCGCCGTGACGGGCGGCGAATTAACCGCTGTGGGGATCGATCAGCCGGCGGCCATGCCGCTGTCGCGGGCGTTCCGGACCCTGGGTATGCCGCTGGAGCCGCGCGGGGACACCCTGCGTTTGCGACCCGGCCGCCGGCGGCAGGTGGCGGCGGATGCCGGCGGCGCCGTGCCGAAAATCGAGGACGGCCCCTGGCCGGCCTTCCCATCCGACCTGATGAGCGTGGCCATCGTCGCGGCCACGCAGGCGCACGGCACCTGCATGTTTTTTGAAAAGATGTTTGAAAGCCGCCTGTATTTCGTTGACCGCCTGATTGACATGGGCGCCCGGATTGTCCAGTGCGACCCCCACCGCGTGGTGGTGATCGGTCCGGCCCGCCTGCATGCCGTGCCGCTGGCCAGCCCGGATATCCGCGCCGGGATGGCCATGCTGATTGCGGCGCTGGCCGCGCGCGGGACCACCGTCATCAGCAACGCCCAGGTCATTGACCGCGGTTATGAGAACATTGCTGGCCGCCTCCGCGCTCTGGGCGCGGATATCGTCCGGCGGGAATGATTATGCCAAATTTTGTCTATACCGCGCGCAATGCTGCCGGCGAAAAAATCACGGGCAGCATTGAAGCGCCTGACCGGCGCGCCGCCTTGGCGCATATCGAGCGCCAGGGCGCGATCCCGGTACAGGTGGATGAGAAAAACGCCGATGCCCAGCGCAAGGCCGCCAAACCCCGGCGCGGACTGCATTGGCGGCGCGACCAGCGTCCACGCCTGACGGCGCGCGAGATGCTCACGTTCACCACCGAACTCAGCGACCTGCTGGCCTCCGGCATGAAACTGGGGAATGCCCTGAATACCCTGTCGCACCGGCGCGCCCGCGCGGAGTGCGACCAGATTATCCGCGGTTTGCGCGACGACATTGTCCAGGGCGCCAGCCTGTCCGAAGCCCTGGCCCGGTTCCCGGAAACCTTCCCGAAGCTCTACGTGAGCCTGATCAAGGCCGGCGAAGCCGGCGGCGCCCTGCCGGAAATCATGCAGCGCATCGTGGCCTACTACGAGCGGATGCAGGACATTCAGGAAAAAATTTACATGGCGCTGGTCTATCCCGGGATTGTCATGCTGGTCGGCATCACCACCATGATCTTCACCATGGTGTTCGTGATTCCCCGCTTTTCCCTGATCTTTAAGGACCTCGGCAGCACCCTGCCGCTGCCGACGCGCATCCTGATCGGCATCAGTTCCGGCCTGATCCGCTACGGCTGGCTGGTGCTGGGCATCCTGGCGCTGGCCGTGATCATGGCGCGCCGTTACTTGCGCACTCCCGCCGGCCGTTTCTGGTGGCATGCCATGCAGATGAAATTGCCGCTGATCCGCGGCATGGTGATGGCCAGCGCCTTTACCCAGTTCTCCCGGACACTGGGTATGCTGATCGGCAACGGCGTTTCCGTGCTCGACGCCCTGAGCATCAGCGAGCGCACGGTCCAAAACGCCGTCCTGGCAAACGAAATCCGCAATGCCCGCGAACGGGTGACCGACGGCACCACCATCTCCGGCCCGCTGGCCGCCGGCAAGGTTTTCCCCCCCATGCTGACCGATATGCTGGCCATCGGCGAGGAAACCGGCGACATGAGCGGCGCGCTGGCGCACATCGCCCGGCGTTATGAAACCATGCTCGACCGCAGCGTCAAAATTTTCACCACCCTGCTGGAACCGATCCTGATCGTTGTCATGGCCCTGCTGGTCGGATTTGTCGCCATCAGCATCCTGATGGCCGTGTTCGACGTCACCAGCGGTTTGAATGTATGAGCCAACATTAAGTTTGACATTGCGTGGGTTTTGGCTGCATATTGGCGGGGTTATGAAAATATATGCATGCGATGAAAGAGGAGCGTTAATATGCAGCCAAAAATCAACGATCAGCCGCGCCCGGCGCGCGCCCGGCGGCAGGCCGGTTTTACCCTGATTGAAGTCTTGCTGGTGGTGATGATCATCGGCATCATCGCCGCGGTGGTTATGCCCCGCCTCACCGGCCGCGGCCGCGACGCCCAGATTACCGCCGCCAAAACCAGCATCGCCAACCTGGGCACGGCGATCAACCTTTACGAGGTGGATAACGGCAATTTCCCGCCCAGCCTGCAGGCCTTGATCACCAAAACATCGGAACTGAATTGGAAGGGGCCGTATCTCGCCAAGGGCGAGATTCCCAAGGATCCCTGGGGCAATGAATTCGTTTACGCGCTCAAGGAAGGCAACTACGAAATCAAGTCGCACGGCCCCAACGGCGCCGACGGCGGCGGCGATGATATCACCAATTGATATGCCCATGCGCGCCACCCGGCGGCGCGACCGCCGCGGCTTCACGCTGGTGGAATTGCTCCTGGTGCTGGTGTTGCTGGGCGTGGTCGTCGGCATCTCCATGCCGTATTTCGTCCACTCCATCCGCGGCAACCGCCTGCGCGTCGCGGGCCGGACGCTGGTGACGGTGGCGCGTTACGCCCGCAGCATGGCGGTGCTGAAGCAGGCCGAGGTGGCGCTGACTTTTGATCTGGATGCCGGCAAGATCGACGTGGTCTCCAGCAATGCGGCGCTGCCGCGATTTACGCGCAATCTGGAAGGCGTGCTGCTGGAGTCGGTTGCCGTCTCCGCCGCCGAGCCGGTCAATGAAGGCGTCTGTTCCGTGCCCTTCTACCGCAACGGCTTGTGCCGGCCGTTTACCGTGCGCATGGTTGACCAGCAGGGCGCCGGCCTGACCATCAAGGTGGACGCCCTGGCCGATGTGCGGGTGACGCCGGATTAAGATACGGGATGCGGGATACGGGATATCCATGGAAACCGGTTTATTAGCTGGACAACAGTTTTCGATGGGCGCTGGACGGCCTGATTCTGTCCGGTCTTCGGTCTCCGGGCTTGGTCCTCCGGGCTCCAGGCTCCAGGCTTCGGGCTTCACCCTGGTTGAGGCGGTCATGGCGCTGGCGATTTTGAGCATCAGTGTCTTCGCCCTGGCGGAAACCACCTCGCGCTGCCTGGCGGTTATCCGCCTCTCGCGCAATTACCAGACCGCGCGCGCGGTGTTGGAACAGGGCGAGTCGGAATTCCCGCTGGTGAGCACCAACGCGCCGGATGATAACAAGGTCAGCCCGGTAACCTATCCCAACGGCTACACCTTCAGCCGGGATTTGGAGGCGGTGGACGAAGAGGAAAAATTATACGAAGTCCGCACGCGCGTCAGTTGGGCGGAAGCCGGCCAGTCTTCGTTCGAGGAGGTTGTCAGCCTCTTTTACTCCACGTACACGGATTTGCCCTGAAGGTTATTTAAGGACAATCCGTTCCGGCACCAGCACGGGATGGGTGTCCGGGCGTTTGACCCAGTATTCACGGCCGCTGATGGCCATGCGCCGGTTGACCAGCGCCCGCAATTGGGCTTCGTTGCCGCGCACGTGGCAAATGGTTGCCACGCTGCCGGCGCGTTCTTCCGTCAACCGGTAGCGGCTGGGCGCCCCGAAGATGAAACTGCGCGGGCGCAAGACGCCCTCATATTGCCGCCATTGTCCCTGGGGTTTGCCCGGGTGCAGGTCCAGATCGGCCGGCGGCTTGGCAATCAACGGCGCCGGCGCCGGCGCTGGCGGCGGCGGCGGGAGCGGAGGCTCCGAGGCGGGTGCCGGCGCAGGCGCCGGCAACGCCGCCGCTGGTTCCGGAACGGGGGCGGGGGCGGGTTCTGGCGCTGCGGGTGGCGGCGGCAGGGCCGCCGCCGTCACGGTTGCCGCATCCACCGCCTGCGTTGCCGCGGCACCGGCCGCCGTCAGTTCCACCATGGATTTGGCAACCCAGAGCGAAGTGTTGTCCGGGGGCGCGATTTTAACCCAGTCGGCATGCGTTCCGCGCACGGCCACGCTATCGCCATCGGCCAGTTGACCGACAACGTTGAAATTTATGCCGGCGCCGGCGCGCACATTGACCCGTTGATCGCAGCGGATGACGCCATCCTGGACGTAATCGCTCAACACCCATAATTCCGCATGCGGCGGCGGGACGACTTCCACCCATTCTTCGGTCACGCTTTTGACCGATAATTTTTCGGGCGCGGAAACCTGGGCCACCACTTCCGCCGACATGGATGGTTTGGCGCGCAGGTTGACATTCTGGCGCAAGACGGTCAATTGCCGCGCCGCGTTGGTTTGCGCCATGGCGGCGGTAAAGCAGCCCAGCATTGCCAGGCAAAACATGGTTGAGTATTTACCGTTCATGTTCACCTATCCTGCCGCGGCCTATGGGAACTCGCCGACGTCAATCCTGCGGCTTGGTCTTGGGCAGGCCCAGCCCGCGGTCGCCGTCTTTCCATTTGCCGCGCACGCGCAGCAAATCCACGCGTTCAAACCGCTTCAAAACATTGCGCTTGGTGACAATCTTGTTGGCCGCTTTTAAACTGGCATGTTGGGACATTTTTAAAAAATCCTTCCGTTGTTAGAATATGCAAAGACTTGGCACATGCCGGTTTCGCATGCGACTGGGAAGATTGTGCCTTGGCGGCGGCAAAAGTCAACCTTAAATCACAGCGGCGGCGGCTTGGGCAGCCCTTCCAGATCGCGCAGGGATTTCTGCAGGTCGGCTTCCGGCAGCGTGTAGTTGCTCAGTTTGCCATCCAGGTATGCCTCATAGCCGGTGAGGTCCATCAAGCCGTGGCCGGACCAGTTCAGCAGGATGACGCGCTCTTTGCCTTCCTCCTTGGCCTGCTTGGCCTCCCGGATACCCGCGGCGATGGCGTGCGAGGTCTCCGGCGCCGGAATGAATCCTTCCGTCCGCGACCAGAGCATCGCCGCCTCGTAGCATTCCAACTGCTGGATGGCGCACGCTTCCGCCAGGCCTTCGCGCACGACATGGCTGACCAGCGGCGCCATGCCGTGGTAACGCAGGCCGCCGGCATGAATCGGCGCCGGCACGAACCCGTGGCCCAGGCTGTGCATTGCCAGCAGCGGCGTCATCATGGCGACGTCGCCGGCATCGTAAACGAAGGGACCGCGGGTCAGGGTCGGGCAGGCGGTCGGCTCCACCGCCACCACGCGCACGTTCTGGCCGTGAATCTTGTCGCAAATGAACGGGAAACTGATGCCGGCGAAGTTGGAACCGCCACCGACGCAGCCGATCACCACGTCGGGGTAAAGCCCGATTTTTTTAAACTGCTTCTGGGCTTCCAGCCCGATGATGCTCTGGTGCACCAGCACGTGGTTCAGGACGCTGCCGAGCGAGTAACGGGTGTCCTTGGAGGTCACGGCATCCTCGATGGCTTCGCTGATGGCGATCGCCAGGCTGCCTGGCGAATCCGGCGATTTTGCCAGGATGGCGCGGCCGGACTGGGTGTCGGGGCTGGGGCTGCCGACGCAATCGGCGCCCCAGACGCGCATCAGCATCTTGCGGAACGGCTTTTGTGTAAAACTGATGCGCACCATGTATACTTTGCACTCCAGGCCGAACATCTGGCAGGCCATGGCGAGAGCGCTGCCCCACTGGCCGGCGCCGGTTTCGGTGGTAAGTCGTTTGATGCCGAAGACCTTGTTGTAATAAGCCTGGGCCACCGCGGTATTGCCCTTGTGGCTGCCGGCGGGGGAAAGTCCTTCGTTTTTATAGAAGATTTTGGCCGGGGTGCCCAAAGCTTTTTCCAGGTTGACGGCCCGGCAGAGCGGACTGGGGCGCCAGATCCGCAGTTTTTCGAGCACCGGCGCCGGAATGTCAATCCAGCGCTCCCGGCTGACTTCCTGCTCGATGATGTTCATCGGGAACACCGGGGCCAGGTCATCCGGGCCGACCGGGCTGCCGTCTTTCTTCAGGGGCGGCGGGAGCGGGTGCGGCAGGTCCGCCTGGATATTGTACCATTGGCGCGGCATTTCCTCGTCGTTCAGCAACACTTTGACGGCTTGGCTCATTTTTCTGCTCCCTGGTTTGGTGTGATTAAAACGTTCCGTTCCAAGATGATGAATAATGCGCGGTCTTATGGATGCGGCGCGGTGCGCTGCTCTACAACCTTGCGGAAAAGACGGGGGCCGCGCTTGAGCTCCCGCGAGCCGCGGGTGATCTTGCACAAACTGATGCCCAGCCGCCGGGCAATTTCCCGCTGCGGCACGCCGTCCGCCAGCAGGCAGACCAGCCGCCAGCGCAGGCAAATGCGGTCGCGTTCGCAGGGCGTCAACAATGCCTGCAACCAATCCCGCACTTCCGCCGGATGGCGCATGCCCGCCAGTACGCCGGCGATCTCGGTCAGTGGTTCCGCGCCCATGGTGGCTGCCTCCGGGCAAAAACTCCTCCGATACTACACGTAGAAACAAAGGCATTCTAACAGCCGGCGCGGAGAATGCAAGGAATTTCCGTCAGTT
>CAZYXU010000115.1:0-12053 GCA_964650945.1 uncultured Verrucomicrobiota bacterium | reverse complement strand
TCAGCAACGCGGTGCGGCTGACCGGCGACGGCCTGGTCACCAATACCGTGGTTGTCTCCAATGGCCATTATGTTTTCGCGGAGGGAGTCACCATCACCAATGCCATCACGGTGCGCGGCTGGAGCGGCAATGCCGATGAGGTCGTTCTGGATTGCAATTATCCCGTCACGACCAACCGCGGTTTTTATATCAATCATACCGGCGCGGTGGTTGCCGGCCTCACGATCACCAACGGCTGCGGCGGGGCGTCGCAGGGCGGCGGGGTGGTCATCGGCAAGGGCCTGCTCACTAATTGCGTGGTCACAGGGTGTCGGACACTCAGCACTTTGCAGGGCGGCGGGTTATACATTGTCGGCGGTGAAATCCGGGACTGTATCATCCGGGGCAACACCAATCCAATCACCGGCGGCGGCGGCGGAATCTATATCAATGGCGGCCTGGTCAGCGATTGCTTGATCACCGACAATACCGGCGGATACGGCGGCGGCGGGGTGTATTTTGCCAAGGGTGAGTTATGGAACAGCGTCATTAGCGGTAATCGGACCCTGGGGACGGAAGGCGGCGGCGGGGTTTATTATCGCTTTGCCCTCACTAACAACCCGACAATGTACAATTGCCTGATTGTCAGCAATTTCAGCCAGGCTTCCGCCGGCGGCGTCTACTTCTACTCCGCCACCACGGGCACTGTGGTCAATTGCACCATCGTCAGCAATGTGGCCGCCACTTATGGCGGCGGGGTCTATTGCAACAAGGGCGGGTGGATACGCAATACGGTCATTTGCAGCAACCGCGCCGATACCAGCGCGAGTTATCGGGAGATCAACGCTAATGCGCCGGGATATGCCTTCACCAACTGCTGCATCGGGTACAATCCTTACGGCGCTACGCTGCAGGGAACCAACAATCTGCTGAATACCCATCCCGGCTATGTCAACCTGGAAGCGGGCGATTTTCACCTGCGCGAGGATTCGCCCTGCCTCAATGCCGGCGTGAATGACGCTTGGATGGCCGGTGCGGTGGATTTTGACGGGCGCCACCGGGTGGATGTCTACCTGCGCCGCGTGGATATCGGGGCCTACGAGTTCACGCATGGCGGCACCATGTGGAGCATCCGCTGATAAGGTCCGGACTGTTGCTGGTGTCGCATTCACTGACTTCACAGCCGGTGATCGGGGCGGCTGCGCCCAACGCACCCAAGGATTTTCTTATTCGTGTCGCAAGGCTTCAATCGGCGCCAGGCGCGCCGCCTTTTGCGCCGGCCAAAGCCCGAACACCATGCCAATGACGACGGAAAACCCGAAAGCGGACAGGATGCTGGCGCCGGTAATGGCGGTGGTCCATCCCGCCAGCCGGCTCATTGCCAGCGCGGCGCCGCAACCCAACGCGATGCCGATGATGCCGCCGCAGACGCCTACCGCCGCGGATTCCAATAGAAACTGAGTCAGGATGTCGGCGCGCCGCGCGCCCAGCGCTTTGCGCAGCCCGATCTCCCGGGTGCGCTCCGTGACCGAGACGAGCATGATGTTCATGATGCCGATGCCGCCCACCAGCAGGGAGATGGCGCCGATGCCGGCCAGCAGCCAGGACATGGTCTGGCTGGTGGAAGTCAGCATCTTCTGAATGTCGGCCATGTTGAACACGCTGAACACCCCCGTGCGTTCCGCGGGAATACGATGGCGCTTGTACATTTGCACCACCGCCGCCGCCTCGGTGTATTCCAGATGCGCTGCATCGTCCACCTGCATTTCAATCGAGTCGGCATAGGTCTTGCCCAGCAGGCGGTGCATGGCGGTGGTGATGGGAATAATCACCTGGTCATTGGCATCCTGCATGGGAGTGGAGCCCATCGTCGGCAGGACGCCGACGATTTCAAAGGCGACTTTATTCAGCCGGATGGTTTGGCCCAGCGGGCTGGCCGCGCCGAACAGCTTTTCCGAGACGGTGATGCCGACGACGGCCACGCGCGCCCGTTGTTGAAGCTCAGCGGCGGTGAAAATACGCCCAAATGCCGGGGTGACGGCATGCATGGCGAAATAATTCGGCGTGACTCCCAAAACCCGTGTGCGCCAGTTGTTGCTTTCGTAAGTCGCCTGCACATTGCCGTTGACACTGGGTGCGGCATCGCTCAGCGTGCTGATGGCGGTTTTGAGATATTCCGCGTCCGCGGGCGTCAGCCGGGCGGCGGAATCCGTCCCCAGCGCCACTCCGCCGCTGTGTCCGCCTGCCGTGCGCAACACCAGCAGGTTGGCGCCCATGGCCCGGACATGTTCCTCGATGGTCTGTTGTGCGCCGGCGCCCAGCGCCAACACGCCGATGACGGCGGCCACGCCGATCAGGACGCCCAGCATGGAGAGCAGCGTGCGGGTCTTGTTGGCGCCCAGCGCGCGCGCCGCCTGTTTCAGCAGCGCCCGGCCTTCTAGCACTTTGCGCCGGATACGGCCGGCCGGCGCGTCCGCCGCGGCGGCGGCCGGCGGCGGCGCCGCCGCCGAGAGCGGTTTGCGCCCGGAGTCATCCGTGATTTTACCGTCACGCAGGACGATCAAACGATCCGCGCGCCGGGCGATTTCCGGGTCGTGAGTGACCAGGATGACGGTCAGGCCGGATTGATGCAGGTTACGGAGGATGGCCAGGATTTCCGCGGAACTGGCGCTGTCCAGGTTGCCGGTTGGCTCGTCCGCCAGCAGGATCGGCGGCCGGTTGACCAGCGCCCGGGCGATGGCCACACGCTGTTGCTGGCCGCCGGATAATTCATTCGGGGTGTGTTTTTCCCGGTTTCCCAATCCGACCATTTTTAACAGTTCCGCCGGACTGGTGGGAGCGGGCTGGTTGCTGTAAATCAGGGGCAGGGCCACATTTTCCAGGGCCGAAGTCCGCGGCAGCAGGTTGAACGTTTGAAAAATAAAACCGATCGAACGGTTGCGCCAGCCGGCGGATTCATCCTCGGTGAGCGCGGAGACTTCCCGGCCGTTAAGCCGGTAAATGCCATGCGTCGGCGTGTCCAGCAGCCCCAAAATGTGCATCAGGGTGGATTTGCCCGACCCGGACGGGCCGGTGAGCGCGATGAATTCTCCCGGGGCGATCTGCAAAGATATCCCCCGCAGCGCATGCACCGGTTGCGCGCCGTTCCGGTAGGTCTTATGAATGTCAATCAGTTCGATCATATCAGCGTTTCCGCGGGCCAGGCATCAACGGCGAGGAGCCGGATGCGCCGGCCGTCGGCAGCGTAAAGTCCGGCCGCAACACCGTCTCGCTGCCGTCCAATCCGGCCAGGATTTCCACACGCCCGCCAGCCGCCAGACCGGTCAGCACGCGCCAGCGCTCCGGCGGCCGGGCGGGGTCGGCCTGCACCAGCACTGTCTGCCGGTCGCCGGCGGCCAGCACGGCGTCCGCCGGCAGGGTCAGGGCGTCATCGCAGGCCGCGACTGCAAACTTTACCGTCGCGGTCATCCCGCTCTTCATGCATTCCGGAATTTGCTCCAGGTCCACTTCCACTTCGTAAATGGTGACGTTGTTGACGGTGACGGCTTCGTAGGCGATGTGCCGGGCCGTGCCCTTGACCCGCACGGCGGGGTAGGCGTCCAGCGAGATGGCGGCGCTCTGGCCGAGATGGATTTGTCCGATGTCCGTCTCATCCACCTGGGCGGTGACGATCAATTGGTCGGACATTACCAGCACCACGTCGCTGGAGTCCACCGTCTGACCCGGTTCGATGTTGCGGGCGATGATCGTTCCGGTCAGCGGCGCGATCAGCGGGGTGGGCTGATAGGCGTCCGCCCACTTTTGCAGCATGGCGGGGCCCTTGGTGCGGGCGGCATCCAGGAGGGTGGCGCGTTCAGTGGAACTCATCCGCGCCACAATATCCCCCTGTTTTACCTCCTGGCCTTCCGTGACCAGCGTTTCCTCGATCCGTCCGGCCAAGGGCGGCTTGATTTCCAACCGGTTGCGCGGTTCCACCAGCCCGGTGGATTCGATGGCGATTTCCAGGTGTTCCCGTGTGAAGGCGATGGGCGTATAAGACGCGGCGGCGGCGCCGTCCGCCGGCCAATGGCGCCGGGCCCAGAGCGCGCCGCCGACGATGGCGGCCGTGCCGGCCGCCAATATGATCCAGGATTTTGTCTTCATTTTTATTTGGCGTTCCTCTGATAATTAATGAGAAGATTAATAAATTACATCCGCCGCCGCAAAAGCGTTCACGCCGGTCGCGCGCCACCAGGCGGCTTCGGCGGCGCGCGCGGCATGGTTGGTTTCCAGCATCTGCTTCGCGGCCGTGATCAGGTTGTTTTCAATGGTATCCCAGTTTTCAAATCCCAGCAGGCCGTTGGCATATTGTTCGCGCGCGATTTCCGCCTGCAATTGAGAGGCTTCCAGATATTTGCGGCGGACGGCGATATCTTCCACGGCATTTCGATAATTGCGTAAAACCTCGGTCAACTCGCTGTAAAGCGCATTGGCGGTTTCCGCCAATTGCGCCTCGGCTTCGGCCAGTTTGGCCCGGGCCTGGGTATAGTTATGATAATTCCGCCCGCCGGGCCAGAGCGGCAGCGTCAGGCTCACCCCAACGCTCCACCCATCGTCGTTGAAGGTGTTTTCATCGCCTTGGCGGCCCAGGCTGCCGGTCAGGTCAACTCCGGGCTGGAATCCGGCGCGCGCCGCATCCAGGGTGGCGCGGGCGGCGTCGGCTACCGCCAATGCCTGGCAGTATTCCGGAGTTGCGCGAACCAGTTCATCGCAGATTGCGGCGCCGGGCGCCGCCTGAAGTTCCTGCGTGCCGGTTGCCGCCCAGCGTCCGGCGTTGGCGGTCGCATCGCCGATCACGCGCCGCAAAACTTCGGCGGCAACGCCCACTTCGCGTCCGGCTTGTTCCAAATCCGTTGTGGCTTCCTGGAGTGACGCCTGGCTCAAGGCCAGCGACCCCTTGTGTTCCACACCGCCGGTGTAGCGCAAGTCCACCATTTCCAGATTTTCGGCGCGCCGGTCATGAACGGTGTGGAGCAGATTGGTTTGTTCCTGGGCGTATAACAACGCGATAAACGCCGCCCGCAGACGATAGGTCACTTCGGCCGCGGTTTCCAAGGCCGCGCTTTCGGTCTGGTTCAAGGCGGCGTTGGCCAGCCGCAGGTTGGCCCGGTTTTTGCCGCCGCTGTAAAGCGACTGGGTCACTTGAGCGGCGACGCTCAGGGCGGTATTCTGTCCCTGGGTGTCCCGGTCACTGCGCGCGGCATTGCCGTTCAGCGTAAATTGTGGCAACAAATCGGCGCGGGCGACACGGGTGCCGGCCGATGCGGCGGCCACACGCGCGCGCGCCGCTGTCAGCGACGGATTGGCGGCCGCCGCCCGGCGGATACATTCCTCCCAAGTCAGAACCGTTTCCGCCGCGCCGCCGCCGGCCAGTTGCCCGGCCAGCGCCAAGGCCAGCATCAGCGGCCAGTGCCGGCCGTTTTGGGCTTGATGAGCATGATGACGATCTTGCATTTTTGCATTCACTCCCGCGGGCCATGCCTTTAAACTCATTTTCCCGTGGCCGTTTTACCGCCGGCTGTTTGATTGTCACGAAGAAACCGCCGGCAGCCGTCCATCTCGGCATAATTCAAACTGCCGTCGCCATCGGTGTCGAATTTATCCAGCAGCCTTTGGATGAATTCAGCGTTTTTTAACGCGCGGTCATCCTGCGTGCCACGGGCGGCGGGTGGGCTGGATGCGTGAGTATCGGCAGCGCCAGCCGGCATCCCCGGTTGTGCGGCGCGCATTTCTTCTTCCGTCAACTTGCCATCGCCATTGCGGTCGAATTTGGCGATGATTGCCGTTGTGCGCGCCGTGTCGGGCGGCGGGCCCTGGGCAATGGTGTGTTCCACCAACAATGCCAGAACCGGTAAGATTGCAAAAGCAGCTTGGAATGTTTTCATAATTTTGTCTGGACGCGCATGCGGGCGATGGTTTGAGGCGCGCTTATGCTCCTTTCAATCTGGCGGCATTAAAGCGTATTTAGATTACATGATCATGTCTTGAAAATTACAAAGCCGTAATTATCGGGCGGGGAAATTTGTCATCTGTATTTGGTTCAATGCATCAGCAAAGACAAAAAGGCGTCCGCGCGATGGCGCCGGTCCGTGACGGAAAGGAGGCGTGCAAACCAGACGATGGGAGTGGCTGTGGCAACGGTAATGTTTGGGTCTGCCGTGGAAACGCCGGCATGAGATTGTTCCTGCCGGCTTGTTGAAAAATTAAAAAAAAGAGGATCAAAAACATGCATGCTAACATTAAACAAATCGGTTGTTGCCTGGCGTTGGGCGCTGGTCTGACCGGCTGGGTGTGCGCGCAGGACAATTCCGGGCGGCCGCAACCGCCGCGGCGCGGCGGTTTTGAAGCATTGGATGCAAATGGCGACGGCAAGCTTTCGCAGGCGGAGTTCGCGCAGGCGCCGATCGCCAAGGCTGACAGCGCCGCCGCCTTTGCCGCGGCGGATGCCGACAGCGATGGTGCGGTCACCCGGGAGGAAATGCACGGGTTTATGATGGAAGCCCGCTTCACCATGCTGGATACGGATGGCGATGGAAAACTGTCCGCAACGGAGCTTTCGTCAAAATCGTCCGGCCACCGTGGCCGTAGCCTAAGTCTGACGGAATTGGACACGGATGGCGACGGCAGTGTCACGTTGGTGGAATTCAAGGCGCAGCATATGCCGCCGCCGCCCGGCGGGTGAGCCTCGAAGTCTTGGATAATTCGGTGTGATATTACTGGTCAAAAATTACTGTTGGTGTGCTTTTCTAACGGGCATTGGCGCCAAAGCGCCCTTGCCAGTTACATTCCGCTGGCTGCGGCAATATTCGGTTGCGGGTGTGCGCCCGCCTTGAGGAGATCACATGCATAAAACTACCGTGGCAATTATTACTGCTGCTTGTTTGACTGGCGCCGTTTGCGCGCAGCCGGGCCGACCGCACGGTCCGCCCCAGCCTTGGCATTTCCCCGCGCCCGGGCACGGACCACACCGGTCCGGACCAGGCCACCATGGCTCCGGGCCGATCCCGTGGCTGCCGGCTCCCGCCATTCCTGTTTTTCTGGGAGGGCTCACATATTTTCTGTGCGCCGGCGTCTTCTATCAATGGACCTCTCAGGGCTATATCATGGTGGACCCGCCGCCACGGTTGGTGTCCATTCCCGGCGGCGCGGAGCGCTTGCTGATTGATGGCGTGGTCTATTACCGGGTTGGCGCAACCTATTACAAGGCCACGCCGTATGAATATGTCGTAGTGGAAAGGCCGGCGCAGATCGTTGAGGTGCGCCCCGCCGTCACGGTGGCGGCAACGGCCGTTCCGGTGATGATGGCCATACCCGCGACCGCGACAGTTGTCACCCCTGCGGTTGCCCCCGCCCCATCGGCGGCGGTGGTGGTAAATACGGATATGGCGGGCGCCTTGATCATCAATGTTCCCAATAAAAACGGCCAGGGTTTTACAGCGGTGACCCTGAAGAAAAATGCGGACGGCTATATCGGACCGCAGGGTGAGTATTATTCCGCCATGCCGAGTGTGCGGCAACTGACGGAAATGTACGGGCAATAACTGCCAGTCTGGGCTGTCAGTCTGCGCGCTTGGCGCGCAGCGGTGTTTGTGTTACTGTAGTTGCACGCAAGGTTGCAGGATGCGCGATCAACAGCGCTGGATTTCCGGAAGAAGACGCTTGTATTCCGTGTCGCGCATCCCGGATCGCTCGCGGGGAGTCTCTATGGCCATTCTGGTGGTTGAGGATGAAAAGAAAATCGCCGGGTTCATTCGCAAGGGACTCGAAGAACAGGGTTTTGCCGTGACGGTCAGTTGCAATGGCAACGAGGCTTTCAGTCTGGCCACTACGCAAAACTTTGACCTGATTGTGCTGGATATCATGCTGCCCGGCCGCGACGGTTTGAGCATCCTGCGGGGATTGCGGGAACGGCGCAATACCGTGCCGGTGATTTTGCTGACGGCGCGCGCGGAAACGAACGAGCGGATCGAGGGACTCAATGCCGGCGCCGACGATTATGTGCCCAAGCCGTTTTTCATCGAGGAATTGCTGGCCCGCGTTCAGGCCGTCATGCGGCGCGCGTCTGGCGAGAAACTCAGCCTGCTGCGGGCGGCGGGCCTGACAGTCAATTTGATCACCCGTGAAGTCAAATGCGGGGAGACGGCGGTGGAATTGACCCCGCGCGAGTTCAGCCTGGTGGAATATCTCATGCGCGCGCCGGGGCGGGTGTTGACGCGGACCCAGATATTGGAGCACGTCTGGGGCTATGATTTCGATCCGCAGACCAATCTGGTGGATGTTTACATCCAGCGCTTACGCCAAAAACTGGGAAGCGAGCAAGCCGGCGCTCTGATTGAGACAGTTCGGGGCGTTGGCTATCGCTTTCATAAGCCTAGGGAGGCCTGATGTTGCGTTCGTTCCGCTTTAAAATCGGGTTGCTCAGCGTCTGCCTCTCGGGCGGGGTGCTGCTGGCATTCGGCTTGTATTTTTCCTCGGTGATCTGGCGGATTGGCCACGAACGCTTGAATCATGAATTGCGGGCGCTGGCGGATGCCCAGGTGCGCAACCCCAAACCGTTGCAGCATTGGGCGCGGTATGACGCGTCTTTGCAAGCGCTTTATGGCGATGAGTCGCGCAAGCATTTCATTGTACGGGTAGCGGATGCGCGGGGCCGGGATATTTATGTTTCCCCTCAATGGCCCGTGGAACTTTCCGCCGTATTGCCGTCCCCGCCCGCTATGGATGATGGCACAAACAAGCCACCGCCGCCGCCTGCTGACGGCAGCGAGTCGCCGCGGCCATTCCATCCGCCGGGTGTGGGCGGCGGCGGTCCGCATTCGGCGCGGACTTGGCTCCAGAGTTGGTTTGGCATGCTGTCAATGGCGGCGAGCGTGTGGAGCTATGGCGCGCTCTGGATGCCGGATTTTCCGTTGCCGCCGCAGATGCGCGTCAAGCCGCCGGAATATCATACCATCGCCACTGCCGGTGCGGAGTGGCGGATCATTGTCGTGGGCAATGATGAAATCACGCTGGCCATCGGCATGGATTTATCGGAGTTTCGCGCGGAAGTGCGGCGTTTTCGCGCGGCCTTCCTTGTATCGGCCGTCGTGGCGCTGTTGTTATTGACGGGCGGCGGCTGGTTGCTGGCCCAGGCGGCCTTGCGCCCGGTGCAGTTGATTGCGCGTACCACGGCGGCCGTCACGGCCCGGCGTTTGGATCAGCGCATTCCCGCAACCCACGCGGACACGGAATTCCAACGGCTGATCAACGTCATCAACAGCATGTTGGAGCGGCTGGAGCGCAGTTACCGGCAGGCCGTCCGGTTCAGCGCGGATGCCGCGCATGAGTTGAAAACACCTTTGATGCTATTGCAGGGCGAGTTGGAACAAGCCTTGCAGCGCGCCCCGGACGGTTCGTCCGAGCAGGTCACTTATGGCGAACTGCTGGCGGAAGTCCAGCGGTTGAAGGAAATTGTGCGCAAATTGCTGCTGCTGGCGCAGGCGGATTCCGGGCGGATGTGTTTGTCGCCGCAACGGCTTCAGCCGGCCGGGATGGTAGCGGCAGCCTGCGACGATCTGCGCGCCATCGCGGCTTCTTTGCAATTGCGATTGGACCTTGCTGAAGATGTGGCGGTGATGGCGGATGCCGATCTGTTGAACCAGATGCTGCTGAATCTGCTCGGCAATGCGTTCAAATTCAACGATGCACGCGGCATGATCGAGGTCGTTTTACGCGCCGCGCCGCCCTGGGCCGTTTTCACCATCGCCAACACCGGTCCGGGTATTGCCGCGAAGGATCAGCCGCGCCTGTTTGAAAGGTTCTATCGCGCCGACAAGTCGCGCGGCCGCCAGGTTGACGGCACCGGCCTGGGCTTGAGTCTGGCGCGCGAAATCGCCCGTGCCCATGGCGGCGACTTGACCCTGACGCGTTCGGATGAACAGCTCACCGTGTTCAGCCTGATCCTGCCCCTCGCCGGAGAGGCGCGCGGCGAATCGAACGAGTTGATTCCGGCATGCGCGTTAAAACGCCCGTAACTCCCGGCGCGCTTCAAGCCTTCTGCAATTGCGGATGATGCCTGCGCCTTGGATGCCGTGGCTGATGCTTTGAGCTTGCGCTCAATGCCGGATTACAATACCCTTACAGCATGCGTTTAGCGGAGTCAAAAATTCTGGCATTGGGCGATATGCAGCGCGTGCGCGCGCAATTGCGTACCGCCGGGCGGACGCTGGTCTTCACCAACGGCTGTTTTGACCTGCTGCATGCCGGGCATGTGTCTTATTTGGAATTCGCCCGCCGGCAGGGAGATGCCTTGCTCGTGGGTTTGAATTCCGATGACTCCGTGCGCCGCATCAAGGGGCCGGCGCGGCCGGTCAATCCCCAGGCGCAACGGGCGGTGGTGCTGGCGGCGCTGGAATGCGTGGATTACGTGGTCGTGTTTGGCGAGGATGAGCCGGCGGCCTTGATCCGGGAGATTACGCCCGATGTGCTGGTCAAGGGCGCGGACTGGGCGCATTACGTCAGCGGGCGCGAATGGGTCGAGCAGCATGGCGGGCGGGTGGTGCTGGCGCCGCTGGTTGAGGGATTGTCCTCCACGCGGATGATCGAGCGGATGCGGGAGAGCTGAACCATGGATATCAAATTCATTGTCACCGGCGGCGCGGGATTCATCGGGAGCAACCTGGTGGCGGCGCTCAATGCCCGCGGCGAAACCGGCATCCTGGTGGTGGACCATCTCGGCCAGTCGGAAAAATGGCGCAACCTCGCCGGGCTGGCCTTCGAGGATTACCTGGATAAGCATGAATTCCGCCGGCTGCTGCGGGAGGGGCGGACGCCCTGGGCCGCGGACACGGCCACGGTGTTCCACCTGGGCGCCTGCAGCGACACCACGGAAAAAGACGCCGATTACCTGGCGGACAACAATTACCGCTATACCCGCGAATTGTGCGAGTGGTGCCTGGCCGCGGGCAAGCGGTTTATCTACGCCTCCAGCGCCGCCACTTACGGCGACGGCGCCCTGGGGTATTCCGACGCCGACGCGCTGACCCCGCGCCTGAACCCCTTGAACATGTACGGGTATTCCAAGCAGATGTTCGACTTGTGGGCTTTGCGTCATCGTCTCTTCGATCGCATCGCCGGCTTGAAGTATTTCAATGTCTATGGCTACGGCGAGGCCCATAAGGGCGACATGCGTTCCGTGGTGCACAAGGCTTTCGGTCAAATCCGCGCTACCGGTCAAATGCGCTTGTTCCGTTCGTATCGCCCCGATTTCCGGGATGGCGAACAGCGGCGCGATTTCATTTACGTGCGCGATGCCGTGGCCGCCACCATGTTTTTCCATGACCACCCGGAGGTGGGCGGATTGTATAACTGCGGCACGGGCAAGGCGCGCACCTGGAACGACCTGGCGCGGGCGGTATTTGCCGCCATGAAAATTCCCTGCCAGATTGAATATATAGACATGCCGGAAATACTGCGCGACAAGTACCAGTATCATACCCAGGCGGACATGGCCAAGCTGCGCGCCGCCGGCTATCACGAGGCTTTTACCGAACTGGAAGACGGTGTGGGCGATTACGTGCGCGCTCTGGCCGCTGCCAGCCGGCCGGAGTGACGCCGCCGGACTGTAGCGGCGCCACGGCGTGGCGCAGCATTCCGGAAGGATGCCGAACGCCGTTCGGCTACTACAGTTGCAGCCAGTAGCGGCGCCACGGCTTGGCGCATACAAGGCGCATTCCGCCAAAAATGCGTCCCGCTGGTAATCATGCTTGCCAAGCGCGGCCAAGTTGGTTATGCTTCTTCTTCAATTGCAGCCCGTTTGCGCGCCTGTAGCTCAATTGGATAGAGTGTCGGCCTCCGGAGCCGAAGGTTGTGGGTTCAACCCCCGCCAGGCGCACCAGTTCCCCCCTGCCGGCGTTCGCAAACCCGCCATAAAACCCAATAAATACCGGGTTTTATAGACAGTCTCCGTGGCGCTGATCGACATGGTGCCGCTGTCAAACCCATGGCCGAGCAGATTGCTGGGTTACGTGCCTGGGCCAAAGGCCGGGCCAGGCTGG
>CAZYXU010000114.1:0-12105 GCA_964650945.1 uncultured Verrucomicrobiota bacterium | reverse complement strand
CGCTCTGTGATTACTTCAAATCATTTCAACGCCAATATTCGTGCAAAATTCAGGTCATACTTTATCCACTCGGCGGGAGTTGGAATTAAAGTTGCCTTTGCCGGGATTTGTTTTATCCTTTATCGGGCGTTAATCAATTGGGACGGCCATGGCTGATTTGAAGTTTAATCAGGAGATCAAACTGCTTTTGCGGCAGGCGTTTACGGCTGCGCGCGTCTGCCGGCTGCCGGCCTTGCCGTTTTCCGCGGCCGCTTTCCTCGCAGCGGAGTTGCGCCGGACGTTCCGGCGCGGGGTGGTGGTGGTGACCGACAGCCTGCGGACGCTCGATGAATTCCAGCGTCACCTGGAAGTCTTCCACGATCCGGACGGAATCTTGCGCCTGCCGGCGGACGATCCCGGCGCGGTGGCCACGGATGAGCCCGCCGCTGCCGGCGCCGGCAACGCGGCCCGCCTGGCGGGGGACCGCGCCCGGCGCGCGCGGCTGCAGGGGGAACGCGCGCAGGTTTTGTACAAGCTTGCGGGTATGCCCGCGCCCCTGGTGGTGACCTGCGTCCAGGCCCTGATGCAGACCGCGCCGCCGCCGGCTGATCTGCGGCAGCAGGCCTGGCGCCTGCGGCCGGGGTCCAGCCATGATCCGGTGGCCCTGCTCGAGCGGCTGGCGGCGGATGGTTACGAGGTGACGGCGGAGGTGCAAACGCCGGGGCAGGCGGCGCGCCGCGGCGGTTTGCTGGACGTCTGGCCGCCGGGGACGGAATGGCCGTGCCGCGTGGAATTTTCGGGCGAAATGGTGGAATCCCTGCGCTGGTTCGACCCCCTGACGCAACGCTCCCAGGCCAGGGCTGATGAACTGTTGATCCTGGCGGATAACGGCGCGGCCGCTCCCGAATCCGCAACGGCAACCTGGGAGACCCCCGTCAAACAATTGCCGGCGGATGCCGTTTACCTGTGGTTTGAGCCGGCCGGCGCTGCCGATTCCGCGGCGCCGGGCGGTATTACCGGAATCGAAGCGCATGCGGACATCCTGCTCAAGGCCGCGCCGGAAGAGGTCGCCGCCGGCCGGCTGACGCCCTTGCCGGCAGTGCGGGCCACCCTGGCAGCGATGGCCGCCCCGGCGGCGCCGGCCGCGCGTCCGGCGTCGACCGGGGTGTGGGAATGTTATATCGGCGGGGAGGAGGTTCCGGAATCGGACCAGGTGACGGATTTGGGATTCCGTGCGCTGCCGCCGTTGTTCAGCGGCCGGGAGAATCCGCTGGCGCCGGATATTTTTGAATCGCAGCGCCGGGGCTGGCTGGAGGACCTGGCGCGGATGGCCCGGCATGGCCGGCGCGTCTGCCTGTTCTTTGGCACATCCGGCGCCATGGAGCGCTTCCGCGAGTTGTATCCCAGCCTGCCGTTCGAGTTGTGCCCGGGCGCGCTGTCGGATGGGTTCGACAATGACTTGCTGCGGCTGACGGTGGTCTCGGAATCCAATCTGATCGGCCGGCGCAAGTGGTTGCGCGGCGGCGCCGGCCGCCAGGCCGCGCGCCGCGCCGCGCTGGCGGCGGCGGGCGACACCATCACCGATGTGTTGAAGATGGAGCCGGGCGATCTGGTGGTGCATGTCGAACACGGCATCGGCCGCTACCTGGGGCTTTACGAAATTGACTTCAACGGCAAGCGCCAGGAGGCGCTGACCGTGGAGTATGCCGACCAGGCGCGGCTGTATGTGCCGGTGGCCCAGGCCCACCTGCTCAGCCGTTATGTCGGCGCCGGCCGGCCGCATGCGGTGGCGCTGCACCGGCTGGGGGGCGGCCGCTGGCAGCGCGAGAAGCGCGCCGCCGAGACCGCCGTGCGCGACCTGGCGGCCGGCCTGCTGGAAACCCAGGCGCTGCGCAGCGCGCGCCCCGGTTTTGCCTTTCCTGCGGATGTCCCCTGGCAGCATGAATTCGAGGCGGCCTTCCCGTACCAGGAAACCGAGGACCAGGAGCGCGCTATCCTGGAGGTCAAGCGCGACATGCAGACGGCGCGTCCCATGGATCGCCTGGTCTGCGGCGATGCCGGCTACGGCAAGACCGAGGTGGCCATGCGCGCGGCGTTCAAATGCGTGCTGGCCGGCCGGCAGGTTGCGATGCTGGTGCCGACCACCGTCCTCGCCCAGCAGCACTTCGAGAGCTTTCGCGAGCGCCTGGCGGCCTATCCCGTGCGCGTGGAGTTGCTTTGCCGCTTTCAATCGTCCGGCGTCCAGGCGCGCATCATCCGGGAACTGCGCGCCGGCGCGGTGGATATCGTCATCGGCACACACCGCCTGGTACAGCCGGATGTGGCTTTCCAGGACCTGGGACTGGTGATCATTGACGAGGAACAGCGCTTCGGCGTCGAGCACAAGGAACGCCTGAAAAACATGAAACAACTGGTGGATGTGCTGACGCTCACCGCCACGCCCATTCCCCGCACGCTCTATTTGAGCCTGACCGGCGCCCGCGAGATCAGCGTGATCCAGACCCCGCCCGCAGAGCGCCAGCCGATCGAAACCATCATCGCCCGCGCGGACGATGCGCTTGTGCGCGAAGCCATCCTGCGCGAATTGAACCGGGGCGGCCAGGTGTATTTCCTTTACAACCGCGTCATGACCATTCAGCGGATGGCCGAGCGCCTGCGGCGCCTGGCGCCGGAAGCCCGCCTCGGCATCGGGCACGGGCAGATGGCCGCCGGCGAGCTGGCGCGCGTGGTGCATGGGTTCGCGGCGGGCGATTTTGACGTGCTGCTCTGCACGACCATCATTGAAAGCGGGATGGATATCGCCAACGCCAATACCATCATGATTGACCGCGCCGACCGGTTCGGCATGGCGGAACTTTACCAGTTGCGCGGCCGGGTGGGGCGATCCAGCCGCAAGGCCTACGCTTACCTCCTGCTGCCCGCCCACGGCCATCTGTTGGCCGATGCGCGCCGCCGCCTGGGCGCCATTGTCGAATACAGCGGCGCCGGCGCCGGGTTCCGCCTGGCCTTGCGCGACCTGGAAATCCGCGGCGCCGGCAACCTGCTGGGCGCAGCCCAGAGCGGGCATATCGCAGCGGTGGGCTTTGAGCTGTATTGCCAGCTTTTGCGGCGGGCGGTGGCCGCGGTTGCCGGCGGCCCCGCCGCCGCCGCGCCGCCGCGCCTGGTGGACGTCGCCCTCAATCTGGATTTTATCGAATTCTCCGCGCTGGCGGCGGATGCCGGCAACGGCGCATTCCTGCCGGCCGATTATGTCGAGGACGAGCGGCTGCGGCTGGAAATTTTCCGGCGCCTGGCCGCCGCCGCGCCCGGCGAACTGGCGGCGCTGCGCGCGGAATTGGCGGACCGCTTCGGGCCGCTCCCGCCGCCGGCCGAACGGCTGCTGAAGCTGGCAGACATACGGCTGCGCGCGGCGGCAGCCGGCCTTGCCGGGGTGGAAGTGCGCGCCGGCCGGGTGATGTTGCGCCGCGGCGCTGGTTATGTGCAGCATAATCACCGGTTTCCGCGCCTGCGCGCCGGCAATGCCGATGCGCGCCTGGCGGAACTGTCGGATTTGCTGGCGCGGGATGTATGCATCGCGCCGCAGGTGCGCCCAATTACCAGTTGACGTGCGCCAAATATCATGTATATTAGTATAACAATTGATGATAGTGGTGAATTGTTGGCGGTGCCATGGGCGGCGGCGTGTCCAGCCAAGCGCGGTAACTGTTATGTCCAAGATCAATGTTTTGATGGTTGACGATGAATTGGCCATCATCAAGCTGTTAACCAGGATCCTCCAACGCGAACCGAACCTGGCGCTAAACGCGGCGGCCAACGGGGCGGAGGCGGCCAGCCTGGCGAAGCAAAAGCGTTTTGACGCCATTATCTGCGATGTCCATCTGCCCGATATCGACGGGCTGGCATTAATTCAAAAGCTGAAAGCTGAAAACATCTGCCCGCCGCTGGTCATGATCCTGTCGGGTTCCTTGAAACCGCCGCCGGAAACCATGCCCGACAATATGCTTTTCATCAACAAGCCGTTTGATTCCAGTGAAATCATCAACCCCTTGGTCAATTACGCCAAAGTTCTGCAGCCGCGGGGCGGATGACCGCGGGGAACGAGCAGATCGGAGCAGCGTCCATGCCGGAAGAAAATAAATTATCCCAGACCATGCGGATAAAGATCGAGGCCGACACGGATGCGCCGGTGACGCGGCGCATGCCCGCCATCCGGGGCCGGTCTTTCAGCACCCGCCTGTCGGTCAAGGCGCGCCTGAGCCCGGGCGAGAACACCCTTTACCAGCAATTCATGAAGAGCATTTATGATGCCGTGCTCATCACCGATTGCCAGGGCGCGGTGGTGGATGCCAACGGGCGGGCGTATGAGTTTTTTCTCTACGAAATGGAAGAGCTGTGCACCAAGACGATTTTCGATATTGTCTGCGGGTTTAATGCGGCCGTTCTGGGCACGATCATCAGTAACCTTAAAAAGGAGCGCTTCACCCTGATCGAAGCCTGTTGCCGGCGTCAAAACCTGACCCTGTTCCATGCCGAAATCGCCACCAGCCTGCTGCACCTGGGGCGGGAGCCGCATTTATGCTTTTTCGTGCGCGATATCAGCAAACGCAAGCAGGACGAGGCCGATTTGGCTCAAACCCGCGCCCAGCTTGACCGGGCGGAACGCCTGGAGATGGCCGGCAGCATCGCCGGCCATATCGCGCATGATTTCAATAATCTTTTGACGCCCCTGCTGGCCTACCCGCATTTTATCCGGGAGGCCCTGCCGCCCGATTCCCAGTGCCGCCAGGATCTGGATATCATCGAAAAAACCGCCCAGCAGATCGCGGACATCAATCAACAACTGCTGGCGCTCTCGCGCCGCGGGTATTATGAGCAGCGCGTGCTGGACATCAACACGGTGATCGAGGACGTGTTGGTGCTGATCAAGCGCGGCGGCCAGACCGAAGGCGTGCAGGTTGATTTGCAACTGGCCGAGCCCCTGTTGCACATCAAGGGTTCGTCGGAACAACTCCTGCGGGTGATCCACAATCTCTGCCAGAACGCCCTGGATGCCATGAACAACCATGGAAGGCTGACCATCAAGACCGAGGGCGTTTACCTGGAAACACCCTTGAAAAAATACGAATCGGTGGCTCAGGGCGAGTACATCCGGCTGACGGTTTCCGACACCGGCCACGGCATTCCGCCCGAAATTCAGGACAAGATTTTCGACCCGTTTTTTACCACCAAGGAAGCCACCCGGCAGCGCGGCTCCGGCCTGGGCTTGAGCGTGGTGCATGGGATTGTCAAGGACCACAAAGGCTATATTGACGTGGAGAGCGCCGTCGGGCAGGGCGCAACTTTCAGCTTGTATTTCCCGGTCTGCCGCGAGGAGATGACCGAGGCGGCCGTTACGGAATACGTCGGCGGCACGGAAACCATCCTGGTAGTGGATGACGACCAGTTGCAGATTGAGGTCACCTCGCGCATTCTTTCCCGGCTGGGTTACAAGGTGCTCAGCGCCACCAGCGGGGAGGAAGCCCTGGCGCTGATGCGCCGCTGCCTGCAGGATGGCGGCATGCCCGCCTTGGCCGTGCTGGACATGATCATGGGCGGCGGCATTGACGGCACGGAAACTTACCGCCAGATGAAGGAGATCAATCCCCAACAGCGCGCCATTATCTTTTCCGGCTATGCGGAATCCGCGCGGGTGGGCATGGCGCAGGAATTGGGCGCCGGCGCCTACCTGCGCAAGCCGGTGAGCCTGGACAAGATCGCGCAGGCCGTCCGTAATGAATTGGACCGCCGGGACTGATATGTCTTCGGCCATGCAAATCGCGCGGGTCGGCGGCATCCCTGTCCGCATCCATTATTCGCTTCTGGTGCTCTTCCCGTTGTTCGCCTGGCGTTTCACCGCCGGCCTGGGTACGGGCGTCACGGCCTGGCTCTGGGGGCTGGCGATGGCGGCGCTGCTGTTTGCCAGCGTGGCCTTGCATGAACTCGGGCATGCGATCCTGGCCACGATCATGGGCGTGCGGGTGGCGGAAATCATGTTGCTGCCGATTGGCGGCGCGGCGCGCCTGGAAAAAATGCCGTCGCGTCCCTGGCAGGAATTTTTGCTGGCGTTGGCCGGCCCGGCGGTCAGCCTGATTTTAGCCGCCGCCAGCTGGTGGGCGGCCGGCGTGGTTGACCACCAATGGCACTGGCTGCGCGCCAGCCAGGTGCTGGCCAAAATTGCCTGGATCAATCTCGCCCTCGCGTTGTTCAACCTGCTCCCGTCTTTTCCCATGGATGGCGGCCGGGTTTTGCGCGCGCTGCTGACCCCCTGGCTGGGGCGGCTGGGAGCCACCCGCCTGGCGGCCCGGATCGGCCAGGGGCTGGCGGTGATTTTCGGGGTGGTGGGCGCATATCCGCCGTTCAATCTCGCGCTGGTGGCGATTGCTTTTTTCGTTTACGCGGCTGCCGGCGCCGAGTATCGCCAGGTCTTGCGCGAGGAATCCGCGCCGCCGCTCCCCGAGTTTTAATCAGGCGGGCGCCGGGCAGCGTTTCCGCTCATCCGCAATGCCGCTTCATTCCCCGAGATAAATGATCAGCTTGTCGTGCGTCAGCAGCGCCAGGTCGCCGATGCCGTCGCCGTTGATGTCCCCGGCCGCGACTTCCCGCGGTTCCATGCCGGCGCGGGCGCCGGCAAAGCCGGGATCTTCGAAGACCGGGAAGGCCAGGCGCTCGAGCAGTTTGCGGTTGCCGCGTTCGACAATCTCCAGGGCGCGGTTGCGGGTGTCGGTCAGGGCGACCAGCGGGCGCGGCGGCCGGCCGAGGCGGACCAGGCGGGCATCGGCCAGCGAGGGCTCGTCGGCCGGGGAGGTGTATTCCGCGTCGTATTCCAGGCGGAAGGATGCCGGCGCGTCGTGGAAGACGAAAATTTCCTGCGCCGTGATCAGCAGCAACCCGGCATCCTGCCGGCCGCCGGCGGCGCGCAGCGGGTGCAGGCCGATCGGCGCGGCCAGCGGCAAGCCGATATGCAGGCGGCGGGGCGCGTCCGCCGCGGGATCGAACCATAGCAGATCGTTGCCGTCCTGGTCGAAAATCACCACGCCGCGGCCGGCGGGTGTTTTCTGGAAAAAAACGGCGGCGGCCAGGCTGGCATTGCCGGCGGCGGGGCTGAATTGCCGCCGCGGATGCCAGGCATTGGTCTGCCAGGCAAATTCACGGGCAACTTTGCCCAGGGCCAGCAGCATGGCGCCCGGCCGGGTGTCGCTCATGGCCGGCCGCAGCGATGCATCCGCGGTGTTGAAAGAGGCGGACTTGACGTTAACCAGTTCCTCGGTGTCCGAGAGCAGGTACAATGCCGGCGGCTGATAGGGGATGAAGAGCATGATGCCCATGGTCTTGTCCGCCACCTGAAATACGCGGATGGCGTCCGGATCGTTGGGGAGGGCGATGGGGAAGGCGTAGGGCGCCGGGGCAGTGTCATCGGCATGCAGCGGCTGGACCGTGAGGGTCGCGGCGCGGGTAATGGGATCGCGGCAAACCCAAATCGCGTCCGGCCGGTCGGGCAGGGCGGCGGCGATCAGCGGGCCGGGAGAGGGCGGCGGCAGCAGGCGCGGGAATACGCCGGGGTTGCCGCGTTCATGCACCGCGGCGGTTTTTTCCGCGGCGCTGAATACCAGCAGATCGCCGCTATCCGTCAGGCTGGCGGCGCTGATACCGGCCAGCGAATCATAGCAGCGCGGTTCGGCCGCCAGGCCGGAGGCGTTTCCCGGATAGATGTGGATTTGCCCCAATTCCGGGGCGGCCACGCAGCAATCGTCATGGCCATCGCCGTCAAAATCGCTGACCGCCCAGGCCGGCGCCGCGCGCGGGCTGACGCCCCGCAAGGCGATGCGCAGGGGCAGGATTTCATCCCGGTCCAGGAAACTGGCGGCGGTGTCGGGCCGGATGGCATAGAGGCGCAGGCCGCGTCCGCTCTGGATGATGCTGCCGATCTGCGCCGGGCCTTCCGCCGCTAGCTGCAGGGCGGCAGAACGGCGCGCGGGGGCAATGGGCAGGATGCATTCCGGACCAAACTTCCCGCCGCCGGCCCCGGGCCGGAGCCGGAGCAGGTTGGCTTCGCCGGCCAGGAAAACCAGCAGGTCGGCCTGGGCGTCGCCGGTGAAGTCCGCTGCCTCGATTTTCAGGGCATCCGGCGGGGTGATGGCGATTTCCGTGCGGCGCGCGAACCGCCCGGCGCCGTCATTCCATAAAATCTCCAGGTTGTCCTTGCGGCAGACGACGATGTCAACCTGGCCGTCGCCGTCCAGGTCGGCGGTTTGGAGGTCCATCAGGCGTTCGGTCGCCTTCAGGAAAATATTTTGCGCGGGCTGCAGCGCGCTGTCCGCAAAGCGATAGGCATGCAGTCCCAGTTCCCGGCCCATGGTCAGGATGGCCGGCCGGCCGGACCCGTACAAATCCGCCGTCCGGCAGGCAATGATCTGCTGGTCCACCACCACGCCCTGGTTGGTGAACGCTTCCTCGAGGCGGGGCGCGCGGCCGGCTTCCGGCGGCGGCGCCGGCTGCGCGCGCAGCAGGACTTCCAGACGCGATGCCTGGTTGTTGGCGAAGACGATGTCGTCCATCCCGTCGCCGTTGAGATCATGGGTGTGCAGCAGCGCGGCGCCGTTTTCGAACCGGTAGATTTCCATGCCGCGGAATCCCAGCCCCGCGGCCGCGGGCGGCGGGTCGGCCATGAGATCCAGCGGCAGGAAAATTCCGGCCAGGAGCAGTAAAGCATTGCGGATTTTAGATCGAGGATTTTGGATGGAAGATTGAGTGTGGTAATTGATTTTAGATTGTGGGTTTTGCTTGGCAGTTCTTCCGGTGGCGGTGAAGACGGCGGTCAGTTCGTTAGCTTCCTGGTGAAGCGGCTTTACCAATTCTGATTTTATAAGCTTTCCATCCATGATTAATTCCAGCCAGTATGCAGTTTCCTCGGATTCCTCCGCAACTGTGCCAATTTTTGCGATGAACTCGGCTTTGGATCGCCCGCGGCAAGCTGCGCGATAATTAGCGCCGACGGATGTTGCGCTGCGAATCAACTGGTTGCCGATAGTTCTACCTGCCGGTGTATTAGGAAATGCGTCGACCAATTTCATTGCTCGCAACCCAAATTGTTTGGTTCTCCTTTTAATTCGTCAGGGCTCATGTTGCCGTTGGTCGAATTTATGATTTTAAATTTTCAATCCGCGGCTGATTTCGTTCAATCCACAATTCTCGATTCACAATCCACAATTAATTCACGGCGTCATCCAGACGGTTATGCTTTCCAGGCCGTCGTCGGTGGCGGCGCTGTAGGAGAGCAGCGGGCCGAAAAAGGACGCGATTTTTTCGGGCGGCGGCATGCGGTCAAAATCCGGCCCGGCCCATTTTTGGGCGCCGGCGCTTTGTTGCGCCCGCCATTTCGCCCAGCGCTGGCGCATTTGCCGCCACTCGGGCCCGGACAGGTATTCCCGGATGCCGCGGGCCAGGTCCAGCGCGCCGTAGGCGCAGGCATTGGCGGGTTTCTGGCGCAGCAGTTCCTGGTAGGCGGCGCTCTGGTAAAATTCCGTCCCGGCGCCTGCCTTGCCCCCCAGGGCGCGCAAGGCGGCGCGCAGCATGGCGTCATCGCCCAGCGCCAGATATTGGCCGGCCACCGCCAGGCTCCAGGCGTTGGAGCCCCCGGCCCCGGCCGGCGTGAAGGTGTAAAGCGGGTGCCCGCGGAATTCCGCAACCTGGAAATTGTCGCCCAGTTGCATGCGCAATGGCGCCGCATCTCCCAGCAGGCGCCCCAGGGTTGCGGCAACATCCGCGGGATTCTTGATCTGCCAATACAGCAGCGTGCGGCTTTGGGCGCCTTCCATCCGGGAACAACTCGCGTAAGCGCTTTCCAGGTGCCGGAAGACATCGCTGTTCAATTCCACGCCGAAGGTCTGCTGCAGCATGCCCTGGAAAAACTGCTGGGATGCTCCCAGGGCGGGGTTGAGCTGGGTCAGCATGGCCGGCAGGGCGTTCCAGAACCCCGCCAGGTCCAGCCGGTTGGCGCCATAGGCCAGGGCGTCCGCCGGCACATACGGCAGGCGTAAATCGGCGGGCAGCGGCGTGGTGTCCAGCAGGGCCCAGATGCCCTGCCGGGAGCGGGTGTTATGGATGCGCAGGGCGGTCTGCAAGCGGCTGTCTTTCAGGGAGATGGTCAGCGACAACGCTTGCAATTCGGAAATTTTCAAGGCATCGATCAGATCGCCGGGCTTGAAGAGCGGCGTATTGGTTGCGGCGTCCCCGGCCGCCGTTGGGCGCGGGCGCGGGGTCAGCGCCATTTCCAGCGTGGAACGGATCCAGCCGCCCGCCACCCGGGCTTGCAGGAGGTAAGGCGCCGCTGGGTCATGCGGCGGCTGGGTTTGGAGCCGGCTGATGCTCTTTTCCACCCAGGCGCGGTCGGATGACTCCAGGACGGTGTCGTGCAAGAATGCCTGCCAGATGGTATTGGTGGTCTTGCGGTCGGAGATCAGGGTGGTGCGCAGCATTTCCACCCCCTGGAAATCCTCGCGCAGGAAAGTCATCGCTTCCGGAATCAGCCGGGCCATGCGCTCGTCCAGTTCCCGCGCGCTGGCATAATTCGCGGCCGAGCATTGCGCGGCCACGTAGATACCGGTTGATCCGCCATGGCCCAGGCCGAGGGCCAGATCGTGCTGGATGAGTTTGAACTGCTCCTTCTGCAAATGGCGGATTTCATCCTTTTGGTGCGCGTCGGCGCCAAAATGCGGCAACCAATTGGCCAGATTGGGATGGCCCAGGAATTCCTGCATGGCCGGATCGTTCCAGCAGCGGCCCGGGGGAGATGCCGCGATGGCGGCGCAGAGATTGGAGACGCCCGGGATGTGCAGACGCAGGCTGAGGTCGGCCGGCAGCAATTCCAGACGCGTGGCGGCGGGCAGGGGGGCGGCGGCGGCGAGCATGGCGGCGGCAAGCAGCGGCAGGCGGCGGGTATTCATGGCGGATTCTCCGGCGGTTGTTGGTTGGTCCGGTCCGCCGCGCGGCGCGGCGGAGCGAGATACAAAAAGCCCGACTCGGCGTTGGTTTCGTCGAAAGCATAATCATCCAGGTGATCCAGCAGGAAGCGCGCCTGGCGCACCGGAATGGCGAAGTTCAATCCCTGCATGATGGGAATCTGCATGTTGATAATGCCGATTACCTGCCCGTGCGCGTTGAAAAGGGGCCCGCCGGAATTGCCGGGGTTGACCGGCGCGTCCGTCTGCAGAAACAACACCCCGTTGAAGTTCCGGGCGGTCTGGCTCACAACGCCCTGGGTCACGGAGCGTTCCAGACCCAGGGGGTTGCCGATGACAAACACCGCTTCGCCCAGGATGTTTTCATCGCCCGGAGCCAGCGTTACCGGCGTGATGGGCGCGTCGTCGTCCGTCTCCGCGATCCGCAGCACGGCCAGGTCGTGGAAGGCGTCCACCGCGACAATCCGGACGTCCTGGTGGACAATCCGGCGCAAGACCTGCTGTTCGCGGACAAAGCGCGTCACCACCGCCTGGCGTTCGCCGCGGATGACGTGAAAATTGGTGATCAGGTAACCCCGGCGATCGACAAAAAAACCCGAACCAAGGCCGCGCGGCGTGCGCACCACCACCACCGCCGGGGCGAACCGCGCGGCGGCCTCGGTGATGGACGCGGTGTCCGGCCGGCCGGCGTGGTAGAAGGCGCGGGCGGCGTCGGGCGCGGCGCTGGCGTCGCGGCCGGCTTCCCGTGTCTCCAGGATGGCGGCGGCGGGGATCGCCAGCACCTCGAAGCCCAAGTCCAGCACGAGCGTCTGCGCGTCCTGCTTCAACACCGGCGCGGTGATGCGGGCGCCGCCGCGGAGGGTGACGGCCAGCGGCGCGGCGGCGGTGTCGCCGCCGGCTTTGCCGGCGCCGGCCGCCGCCAGCAACGCCATGACCGCCAGGCGCCCGATCCGATCCGGTTGGATTGCGAAAATATGGCAGTGCATGAAAGCAGTTTAGCGTCCAAGGCGGAAAAGGAAAGCAGAAAGCGGCCGTTCCGGCCGGATCCGCGGATTTGGGTAGCGGCAAACATGTCCCAAATCCTCGCCTAAGGCCGTAGCGGGACGCAGCGGAGGCTGAGATTGGGGGG
>CAZYXU010000113.1:0-12145 GCA_964650945.1 uncultured Verrucomicrobiota bacterium | reverse complement strand
CTGGGTCCAGTAGTCGGAAAAATATTCGGCGCCCGGGAAGAGCCAGGCCTCCGCGAATGGTCCGTCGGGACTCGTCCACAGCCAGTTTTCCGGCGCCACGGGCTGGGCTTCGTACCAGCCAAAGCGCATGGCAATGCCGTTCTGGCCGTCGTTGCTCATGGCGTCGTAGATGCGCTGATCCAGCGCCCGGGCGCGGAAGGCCGCGGCTTTGGGTGTGCCCAGGGCGCTGTTGGCGTGAACATTAAGCGCCACCACCGTGTCTTTGTCTTTGACGAAGCGCTCAATGTCCAATCCGCCGCGCCGCGCGTAATCGGAGATTGTGGGCAGCGCGTCCACCGGTTGTTCGTCAAACGGCGGCGCCATATACGACATGCCCTGGGCAAACAACACGAACTGCAGGTCGGGCCGCGTCGCTTTCAGCCGCGTCTTGACCCATTCATAGAGTTCCGTCATTTTATCACAGCGCCAGGACGTCCAGGCCTGCTTCGCGTCGGGATTCGCCATCAACCAGTCGTAACGCTGGGTGAAGCGCTGTTTGTCGCCGGCTTTCGCCGGGATTTTGACTCCGGTTTCCTTCTCGAAAAGCGCGATGGTGTAGTCGTCATAACTGGCATAATAAGGGTCGCCTTCTTTCGACATCCAGCAGGGGCCCAGCGCTTCGTTGACCTGCAGCGTGATGCCTTTCCACCCTTTTTCATGGCCGTACAAGCCGATGATTTCATTCATGATCTTTTCGAAGTAATTCGTCCGGACTTCCGGATGAATCCAATTCGGAAGCATTGTCGTCCGGTTAAAAACGATATGCCGTTTGCCGCGCTTGTCAACCTGTCCCAGCGTTTCGACGCCGTCGGCCAGATCGTCGTCCGAGCAGTCCAGCCCGAGCCGGGACACGGCCCACAATTCAAACTCGGAGAACAGGGCCAGGTCGTTCTCTTCGAATAGTTTTGCCAGCAGAACGCCGCAATCGCGCAATTGGCCGGCATAGTGTCTTCCGAACGCCGTATATTCCGAGAATTCGCTGGGGTACAGCACATGGTCATACATGAACTGTCCGAAGTGATAGGAATTTTCGCCCGCAAAACGCAGGCGTTTTACCATGTTGATGCCGGTGACCATCCAGTTGCGATAAAAATTGGGTGTGTCGCTGAGAATCAATTTCGATCGCACAAGTTCCGCGATTGGGCTGCTGAAGCAGCTCTGCATGACCTGGCGGGGACCGGCTTCCGGCTGTTGACCCAGCCATTTTACGGGGCCGGGGGCATTGACGATGCGGCGCACGGGGATGTCGTTGAGAATCTCGTAAATCCAAATCCTGCCCACGCGCGCCGCCTTGTCCGGGGTCCAGTTGCCTTTGCCCAACTGTAGAAACGTCACGGCGCCGTTGGTTTCGTTGGGGAAGAACACGGCGTGATGACGGCGGATTTCATGGGACAGCGGATGGCCGTGGCCGAGGAAGGCGGTGTCATTCCCCAGCGTGCAATTGCCGGGCCACGGCGGGGAGTCATTAAGCCGCATCTCCTGCATGCGTTCCGTATCGTCCGGATATTCCGCCAGCGCCACGTGTGGCCGGCCGGGATGCTTGATTGTGTACTTAAAGGAAATGTAATTCGCCGGCGGCCCCCCGGCCGTGCCCATGTTCTGTTCGTCATAGGGCGTACGAAATTTTCCCAGCGGCGTTTCGATCACCTTGCTGTCCCGCGGCTTGGACCATCCGTCGCAGGAAATGAATTCACCCTCCGGCTGCGGCGCCGCCGCGTCCGTCTCCCAGACCAGCTTCAGGTCCATGCCGTTGGTGTAGCTGTCGGGGTTGTCAACCACCGGCTGCGAGAAAGGCCCGCACACCGCGATCTCGTACCGGCGTTTTTCGACTTCCTGTTTGTTTTCCATCAGTCGGAATACAACGGCATACGCTCGGTTATACGGCAACTCGCCAGCGGAGCAGGCCAGCGTTCCCACCGCGCCGCGCTCTCCATGTTTCAAGGTTCCAGTTTCAAGCTTCAGTTTTCCTTCTTTCACCAGCTTGTCGGCCGCATGGAAACCATCGCCCATTTCATCAAACACCTGCCAGGTGATTGCCGGTGTTACACCCGGCCGGAGCGGCGCCGATATGATGAGCGCAATCGCTTCCTGGCTGCCATACACCGGTTGAGTCCGCCCATCCGCCGGGTCAACCGCCATGCGTCCCTTGTACGATGGATTGAACCAGAAGGCGCCCAATGGATTATTGGTCGGCTGAGAATTGTGAAGGATGGCTTGCGGCCATTCTGCATCGCCATACTCGGGCGCAATCCAATCCTGGCCGGTCAGGCCCTGCTTGAATTTCCAACTCGTGTCCGTATCGAACCGATGGTAGGACCCGTCATCGCATACCAAGGCGCCGTCTAAAAGCAGGTAGCCCATCATTTCCATGCCGCCGGCGATCATTTCGTTTTCCAAGGCAATCACATTCGTGCCCGGCCGGAACAGTTTGGCGTCAAGGTCATAATTCCATATCTGCCGGGAGCACAAATTCCGCGCGCCCGAATCGAGGGCCAGTTGCCCGTTCACATACAGTTTATAAAAGGGACCGCTGGCGATGGAACATTTGGCCCAGCGGGCGCCGGCGGGTAATGTGAATGTTTTCCGGTAACAGGGGCGCCCACCTTTAAAGTACGGTTTGACCCAGTCAATCTCGATTTCATTACCCGGGGTTATGGTGGAGACCCGCATTCCCGTGTAGGGCGGCTTGGGATAATGGAAGGGGAACAGCACTGTCTGCCAGTTCGTGCCCTTGATTGTTAACTCCGGGGAGGGGATAATGCCGCCCGCATGCTGTTTGGCGGACACCCGCCATTTGCTTTCCGGCAGGCTTTGCCGCAGGCGAATCTCGACAAAACCCAGCAAGGGGGAACGATTGTAGCGGTCGAACCCGAAACGGATCGCTTTCCGCGCCGGATCGAAATTTCCCCAGGAGAAATATCCGCCGCCAAGGTTGGGGTCGGTGGCGAACTTCAATTTCCCGTCCGTAACCCCGCAATCCCGTAGGCCGCCGCCCTGATCATTGATGCCGCAAAGCGTGCCGTCGTCAAAGTCCCATTGATAGGGGAAGAATTCATGGGCAAACGGCCAGGGTGTGAATTTGGCCGTGGGGCCCACAATCGCCTGGCCCTTGAGATAGCGGTTTTCCGCGCTCAACCCCTCCTGTTCCATGCGTTCCAGCGATGACTGAGCCCACCGTTGGTGTTTTTCCCGCATGCTCTCGGGAGCGCCGAACAGGGCCGGCTTGCAACCCAACAGTATCGCCGCCAAACACACCGCCTTGATCCATGTCCCGCACATAGGCCAGCTCCTCCGCTTGTTTGTTTGTTGCCGGCGCTGCCGGTGAAGTTCGATTTGTGTTGACGCTAATTGGCATGCATGGGTGTCCGCCCTTGTATTTATCGTACCCGAAAAAAGGTTCCCTGCAACAGCGTTTCATAGGCGCCGATATCCACGGCGTTGTATCGCCAGCGCGGTTGACCGTCCAGATCCACGGCGTTGGTCATCCAGTTCTGATTTAAGCCCCAGTTAACACAGGGGGATGCGCCCTTGAGCCGGAAGTTGCCGGCGTTTTGATCGACAAACATCGGATCGGCCTCGATATTGCCGGAACCCGGCAGCCCCGCGACGGGCAGGATGCAGCAGTTGCTGTAGGTCATGGTGGCGCCGATATTGGTCCAGTTCTGGTAGGTCGGATCGCCCAGGAGCACTTGGTTGGTGTAGATGATGCAATTGACCAATTGCCCGCCGCCGCTCAACACGCCGCCGCCGCCATTCGTCGCCACGTTTCCCACCACGGTGCAATTCACCGCCGTGCCGGCCGCGCTAATGTAGATTCCCGCCCCATTGGTCGCTGAATTGCCCGTGATCAGGCAATTCCGGACCAAACCATCGGAAGCTGACCAGTAGACGCCACCGGCATATGAAGCTGCCCGATTGCTGATGATCAGACAATTTTGCACGAGCGGATGAGTGTTTGCCTGAAAAAAACGAACGCCCCCGCCCGTGCCGGCCGGCCCGGCGTCATTGCCGATGATGCGGCAATTCGCCACCACCCCGCCATTTTGATAAACACCGCCGCCACCGTGATTCGCGCCGATCAGTACCGCATTGTTCCGAATCAGGCAATTGGTGATATGGCCGGCGGCTGTTTGGTACGCACCGCCGCCCCGGCCGTTGGCCAGGTTGTTGACAATTTCGCAGTTCCTGACCAGGCCGCCTTGATCCAAATACAAACCGCCGCCTTTGGAGTCGGCATGCACCGTCGCTTGGTTGTTACTGATCAGGCAATTGAACACATTGCCAAGAATAAAGCAATATATGCCGCCCGCGCGCGCATCCGTAAGATTGGAGGATGTGTTGCCGGTGATGGCGCAATTAGTCACCATCCCGCCGCGGTGCAGGTAAATGCCGCCGCCAAAATTGGTGGCGGTGTTGCCGGTAATCAGGCAATTTCTGACGCTGCCATTGGTGTTGATATATACGCCGCCACCCTTGGCGCTGTACGGGATTTCACTGTCTGTCGCAAAGCCGTTGGTGATGGTCAAATCGGCCACTTCGGCCCCGGCTTTGTTGAGATAAAAACAACGGTTGGTCGTCGTCGGAAAATTGCCGTTGACGATGACATTCTCCCGGTTGGTGGTCATCCCGCGCACCGTGATGGCGTTGGTAATGACAATCTGGCTGGACAGGTAATGCACGCCATTGGAAAGAATCACCTCGTCGCCCGTGCCGGTAGCCATGGCCACCGCGTTGCTGATCGTCAAGAGCGCGGTCGTCCAGTTGTCGCCCAAGGCAAGGTCGTTTCCATTGGTGGCAACATAATAGGTGTTCGCGGACCACCCCAACATGGTTCCCAGGCGGAAGACAAGCAGGCATGCAACCGCTTTTGATTTCAGTCCGCGGTGGTTTACGGAGAATTTATTCATGTGCTCCCCCTTAATTAATCGAATCGGAATTTATCATAATAGCTGCCGGCGTCGCGCAAAAGGAAAATCGCGCGGCCGCGTCCAAACCGCATTTCACGCTTACATCGCGCCAAACAACACAATCAATCATGCACCTTGCCCCGGACCAGTTTGCATGTAATGCCCAAAACCGTCATCTGCCCGCTGCCGGTTACGACCAGGTCCAGGGATTTGATTTTTCGATGCGGGTAGGGATTGTCCCAGACCGCCAGATACGCGCCATTTCCAGCGTAGATTGCGTTGGGCAACTCCGCCGCCTCGTTGCAGGATAGAATGTTCACCCCGCCTGTAATAGCGTACTCCGCCTGGCTCCCATCCGTGTATGCCAGGATGTATCTGCCCGCCAACTCGCCGCTCCGCACCCGGTTGCAGGCGTGCAGGAAATAGAATTTTTCGATGAAATCAGACTGTAAACCGCCCAGATCATGATGTGAGTCCTTAAAAGTCTGCTCGACGGCCGCGTCATACAACTTTGCTTCAATCACCGGTATATCCGCCAGTTTTTCGGAGCGGCCCAGAGGCTTGCCTTCCCGGGGGATATCGAACACCACGCCATGATATTCCTGGCGCCCGGTCCTGACATCTCCCAGCCAGGCGAGGCCGCCTTCGCCGAAGGCATACATGCCAAAACGGTTCAGATCCACCAGCGCGCACTGGTTCATATCCGTCTCTCCCAGCGCGAAGGTTGCAAGCGGCGCGGAAAAAGTTGTGTCGTCCGACACGATATATTCCAGCGCGTTTTGGATAAAACGGGTGGCAACCGCATCGCGGCCGTAACGCCGGGTTGCCTCCAATTGGACCAACAGCGCCATGCCTTTGCCGATCTGCACGTCTGCCACCGTCATCCGTATGGCCTTGGTGGTGTTTCGCGGCACATCCATACAGCCGGTGGCCACCGCGGCCTCATTCAAAGGGCTGATGGTGCTGACAAATACGGCGCCCGGACAACCCGGCGCCTCCGGCAGCGTGCCGTTCCAGCGGTCCAGCATATCAGGCGTCATACCCTTGAACACCGGATGCTCAATGATCACCATTTCTGAAAGGATATTGGGATAATTCCGGATGATTTGAAGTTGTGGCAGGTAGGGGATCGCGCCACCCATGAATTGCTCGAATTGCAGCAAGCGCCCGCCGGCCGCGATCCATTGCCGGATGCGATCCCCCTGGCTGGCGAAATAGGGGTCCAGGCTGCCGGCGCCGACGATCAATACCTGGTAGGCGTCAAGTTCAGTAAAGTCGGCGATGCGGTCCGCCGGTAATCGGAGTCCGGCCAGCACATCGGTTGTAGTCGTTTCTTCCGGCTGATAAATTTCCCGACCTCGGTCATAGAGCGCGACTTTTTTGGAAGTGGCGATGCCGGCAGCCGCATCGCCGCGCCCGAGCACATAAAACGGATATGCATTATCGGAAATCACCCGGTCGTTTTCATACAGATAAAGCTCCACGCGATAAAATCCGGTGACAAGTTCCGCCGGCGCCGTCCAAACATAAGGAAACACCATCCGCTTGAACGAGGCGACCCGGCCGATTTCGCTCAGCCGGTCGTCAAGCAGACGTCCATCCGGCGCCCGTACCCGCATGCGCACGCGCCAGTCTGAGGAATCCGATTGCGTGTCGTTCATGGCGTACACCCGCGCCTTCAAGGCGCCGCCCGCGAAAACGTGATGATCGAACAAATCCAGACACACAAACCAGGGGTTATAAACCCGCCGCATATCGGCATATGCTTCCGAAGCCACAAAGACGCGTTCCGCCAGGTTGCCGTCCAGCCGGCCACGGGCATATTCCCGGTTGTTGAGCAGCTTGCCGTCAACCAGCACTTCGGTGATCTCAAAACCGTCCAGATACGGCGCCACGCCTTGCAGCAGATCCCCGCACCGGCGCACTTCCTCCAGGGCATTTTTGATGATGCGCTGCTGGGTGGTCACGCCATAACGTTCCCATAAGTCGTTGCCGGCCAGATACAGCCGCAGACCGTTTAATCCCGTCAGCGCCCTGGTCCAGGCATCCCAAGCCGGCGGCTTTTCGACCAATTCGATGAAGGCTTGCCGGTTCCAGTTGCCTTGGGCGGACAAGCCGGCTTTCCGCGCGGCCGCCTCCTCCGGATATAGCGTGCGGCCCAAGCCGTTGAATTCAAATTGAATCAGCGGCATTTCCCGTCCATACATGGTCAGCATGGCGTCCCATACATTGCCCACCACCGCCGCCTCTTCAGTCCAGGATCCGCTGATTCCGCCGGGATAGAAGTGCAAATCGCAGAAATCGGTCTTGCCGCCCTGAATCCAGAGATGCCGTCCGGAAGACACGCACAAAGGACGGTTTTGCATGTCAAGCGCCTTGACCCGGTCATACAAAGGGTCTAGATATTCCTTGTAGGTTTTGACCGTGGGCGGCTTGTACCGCTCGAAAAGTTCCCCGCCCAGCGACCGCATCACGATGCTGGGATGGTTATGGTGCAGGTAAACCCAGGCGTCAATTTCACCCAGGTCCGGCTCGCTGACAATCGGCGTGTTCACGGGGGTCCCGCTGCCGGCGCAGACCCATTCGTCGTAAATCAAAATCCCCAACTCGTCGCACAGGTCGTAGAACAAGCGGGGTGAAACGACGGCCAGGGCGTAGATCATGTTGACATTATAACTCTTCATGGCCATCAAGTAGCGCTTCATGAAATCCGCCTGGTCGTAGATGACGATGTCCGGCCGCAGATCGAATACCCGCAAATGGTGGTATTGCAGGGCGCGCAACCATTCCCGCCGCCCATTTAACAGAAAATAGGATTGGTCGGTTTTAAATTCCCGGAACCCAAACCGCGTTTTCCCGGCGGACTGATCCCCAACCTTCAGTTCCAACACGTACAGGAAGGGGTTGGTTGTGGACCAGCACACCGGATCGCGCATTGGAACCGTGAACCGCCGCCGATTCACCCCGGGGTCGAGATTCACGCTGCCCAACGGCAGCATCTCGTCATACCGCGGCCCCTTGGCCCAAGGTGTCGGATATGAATGAATCCGCGCTGCAACCTGGGCCGTCACGGACGAAGAACCGGGGTTGACCAGCCAGGTGTCCACGACCACATTGGCCGCCGCGATCTGCGGCGCCAGCAGCATGCGCCGGGCATGGATTTGAGGGTTGACCGTCAGATAGCATTCGTTCCAGGCGCCGCCCAATTCGTACGTGGTCCGGGTTTCCGCGTCGAACACCCGCATGGCCAGCAAGTTCGGCGCGCCGGGCTTGACGGCGTCGGTCACATCGAACGCAAACGGAACATGTCCGCCGCAATGCCGCCCGACTTCCCGGCCGTTGATCCAAAGCACGCTTTCATCCGCCACGCCTTCGCAATGCAGCACAACCCGTTCTGCAGGCGCCAGCGCGGGGACGTTGAACGACCGCCGATACCAGCCGACGCCGGTGAAATGGTTGGCGCCGCTCCGGTTCTTACTGACGCCGCCTTTGCCCTCCGGCTCGGGTATATCCGCGTCGTCCCAGGAGCCCGGCACCGGCCTGACCTGCCAGTCGGCATCGTCGTATTCCGTCCGCCAGTATCCCGCTTGAGTGCCTTCATCCGACGGCGGATTGGTCGCCGTCCCCGGCAGTTTCCGGACGCGCCACAGCCCGGCCAGATCGATCCGCCGCCATCCGTCCGGCAGGGGGTCGTAATGCGGGAATGCCAGGTATTCCCGACTCATCGCAATGGGTGTGCCGGGCGCCACGCGTTCCATTGCCACATCCGGCATGGCCGTTGCGGAATTCCAGGTGGAAGTCATGAAGACGGTTGAGCGATCCCGGATTTCACTGGTGACGCTTATTTTTTCGCCCTGGGTCAGCTCCACGTCGTCAACATAGAGCGCGGTGTTCAGCGGCAGCAGTTTTTGTTTGTCATCGCCGGCGAAATGCCAGGCCAGCGCGATTTTTTCCGTGTCCGGCCCTGTCGCAAATTGTCCCGCGTAGCGGACCCAGGTGCTGGTTGGAACAATCCGCCGCAATGATGTTTCCGTCGTCTTTCTGTCCGACGCTCCGCCATCCGCCGGCCATTCGAAGACCATGACGTTGACGGACGGAATGTCGCCTTTGATCCAAAATGAAAAATGATACAGGGTTCTTGGCTGCACGCGGCAGGCATTCCTGCCGGTATAGCCGTCGGATTCGCCGGCCAGCAAAGCGCCGCCCACTTGGTTGACGCCGCCTTCGGAAAAACGATACCCGGCGACCTTGATGCCGGCGGACATTTTGCCGCTATGCGCGGCGTTGGTGTGCGCGCCGAATTCCAGTTTGCCGGTGCTCAAATAATAACTCCAATGCGCTGGCTTGCCGTTTTCCAAAACCTCGCAGGATGGATTCAATACCAGGTTCCGCGGGGGTAAAACCTCGCCCTTGACCATTTTTTCCGCCATGGCGCCGCCCGGCGGTTCCGGCATGCCGCCGGCCAGCCACCGGATGGCATTGATCAGCAATGCTTTTTCCCCGGCTTCCAGCGGGACCGGCTGGTTCCGGGCATCCAGACCGCTGAACATGCCGTTTGCCACATAGCGTCCCCGGCCGATCGTCCCGCAGACCACGATCGGATCGTTCACCACACCGCCCCTGGGAATGGCCGCCACGCTCCGCACAACCGGAACACCGCCCGGCCCGGCCTGCAGGGCGATGTAATCGAAATAGGACAACACAAACCGGTCCCCGGTCTGCAGTCCCTGCGTCACCGGATGCGCGCGGGTCACCACGCATTCCCGGGCATAGCCTTCCTGGTCCGGAAACGGATTGGCAATGCCCTCCGCCACCTCCGGAAAGATCGGCGTGGACTGGTGCCGCGTAAAACCCACACTATCGTTGTAGCACAATAATCCCCCGCCGCCGCAAACCCATTTCTCGATCAGTGATTTCTGGCCGGCGTCAATCCCGGCGGCATTGCGCGCGGCCGCGTCCGGATTATATTTCAGCAAAGAGACCACCAGCACATCCGTATTGGCCAGCAGTTCCGTCGTTACGTCCGACCCATAGGCGGGAGCAAATCCCTTGACTTGAGCCAGCACGTCATGCAGGCCCCCCCAGACCTGCTCATCAGGCCGGACTTTGGCATCATGCAGGATCGAAACACGAATATCCGCGGCGTGCAGGCCGCCCCCAGATAGCAGGACGGCCAGTATCAGAACTGGACGTTTCCATATACACGAAGATAGCAAGCTCATGCCACGCAAGCTTTCATGCGGATTGTATTTATTAATACCATTAATAAAACTATGCTTCCCTACATACCGGCGTGCGCCATAACCATGAATGCGGTATTATTTTTGAAGGATTATCAAATTGTAGTTGACAGTCAAGCACAATTGCGCAAAATAACCAATGTATTTAATAAGACCAATTTAACGGGGGTAGTAAATATGCGTAATCAACCAGTTGTTCTTGGCACCGGCTTGACATCGGGCTGCCAACCCATTGAAACCAAGGTGGTACGCCTGAAACGTCTGCTGGCCGAGGCGATTGAAAGCGGACTGTATCCGCCCGGCGGCCGCTTGCCGCCGGAACGGGATCTGGTGCGCCTGTATCAGGTCAGCCGCACAACCGTTCGTTGCGCTCTGCGTGAATTGGAGACGGCGGGGGTGCTGCAGCGCAAGCAAGGCAGCGGCACCTGCATCTGTCGGCGTCCGGACCACACGCTCCTGCGCCCCGCCGCTCGTCCCACACTGCGCGTGGGGTTTATTTTGCGGGCAAATCGCGCGAATAACCCCTTTATCCAAAAGGTGCTGGAAGTGTTTTGCGCCAGCGTGGCGCAATCCGTTGCGACACAGATTTACTTTCACAATCTACCCAAGCCGCATGTTTATCGACATGACCGATTGCAATTCCTGGTTGTTGACGGCGGGCTGGAGGATGGGCATCTTGCAACCATTGCGCGCATCGGTATTCCCATGATTATCATCCTGAGGGAATGGAAGGCGGGAAACTTTATTTGCACCAATAACTTCAAAGGGGGTTACATGATGGTGGAATACCTGGCGCGCCATGGGCACCGCCGGATCATTGGCTTGGGCGCCACCCCCGCGGATGTGAGCACGCCATTTGATGAAATGGAACAACGTCGCCGCGGCGCCGCCAAGGCGGCGCTGGACCTTGGCCTTAATCTGGTCTGGCCGTCCGGCGGCAGTTTACAGGATACCACGAGCTTTCATCAACTGGTTAATCATTTATTCACGGCGGGCCATCAATGCACCGCGGTGGCTGCCATTCACTCCCACTTTGCCGTGCAACTTTATGATGTCTTCGAGGACAATGGCATTAATGTACCGTCCGAGGTCAGCGTCATCGCCTACGATGCGCTCTATTATCATGCCCATCTCTCGCCGCCGCTCACCGTGGTGCGCCAGCCTTTCGAGCAGATTGCGCGGCAACTGGCCCACATCGTGACCGTTTTTACCGCCGGCAAGCCGTTGAAAATCCGTCTGAAAATCCCGCCGGTCATCATCGAGCAGGCCAGCGTCAGCTTGCTGGCACAGCCGCATATGCCGTAGCGCCGCGGGCGCGCTCATCCCTGGTATTCTTCCGGCGCTGGCGGTTGGGCGGGCGGGAGTTCATCGTCGGGCGTGGTTTGATCCTCAGCCGCCGGCGGCCTGCCGGCCGGCGGCGGCGCCGTCATCACGTCGCGGGTGAGGTCCTGGGCGGTGCGCCGGAATTCCTCGATGGCCCGCCCCAGGGAACGCGCCAGTTCCGGCAGGCGCCGCGCGCCGAAGAGGAGCAGGAGCACCAGCAGGACTACCAGGATTTCACCCGTGCCGGCGCCGCCGAAAAAGGCAAGAGGCGGGAGGGCGGCCGGCGCGGCATGGAAACAGGCGCTCATGGCGACTTGGCGTTCTTTTGATTGAGCATGGCTTTGGCGTTTGCCCGCCATCATTGCAAAAAAAAAGGGGAGAAACCGGCGGGTGCGCCGGCTTCTCCCCTTTGGTGACATCAATAATTATAGAACACGAATTCCGCGCGGCGGTTCTGCGCCCAGGAGGCTTCGTCATTGCCGGGAGCCAGCGGCTTTTCCTCGCCGTAGCTCTTGGTCTGCACGATGGCGCCGTCAATCCCCAGGCCGATCAGGTAAGCCCGCACGGCCAGCGCGCGGCGCTCGCCCAGGGCCATGTTGTATTCCAGGCTGCCGCGTTCGTCGCAATGTCCTTCCG
>CAZYXU010000112.1:0-12277 GCA_964650945.1 uncultured Verrucomicrobiota bacterium | reverse complement strand
GAAGGGGCGGAGCAATACAAGGAAAACCGCGTAACTCGCCTGGCTTTTCGATCCGGCAGCCCGCACCCATGGGGTGAAGACGTATGCAAAGCGCGGCGAATATCTATCTGCTTCCTTACAAGAAACTTGCTTCGTGTCCTTCATGTCCTTCGTGGTTTTATCTGCTCTTTATATGTTCAAAGTTTCAAACGGCGCCCAGAAAATTAGTGTCCCAGAAATTGGTTGACATGGCCCGCGAAAGTGGTCACAATGGTATAGATACTTGTGCCGGGTGTGCCGCAAAACGGATTACACCGGCGTGGTCTGTGCCTTTTGGCTGTTTATGCCTATTCCCATTCCAGAATATATGCGGATCCGGCAGTATGTCGTCAACCAGGTGGCCAATACCAACGGGCGCGCGGGTAAGATCATGTCGGAACGGGATTTGTGCAAAAGATTCAGCGTCGCGCGCGGCACGGCCCGCAAGGCTTTGGAAGACTTGGTCAAGGAAGGTTATCTGGTGCCGAAGCGCGGCATGGGCACTTTTATCAACCCCAAAAAATCCGCCGGCTACCGCGTGCAGGTATCCAATAAAGTCGGCGTGATTTTGTCCAGCGGCATGCTGGTGAACATCACCCAGGATTATCAGCGGGCGTTGATGGGCGTCTTTGAGGTTTTTTCCCGGCGGAATGTCGCCGTGCAACTGGTCAATTTTCCGGCGCGCGCGGCTCGGGATACTTTTCAGGATGTGGCGGCGCTGGGTTTTGACGGTTTGCTCTGGCTGCATCCGCCGACGCGCTATCCTGGAATCGTGGATTATTTTTTTGCGCATACGGACGCCCTGGTGACGGTTGGGTCGTTTGCCCGGCCCGGCTGGAAGCATGTGGTGCTGGATGATTACCAGGAGGCGATGCTGGCGGGCGCGGCGGAATTGATCAAGTCCGCCGGCGCGGAGGTGGTGTTTGTGGGCCGCAATGACCGGCATCCGGAAGCGCGGCAATTATATGCGGCGTTCGAGGAACTGTTTGCGGCGCGCGGGCTGAAACGCCCGCCGGAATACACGATCGCCGCCAATCATCTTGACCAGCCGTTCCGGCAATTATTGCGCGCGCGGCATCCCCGGGCGATTTATTCACAGGGCGGCGAATTCGGCCAGGCCGCCATGGCGGCGCTGCGCAGTGAAGCGGATGCGTTGCCGGACGGGTGCCGGTTTCTGTGCCAGGATGCCCCGGAAATGGCAAAACTTCCCGGCCAGGTCGAGATTTTGAGGATCCCGCGCCCGGATCATTACCGGCAGGGAAAGATTGCCGGGGAGCTGTTGATGGCTGTGATGCAGCCTGCCGGCGAAAAGCCGGCGTTGCCGCGGCTGGTGAAACTGGCCCGGGCAGCGCCGGGCGCCGGCGGCTCTCAGGCCGGATATTAGTTTCGCCGGCGTCCGGGAAAGATGCGCAAAAACGATTTAAGGGAGGAATAAACCATGCCGCGACTGGCCTTGGTTGGCGCCATGCAGCGAGCCGTATTTTTTGCCTGGGCCGTGTGCTGGGCCATGCCGGCCTGTGCCGGCATCCTGTTCGATGCGGAGCGCAATGCTATCCGCCTTACCGATTACCCGCCGGCCTGGCCATGCAGCCTGCGGCAACTGGCCGTGGCCGACCGGGCGTTCGGCTGGGGGAAGGTGCGGTATGACGCAACCGCCGCCGTCTGTTACGTGGAGGGCGACTTGCTGATCGGGGACAATGACGGCTCGGAAACCGTCTTGCAGGTCGGCGCGCCGGATTGTCCGCGCGAGACGCTGGTCATGCGCGGCAATATTTATGTCCACCCTTATTTTATTCATGAACAAAACACGGGCTTGTACTGGCGGGTGGAAAAACGCATGAACGCTCTGCGTTTGGGGTTGCACGGGGCAACCAATCTATCCGCGAAATTAATTTTCGCCTGCGCTTCCAACGAACATTACACGATCAATTGCGGGCGCCTGCCGTGGATCAAGGCCGAGCAATTCGGCGGCGGGCTGTATGTTTATCACGGGGAAATCTCGGCGCGGGATCCGGCCTGGCCGGTCGGCGACGCGCAAAACGGCTTCCTGGTTTGCTGCGGCAGCACGGTGTTCGACGGCGCCCGGATTGCCGATGTCAAAAAGTTCATCTACGGCATGACTGCCGGACACAATAAGGACTATCTGGTCCGGAATACCGTTTTCGAGCGCGTCGGCGTGCCTTTGTTAAACGGAGCCCAGCAGGCGTCTGGATGCGTCTTCCGGAACTGCGGCACGGCGGTCATGGATTACGGCAGCCTGAAGGCGGAATTGACCGATTGCTTATTTGAAAATAACGACCGCAATTGGGCCTTGAACATGTCGGACGACGGGCTGGTCCTGGTGGATTGCGCCTGGGACGCGCCGCGTAAGGACGACCTTTACGGCACGCGCGAAGTTAAGGGCAAAATCAACCGCCCAAAACTGACGGTGCGGCGGCATATGGTGGTTGAGGTCGCCGATGCCTCCGGCAAACCGGTGGAGGGCGCGGCGGTGTCATTCCGGGCGGAGCAGGAGGGGTGCGATCTGGTCCAGAACCGGGTTTTCAAAACCAATGCGCAGGGCCGGACCCCGGGGCGGGGTGAAGACAACGCCCTGTTGCTCACCGAATACATCCTGACCGCCGTAAAGGGATCGGATCAGCCGGAGAAAGCGGCTTTTACCTACACCATCACGGCCGAAAATAAAGGCCGGCCGGCGGCGGTTAAAGGTGCCGCGCCGGATGCAAACTGGAAGTTGATTAAACTTATACTTGAGAATTGAGGAGCCGTCTGGCTCGTTTATTTACCACCCAAAAAAAATAATTGAGGGAGGTGCCGAGATGCATAAAAAATTGTTATTAACCGTTTGCGCGGCCATGCTGATCGGACGCCTTTCCGCCGCGACCTACCATGTGGCGCCGCCGCCGGCGGGGTCGGACACCAACAGCGGCTTGAGCTGGGACGAACCCATGGCCACGATCAGCAATGCGCTGGCGCAGGCGGACGTGGAATTGGTGCTGGTATCCAACGGCCTGTATGAAATTACCGCCACCATCACTAATGCCAAGGCCGCGACGGTGCGCGGGGTGAACTCGCCGGGTCAAACCAACACCATCATTGACGGCGGCGGCGCGCATCGCTGCTTTGTGCTGAACCACGCCGGCGCGGTGCTGGACGGGCTGGTCATTACCAACGGCTATTCCGTAAGCGGGGGCGGCGTGCAGATTCTGACCGGCGGGGGAGTGATCACCAACTGCCTGATCACCGGCAACCGCTGCTTCGGCGGCGGGTCCAGCGATGGCGGCGGCGGCATCTGGCTCTATGGCACCGGCGCGGTTTATAACAGCCGCATCATCGGCAACCGGATTGAGTCGAGCGGCACCGCTTATCCGCGCGGGGGCGGGGTGTTTTTCCGCAACGTGGCCGGGTATCCGGGCGGGGTGCTGGAAAATTGCCTGATTGCCGGGAACAGTTGCACCAACTCGACGACTTACGGCGGCGGCGGCATGTTTATTAACGTCATCGGCACGGTCCGCAACTGCGTCATCAGCAATAACCTCGCCGCTTTCGGCGCCGGTGTGACCATGACCGGCGGGGGTGTGCTGACTAATTGCACGGTGGCGGACAATCTTTCCCTGGGCAACGGCGGGGGAATCTACCTGCGCGATTCCGGCTCGCCCGGCGCGCTGGTGACCGATTGTGTGATCAGTAATAACCGGACCGGCGGCGCCGGCAGCGGCGGCGGAATTTACCTGAGCGGCAGCGCGACGCAAATTGTGCGCAATTGCATCATCACGCACAATTGCGCGACCAACCGCGACGGCGGCGGGGTGGTGATGATTGCCGGCGACGGCGGCGCGTTGATTGACGGCTGCACGATCGAATACAACCAGTCGGCTGGCCTGGGGAATATCGGCGGCGGCGGCATTTACGTGACGCGTTCCGGCGCGGCGGCGGACCAGGGGTATATCGTCAACAGCGTCATCCGCTATAACCAGGCCGCTAAAAACGGCGGCGGGGTGGCGCTGTATCGCGGCGGGGTGGTCTCCAATTGCGTGATCGAAGGCAACCTTGGCAGCACCAACAGCAGTGCGGTCGGGGGCGGCGTTTATACCGCGCAGGGCGGCCTGGTGGCATACAGCCGGATCATCAGCAATGTTTGCTATTATTTAGGCGGGGGAGTTTACAGCGACGGCGGCGGTGTTTTAATCAACTGCCTGATAGCGGGCAACATTTCATCCAACAACGGCGGCGGCCTACATGCGGCCAACATGGTCGTCAGCAACGGCAGCGTACAATCCTGCACCTTTGCGGATAATGAAACCGTGGCGGGTTCCGGCGGCGGGATATACGTGCAACACACGAATTATTTCATCAATACCGTCATCTGGTCCAACCGGGCGGCGGCGGCGAACGATAACGATGTGGGCGTGTATCCGGCGACGGCCACGGCCGCGACCAATTCGTTCCATTACTGCTGTACTTCGCGCGATCTGTCCACCGCCAACCAGTACAACATCACCAACGCGCCGGACTTCGTGGATTTTGCCGGCGGCGATTACCGGCTGGCGTCCGGCTCTGCCGGGATCAATGCCGGGACGAATGAATCCTGGATGGCGCAGGGAGTTGATTTGGACGGACACCTGCGTTTGGATCGAATATCGCGCGTGGTGGATATGGGCTGTTACGAGCATATCGCACGTATGACTTTCTTCCAGATTCATTGACGCGGAAAACAGCAACGGGAACGTTAAGGAAAAAATCATGCAATCAAGAATGATGTGGATGCTGGCGGCAGTTCTGACAGCGACTTCATTGGCGGGCGTCTTTGCCGGGGAACCGCCGGATGCGGTGGCGTTAAAAATATCGCAGCCGCCCCGGCTGGACGGCAGGCTGGATGAATCGTTCTGGCAGGAAGCCCGGCCCTTGGGCGATTTTCATGTCTTTGCCAGGGATGCCGCCGGCCGCCGGGTCAGCGATACGGCCATCCGGCTGGCGTATGACGACACCTGGCTGTACGCGGGGGTGCAATGCGACAATCCGCTGCAAAGCCTGGTTCTGGACCCGGCCGTCAGGGAGCATGACGGCGCGGTGCACATGGATGAATCGGTGGAATTGTTTTTCGCCCCCGACGGCAGCGGCAAGGTCTATTATCACTTCCTGCTGAGTTGTTTTAATGTCAAGGCCGAGCAGCGTTTCATTGACGGTCAGCGCGAGCGCGAAACCTGGAACCTGCCCTGGCGGTCGGCGGCGGTTGTGACGGACAAGGGCTGGACGGCGGAACTGGCGATTCCGCTCTACCTGTTCGTCGAATACGGCGATTTCGATAAAATCCGGCTGAATGTCTGCCGCAACCGCCGCGCGCCATTCATGGACGCGCAGAAGGTGATCACGCACGAGGAACGCGAATCCAGCCTGTGGCAGCCGGTGGTGCGGACATTCCACGAAGCCGGGTCGTTCGGCGCCCTGGCGCCCTTGACGCCCGGGAAGTTGCAGGTGCCGTTCCTAGCATCGCTGGAGCGCGTGGAGGTCAAGCCGTATTTCAACAAAGACGGCGAAAATCATTATGCGGTGGAGGTGGAGACGCGCGGGGCCAATGCGCGGGAGGGTGAGGCGGAGTTGCGCATCACCGATCAGCCCCTGCATGGCGCGCCGCGGACGATCGCCAAAAAATTCCGGGTGGCCGGCACGGCGCTGGAACGCCATACGCTGGAAATCCCCGCGCCGACTCCCGTGGCGCGCGATGTGGCGGTGGAGCTCCGGGACGCCGCCAGCGGCGAGGTTTTCCAGGCGCGGCATGTGGGCAACCCGGCGGTGCTGAAGATCATGGATGCCTGGCTGGACCGCAATTACTATACCCTCGAGCAGGAAGCCGCGGCCGTGGCCGCCGTCGCCCTGCCGCCGGCGAGCATCGCAAACATGCGGGTGAGCGTGGAACTGGCCGGGCAAACGGTTGCCGGCGCCGCGGCCGGCGCTGAAACGGTTGTGCGGTTTGCCGTCAAAGCGCTGCCTGTGGGCCGGCATCCGGTGAAAATCGCCCTGCTGCACGCGGATGGCCGGCCGTTTTACGCCGTGGATGTGGAATTGATCAAGCGCGCGCCCAATCCCGGGCTGGAATGGAAGATTGACCAGATCGACCGCGTGGTAATCCAGCCCGACGGCACGCCATTCTTCCCGTTCGGGCCGGTGATGTCTGGCGTCGCTCCCGGGGATGATGCAGACTTCAAAAAAATCGCCGGGGCCGGCTGCAACACGTTCTTCCAATGGAACCGGTCGCTGGCTGCGACCAATGCCAATGCGTTTTTGGAGACGGCGGCCAAATACGGCATATATGTGGTATCGCAACTGGAAACCGGCTGGCTGCCGCTGAGAAGCGCCGGGCTGGCATTGCCGGAAAAGCTTTTGCCGCCGGACGAGGCCCGGCGGATCTTGGCGTTCGGCCGGTCCGGTTCGACGGCGATGCGCGGCATGCTGATGGAATCCCGGGCCGCCCATCCGGACAAGACCGCGGTATTTGGCGAATATTTCGACAAAAACATCCCGCTGACCCGGGAGTTGATCGCGGGCGTGAAAACCTACCCGAACCTGCTGGCCTACAACACCTTCGACGAGCCGTGCGAGAACCGGTTTTTCAATATCACCAGATACCTGGAAGAATTGCGCCGGGTGACGCATACCGCCGACGGCTATCATCCGGTGATGCTGTTGTATTCCAGCCACATCCCCGCCGGCGACGAATATGTGACGGGCGGCGACATTCTTTGCACCGATCCCTACTGGATTCCCGGCGGCGACGTTTCGCGCGCCGGCCGCAACACGCCGAATTACGTTTCCAAAATCGTGTATTGGAATGACCTGCGGGCGCAGAAATTCCGCCAGCCGGTCTGGATCGTGCCGGTGGCCTGGGAATGGAGCGGCGCCCGCAAGCGCGGCATTAATGCCGCCGAGCAGGATTGCCAGAATTTCCTGGCGGTGATCCACGGCGCGCGCGGCCTGTTCTGGTTCCGTTACCCCATGCCGGAAATTGCCTGGAGCAACCTGCAGGCGGCCATGGTCAAGGTGAAGACCATCGGGCCGATGGCGGTCCAGCCGGCGGTGCGGCAGGAGATAAAATATTTACGGGCGGCAGCGCCGGAAACCGAATTCCAGGAAGCCGTCTTTCTGCCGGAGCGCGATGAATTTCCCGATGTCCAGGGCCGCATTTTCCGCGATCCCGCGGATGGCGGGTTGGTACTCGTCGCCGCCAACAGCCGCTATTATCCGGTAGTTGCGCAATTTACCGTCTGCGGTCTGGCCGGATCGGTCAAAAGCGTGTTTGGCGGCCAGATTCTCCCCGTCCGGGGCGGTATGTTTAAGGAAAACCTGGAACCGTTTGCCGTGCGCGCTTATCGCCTGGGGGGTAAATTGTCCGCGCCGGCGGCATTGACGATTGCGGCAATCCGCCCCGGAAAAATCCCGCCGCCGGAGACCACCTGGGCCAACAACGTCCGGCCGGGCAAGAAAAACGTTTTGCCGAATCCGAGCTTGGAGGAGGAAAACGTCGCCGGTGTTCCGGACTATTGCTTTGGCGAAAGCGCGCTGGCGCCGGAGCCGGGCATCGCCAAGTTCGGCGCAAAGTGCCTGAAAATAACCAATGCCAAATCCCAGGGCTACACCCAGGTGTATTGGAAATGCGCGCCGCAGCATGACCGCGAAACCCCGTATGTGTTTTCATTCTGGGCGAAGGGCGCCCAGGGCGGCGAAGCCTTCTGGGCGCGCATCCGGGAAGGGGCGGAAAAGTCGTTTGTCCTGACGCCGGAATGGGAACGTTATGTTGTCACCGGCACGGTCCCGCCGCGTCTGGGAGATCCTTTGTACCTGGAATTGCGCCTGCCCAAGGCCGGCGCGGCCTGGGTGGATGGCGTGCAGTTTGAAGCGGGCTATGCGGCCACGGAATTCGAAGAATAAGCGGGAGCGCAGCTCCCGCCGGGGGCGGCCGGCGGGCCTGCCGGACAAACAAGGGGGAAGGTTATGCGTCAAGCGACAACTACATCCAAAATAATGATGCCATGGCTGACGGGCCTGGCATTGCTGGCCATCCCGGCCCGCGCGGCCGGGCCGGCCGAGCCGGATGGCTTGCCGGAATTTTCGTTGCGGACTTGCAGCCAGGCGCCGGCGATTGACGGCGATCTGGCCGATGCCTGCTGGGCGGAAGCCGCGGAATTGCCGCTCAGCCCGTGGGGCAAATCCGAAGCCGCCGCCGCGGCGCGCGTCCGCGCCGCCTATGACAATACCTGGCTATACATCGCCTTTGAAATCACCCATCCCAAGCCCGGGCATATCCAGCCGACGGTTTTCGAGCCCGATGGCGGCGTGTCGCAGGATGACGACGTGGAGGTATTCATCGATCCCGGCACGGCCGGGCGGATGTACCTGCAATACCTGCTTTCGGCGGCCAATACGCGCGCCGAACGCCGCATTACCGTGACGCCGCACGGCATCGAACGCGAGCACGGCTGGGACATGCCCTGGCGCTCGGCGGTCCGGCGCACCGCGCGCGGCTGGAACGCGGAAATTGCCCTGCCGCTGGAGGCGGTGGCGGGATATGGTTCGCCGTCCGATTTGCGGATGAATTTCGGGGTGACGGTGGTTGACCCGGTCATTGACCCGTTCGGCATGCGCATCGGCGTCAACCGCGCCTACCTGCTGTGGGCGCCGGTGATTTCCGGGTTTCACGAGCCGGAACGGTTCGGCCATGCGCGGGATTTCGCGCCGCGCAATGTCCGGACGCCATTCCTGCCGGATTTCCGCCAGCCCGCGGTGGCCGGTTATGAAAGCGCGGCGGACGGAACCTTCGCCTACCCATTGCGCCTGCGCATCCGCAACCACTCGCATCAGCCGGGCGCCGCCGTCCTGGTGGTCGCCGAGGAATTGTTGTCCGGCAAAAAATCCGAACAGCGGTTTGATGTGCAGTTAAAAGAGCATGAACAGCGCGAGCTGGATTTGCGCGTGGCGGCGGCCAGCCTGGAAGAGCGCCGGATCACCGTGCGTCTGGAAGACCCGGCCACCGGCGAGGTCTGGCTGGCGGCGCCGGTGCCGGATACCGCGGCGCTGGTGCTGCTGACGGCCTACGCGGACCGCAATTACTACACCGCCGAGCCGGAAGCGGTGCTGGTTTGCCGGACCAGCCTGCCGGAGTCGGAATTGCCGGGGATGACGCTCCGGGCGCGCGACGCCCGGGGGGCGGAACTGGCGCGGCGCCCCATGGCGGGCGCCGATGCGCATTTGCGGATTCCGCTGGCGCCACTGGCGATCGGGCGGCATGTGTTGGCCGTCGAAGCCTGCGCCCGGGATGGCCGGCCGATTTTCACGCGCCCGGTGGAAATCGTCAAACGCGCGCCGCGGCCGGGCATGGAATATAAGATTGACCGGATCAACCAGGTGGTTTTGCGCGACGGCCGGCCGTTTGTGCCCTTCGGCGTCATTGCCGAGGTCAGCATCGAGGAATATTTCAAGCAACTGTCCGACGCCGGGATCAAGACCATCCTTTCCTGGGGCTATGTGCTGGACAAGGATTATCCCGGCTACCCGAACCTGATCACCCTGGACCGGATGCAGGCGTGGCTGGAAAAATACGACATGCAATGGCTGGATTGCCTGGAAACGCATACCCCGGCGGAAGGCTCCGTCAATCGGTACCGGCTGAAATATCTCCGGCCGGATTCGCCGCCCGGCCTCTTCCCGGAGTCATACCCGACCTATGACGCGGTCTACGCCAAAAAATTCCAGGTGACGCGCGCGGCGCTGGAAAAAATCCGGGATAATCCCCGGCTGATCGGGTATATGAACATAGACGAGCCGCCGGTGAACGCCGCGGTCGAGAAAGCCGCGGGAGATTATTACGCGCTGACGCAGGAGCTGGACGGCTACCGGCCGGTTTTTTTCAACTGCGGCCCGTATGACAGCCAGTGCGACATCGTCGGCGCCGATCCCTACTGGATTCCCGCCGGCAGCGATCCCCGCGCCAATTCCCCGGCCGCGGCGGTGCACCGGACCTATTGTTTCCATGACGGCACCCGCATGCGCAATTATGTCGCGGACGCCGCCCGGCTGCGGCGGCCGGTCTGGATGGTGCCGATGGGCGAATATTTCAGCGGCTGCCACAAGCGCGCCATGCTGCCGGCGGAGAATTTTTGCCAGACTTACCTGTTGCTGATTCACGGGGTGAAAGGTTTCTTTTACTTCGTCCACCCCTTCCAGCATCCGTTATCGCTGCAAACCATGGGGGAATTGAGCCGGCAGATGGAAATCCTCGGGCCGATCGCCGGCCTGGCGGATGTGCCGCAGACGGTCAAATATGAGCCGGGGATCATGGACCCGGCCAACAATGTCATGCCCGATGTCCACGTCGCGCTGAAGCCCAATCCGGCCGGCGGTCAGGTGCTGTTGGCCGCCAACGCCAAATGGTACCCCGTGGATGTTATTTTCGGCGTGGCCGCGCTCGGGCCGACCGGCATGGTGGGCCGGTTGTTTGCCGCTGACCGCTACCCGGTTCAGGATGGCGCATTCCGCGACCGCCTGGAACCGTACGGCGTGCGGGCCTACACACTGGGAACGCCGGAGGCGGGGAACGGCGGAACCGCCGCGCCGAAAATAAATATATCGGTCAGCATGACGCCGCATCCGGAACTGGGCCAGGGCGAGGAAATCGAGCACCCGCGCACCGGCCGCATCGGCAAGCGCAACCTGGTTCCCAATCCGAGCTTCGAGGAGGCCGGCTTGCCGGGGTGGCCCGATTATTTCCGGGTTTTTCCGTCGTCGCTTTACCAGCGCGCGCATAATCCCGCCCGGCCGTTTTTCGGCCGCGCCGATGCGGCGTTCGGGCTGGATGCCGCGCAAGCCTGGCATGGCAAGGCCAGCCTGCGCCTGGAAGCTTCGCCGGAGCCATTCGTATCTGGTTCCCGCTGCATCTGCTACCTGGGCCCGAAATTCGACCGGCCGACGCATTGCACGGCGTCGGTTTACATGCGCGCGGAGCGGGAAGGAGTCGAGGCGCAGTTCATCTTCCGCGGCGACGCCGGCACTGCCGCGAAATATTTCGGCAACGAAACTTTCCGGCTGACGACCGACTGGCGGCGCTATGCCGAAAGCGACCTGGTGCCGGCGGGGGTGGACCAGTACAACTGGTTCGGCCTGGTAGTCAAGGGCGAAGGCGCGGTCTGGATTGACGGTCTGCAGTTCGAAACCGGCTTGGAACCCGGAGAATTCGAGGAATAATGCCCCGTATGATACGGATCGCCAACATTCTGATCGTCGCCTGGGCCATGGCGGGCATGGCCCGGGCGGGCATTGGGTATGATGCGGCATTGAACGCCGTCCGGGTGACGGATTTCCCGGAAAGCTACCCCTGCACCCTGCGGCAGATCCAGGCGGCCGACGCCATGAACGGCTGGGGCAAGGTTAGCCATGATGCCGCCGTGGATGTTTATACCATCAACTGCCACTTGCTGGTCGGCGCCCACAACGGCACGGTGACTTACCTGCAAATCGGGACGGCGGCGCAGCCCGGGGAGATTTTGGTCATGCGCGGCGACCTGATCGTCATGCCGTCGCACGTGGAAGGCGAGAACGAAGGCGTGTATTGGCGCGCGCCGATCCCGGTCAACCGTTTTCGCCTGGGCGATCCGGACAATCCCGCCGTGCGCGCCGCCTTGAAATTCGATAACTCCTTGCCGGGCGAATTCGGCTTGTTCACCGGGCGCATGCCGGCGGCCATCGCCAGGAAAGGGCGCCAGACCGGCGGGCAGTTGCATGTATATAACAGCTCCATCGGCGCCTGCCGGCCCGGGACCAACCATGCCTGGAAATCGGCCTTGACGGGCGACGGGCTGGTTTTGGATGGCGCTCATTTGGCCTGGGGACAGCGCATGCTGCACGGGGCGCAGGATCCGGGCCGGGTGCGCGGCGGGCGCGGCGCCTACCTGATCCGCAACAGCGTGTTCGAACACGGGCAGTGGGGGCTGGAAAATGGGCCGCATACGCTGGCCGGCTGCACTTTCCGGGATTTTGAAACAGTCGTCATGGATTACGGCAGCGTGGACGCCACATTGGTTGATTGTGTCTTCGAAAACAACCGGCGCAACTGGCATCTGCGCACCACGGATGGCGGCGTCACCCTGGTGGATTGCACCGTGGGCCGCCCGCAATTGGAGGATATCCTAAAGGCATCGCGCACGCCGCCGAACAAGGGCCAGGTGCAATCCCGGCGCCATGCCGTCGTCGAAGTGGTCAATGCCGCCGG
>CAZYXU010000111.1:0-12330 GCA_964650945.1 uncultured Verrucomicrobiota bacterium | reverse complement strand
GGGTCGGCGAAAATGGCGCGGGCCATTTCGTTAAAATGGTGCACAACGGCATCGAATACGGCGACATGCAGATGATCTGCGAAACCTATCAGATGATGCGCGACGGCCTGGGCATGAAAAACGGCGCAATGCACAAGATCTTCGCCGAGTGGAACAAGGGCGAACTCGACTCATACCTGATTGAGATTACCCGCGACATTCTCGGGTACAAGGCCGAGAACGGCGAGGAAGTCGTGGACAAGATTCTCGATACCGCCGGCCAGAAGGGCACCGGCAAGTGGACCGCGATCGCCGCGCTGGATGCCGGCATGCCCCTGACCCTGATCGGCGAAGCGGTCTTCGCCCGCTGCCTGTCCGCGCTCAAGAGCGAACGGGTGACCGCGGCGAAGACGATCAAGGGCAGCGCGGCCAAATTCACCGGCGACAAGCAGCAGTTGATCGCCGATTTGAAACAGGCGCTTTACGCCGCGAAAATCATCTCCTACGCCCAGGGTTACCAGCTCATGCGCGCCGCGGCCAAGGAATACGGCTGGAAATTGAACAACGGCGGCATCGCGCTGATGTGGCGCGGCGGCTGCATCATCCGCTCGGCCTTCCTCGGCAAGATCAAGGAGGCATTCGACCGCAACCCGAACCTGGAAAACCTGCTGCTCGACCCATTCTTCAAGGATGTGGTGGAAAAAGCCCAGCCGGCCTGGCGCCGGGTGGTTTCCGCGGCGGTCAACCTGGGCATTCCCATGCCCGCGATCGGCGCCGCCCTGGCCTTCTTCGACGGCTACCGTTGCGAGCGTCTGCCCGCCAACCTGCTCCAGGCCCAGCGCGATTATTTCGGCGCGCACACCTACGAGCGCGTGGACAAGCCCCGCGGCGAATTCTTCCACACCAACTGGACCGGCCGCGGCGGCACAACGGCGGCATCCACGTATATCGCCTGATTGCAAGCATGCATCATTTCACCCAAGCCGATCTGCTTAATTTTAAATCCCGGCATACATCGTTTGTGGGAATCGATTCCGACGGGTGCGTCTTCCCGACCATGGAAATCAAGCAGAAGCAATGTTTCCACAAGCTGATTGTCGCGCACTGGCATCTGGAAAAGATCGAAAAATACGTCCGCGAGTCCGCGGAATTCGTCAACCTCTATTCCAAGCACCGCGGGCAGAACCGGTTCCCCTGCCTGCTGATGGCCATTGACCTCCTGCGCGACCGCCCGGAAGTCCTGTCCGCCGGGGTCACGCTGCCGGATTTTGCCGCCTTGAAGCGGTTCATCGAGTCCGGCGTGCCCTTGAGCAACGGCGAGTTGGAAAAAGCCGCCGCTGCCACCGGCGATCCGGGATTGAAACAGGTGCTGGCGTGGAGCCTGGCCGTAAACGCCGAGATCGCCCGCACGGTCAAAAACGTGCCGCCATTCAAGTGGGTGCGCGAGAGTTTCGATAAAATCCGCCAAAACTCCGACGCCATCTGCGTCTCGCAAACCCCCACCGAAGCGCTGGTGCGGGAGTGGGAAGAAAACAACCTGATGCAATATGCCGCCGTCATCGCCGGGCAGGAATTGGGCACCAAGGCCGAACATTTGCAAATGGCGACGTTGGGGCGCTACCCGGCGGACAAGGTGCTGATGATCGGCGACGCCCCGGGCGACTTCCGCGCGGCGCGGGCGGTTAAGGCCTGTTTTTACCCCATCAACCCCGGGCATGAGGACGCGTCCTGGGACCGGTTTTACAATGAAGCCTACGACAAATTCCTCGCCGGCGAATATGGCGGCGAATATGAAAACCGGCTGATCGCCGCATTCGACCAACTGCTGCCGGACACGCCGCCGTGGAAGAAAAAACACTGAACACCGAACGCTTTTCATCCAACTACCACCTCAAACAACCGTTGAACCTGATTCAACCTCCGACAACACTGAACACCGAACACTCTACAAGGAACAACACCATGCAATATCCCGGATTGATTGACTTGCAGATCAACGGCCATCGCGGCGTGCATTTTTCGGCGCCGGACCTGACCCTGGAAAAAATCCGCCAGGCCACCCGCGAACTGGCGGCGGCGGGCACCGTGGCTTACTGCCCCACCGTGGTCACCAGCCCGCTGGAAAACTACCGGCACAACCTGCCGCTCTTCGCACAGGCCATGCGCGACCCGGAAATCGGACCGCACATCCTGGGCTTGCACCTGGAAGGCCCGTTCATCTCGTCCCTGGAAGGCGCGCGGGGCGCGCATCCGCCGGAACACATCCGCCAGCCGGACTTCCAGCTCTTTCAACAATTCCTGGAATGGTCCGGCAACAACATCGCCATCCTGACCGTGGCGCCGGAAGCGGCCGGCGCCGCCGATTTCATCCGCCAGGTATCCGCCGCCGGCGTGATAGTCTCCATGGGCCATCACCTGGCCGATGACGACGCCCTGGCGGCCGCCGTCCAGGCCGGCGCCCGGGCCTGCACGCACCTGGGCAACGGCCTGCCCAACACCATCAACCGCCATCGGAACCCCTTGTGGTGGCTGCTGGCCTGCGACGATGTCTGGGGCATGTGCATCACCGACGGCCATCACCTGCCGGAGGATTTTATCCGGGTGGCCTTGCGCGCCAAGACCCTGCAGCGGTTTATCGTCGTCAGCGACGCCACCGACCTGGCCGGGCAGCCGCCGGGCGCCTATGATTTCCAGGGGCACCAGGTGGTGCTGGAGCCCAACGGCCGGATCGGCTTTGCCGGCACGCCCTACCTTGCCGGTTCGTCCGCCACCATGCTGCAATGCATGAACCACCTGGCGTCGTTGCAAGCTCTGTCCGAACCGGAATTATGGCAAGTGGGCTTCGCCAACCCGCTGCAATTGATCGGCCGCGATCCCCAGGCCGTGGCCGCCAAATTACCGGCCGGCCGGGTGCGTTTCCGCGGCGGCCGGTTTGAGATACTGCGCTGAGGCGGGCTCCGCCCGCAATCGGCCGCAGCCGCAGTCGCAGTCGGTGGTCGCGGCTACAGCCCTGGAAATGCGCGGCTAAGTGCGGGAACGCGGTGGCATAAGCCGCCGGCATCATCGCACCATGAACATTAAACCTTGGGCGATATGCTCGTAACAACCCATGTCCACGCGCCGGCTCATCCGGTCGAGGCGGGGCCGTCCGTCCAAATCCGCGATATTGGCCATCCACGGCTGATTCAGCCCGGCGTTGATGCAGGGGGAGCCGGGGCTTAGCCTGAAATTTGCGCCGGCCTGGTCCGCGAACAGCGGGTCCGCGTCAAGATTATTCTCGCCCGCAAAGCCCGTTCCAGCGGCGGGCGCAACGCAGCAGTTGGTGGCAGACAGGGTGCCGGAATTGCGAAACCAGTTGGAAGACGCCGTTCCGGCGCTGTTCCCGTAGAGGATGGTGTTGATCAGGCGCACCTCGCCGCCGACCCATAGTCCGCCGCCAACTCCGGTGGCCGACAGCGCCGCGTTCGAGGCGATCGTGCAATTCCAGTATTCGCCGGTGAATCCGGCTGCCGTGAAATTAATCCCACCGCCCCGGTCGTTTACGTTCGTCCCCGAGCGGTTGCCGGCAATGAGGCTGTTATAAAGAACGGCGCCATGGGTGTCGTAGATGCCGCCGCCCTGCGCGCCATAATTATCGAGTATCCAGCAATTCGTGAGCGTCACCCGGTCGGGCACGGTGTTAAGGATATCCATGCCGCCGCCCACATTATCGGCCGTGTTGCCGACGATGCGGCATTGCGCAAAGTCAGCGCTAAACCCGACATAGACTCCGCCGCCGTCGACGCTGGCCCGGTTGGAGGCGATCGTACACGCGTAAAACCGCCCGGTTGGCCCGGCGGTGCCGCCGTAAAGACCGCCGCCCCGCGTGGCGGTGTTATTGGCAATCAGGCAATTCGTAAAAACTGCCGATCCACCCATGGAAACGCCGCCGGCAAAGGCCGTGTTAGTGTTGTACGCGATCGTGCACGCGTCAATCCAGCGGTTCGTGGCGGCCGTGAGCACGGAAACAAAGAGGCCGATACCGTTATTGGCGGCAATGGTGCAATCGCGGAGCGTAACGTTGTCGCGTCCGATATCCATGCCCCCGTTGCGGTTATTTTGAATCCGCGTGCTGGTGATCAGCGTGGACTCCTCGTTCGCCGCCGTGTCGCTGCGAATATAGACGGCTGAACTGCCGCCGCTGGATTCAATGACACAATTATGAATGGTGGCTCCGCGCCGCCGGACCCGTACCGCCGCGCCCAGTGTGTCAGACCCATTCCTGAGGGTGAACCCCTGAATCTTGGTGTTGGTGGATGATCCCACCGTCTGGTTCTGAAAATACACGCACTTAACGGCATTGTTGCCGTCAATGATGGTTAGTTCCGGGCCATTGACGCTGCGCAGGTCTATCGTTTTGGCGATATCCAGATAGGCGGACAGCACATACGTGCCGTTGGTGACAAGCACCGTATCCCCGCTGGCGGATTTGACGATGGCGTTGGAAATCGTGGCAAAAGCCTGGTCCCAACTGCTGGTGCCGTCATGGCCGCTATCCGCGCCGGCGGGGGGCGGAGCGACGTACCAGGTTTTAGGCTGGGCGGCCCGGATTAATCCCAGCGCCAGCGCGATACACAGCATAATACGGCAATTCATCTTTTATCCCTCCCGCGATTGTTTGACTGCGCTGTTGGACCAATTGACATGCTTTTTAAAATCGCCACCTACAGGTCTGGCGCCTGGTTTTCCGTCAGCCAATAGACCGCGTTGACCAGCAGGTTGGCATCCGGCTTGGCGCAACGCTCTGATTTCCCGCCCTGCTCGATCGTTTCGCCGAGCGCCAGTCCGCTGACCACGACTTTGCCCTTGCCAATCATGCCGGCCACCAGCACCGGCTCGTTGCCGTCGGCGCCGCCCGTAACCACGCCGCGGGCCAGGACCGTGCCGTTGGCGCCCGCCTTCAGCGGCACGTAATCGGAGAATCCCGTCTGGAAGGTGTCGCCGGGCTTGAAGGCCGTGGCTTCAAGCTGGGCCTGGAAAGCCGGGTTCCGGGCGTCTTCCGGGAAGCGCGCCAGCACGCTGCCGGCGCTGGTTACCGGATGGTCGGCGGTGATGCGAATATCCTGAATGGCAACCACGCGGTCGAGTGCCGGGGCGGCGACCTCCTCGAGGTAGGCATATTCGCAAGGCCGATAGCCAACGGCATGGTGGCAAGCCAGGAGCGCTCCTCCGCCTGCGACATAATCCCGGACTACTTTTTCCCATCCCTGCCGCATGACCGGCGGGCGCGCGTTGATCCCGATATTCGGAATGATCAAGGCATCATAAAAGGCCAGCGTGCCGGGATCCAAGCGGTTGATGAATTCCACCTTAATCGCTTTCCGGTCCTGCAGCGCTTCAAACATGCCGCGGTCTCCCGTGACCAGGGCGGTCTTGCCGCCCTCCTGGCCCTGGTCGCTTAAAATGGCCACGTAGCTGTAGCCGGCTTCCCTGGTCCGCGCCATTGCCGCCGGGCCCGCCAGGGCGGGTTGTTTTTCAGACGGGACGAAAAAACTCTTGATGTTTTGACCGGGGGCCGCGCTGTATCCCAAAACCGGCGCCCCGCCGGCTTGGACCATGGCCGGCGGCGCAATGGTCTGCCGGTCGCCGAGATAATAAAAGCGGGCGGCAAACGGCGGCACTTTCAAAACCGCGGCGCCGTTGAACTCCGCCGTCAGACCGGATGCAAAATCGCAGAACATCTCCGGCGGCTGCGCCCCGTTCCAGGTCAGGCCGATCTCGCGGGGTTTGAATGAATTATTATACACAGCCAGGAGATAGCGTTGACCATCGGTCAGGAGATTGGAATCGACGGCATTACTGTTTTGATCGTCAAGCGTCACCAGCGCTTTGCCCGCCAGCCCGTCAAATACCTGCCGGAAATATCCGGCCAGGTCGTCCTGGCTGCCGGCCTTGCCGCTCAGGAATAAGGGACAATACAAGACTTTCCCGCCGCCGACTTTGCGCTCGAACAGCAGCGGGGCGCCATCGGCCAGCGTCGCACGGACATCCGCGCCCCGGGCCTTGACCGGCAGCATTGCGCCGGCGAAGGTAAACGGCGCCGGAGCCTGGCATTCGACCCGGACATTGGTAAGCGCCCCCGCAACCGCCACCCCGCAGAGGTCGGCGATGATCTGGTTGTTGATGGTCTCGCCTTCGATGTAGGCGGCGCCGCCGTTCTGGACGTAGTCCCTGACGGTTCCGGCCAGTTGATCGGAGAGGACCGGGTCGCTGGTGAGGGTTAAAACGGGGTATTTTTTCAGCGTTGCGGGCGTCAGGTGTTTGGCCATGACAATATCGGTCTGCAGGTTATTGATAAACACCAGCCCCTGGTTGCGGAGATCGTGGTCCGATCCGTGCACGGCCCATAGCCCGCGGGTCATGCAATCCATATTCGCCGCGCGGTCGCGCAGCAGCGCGATGCGCGGCACGGGCCGGTATTGGGCCAGCTGGTCGCCCAGCCCGGTGAAATCCAGCCACTTATACAGCAGGTTGACCTCGTTGAACCAGTCGTATTCCGAAAATCCGCGGGGCGGAAACACGGCGAGCATGTCAATTCCCCACATCAGGTGGTAGCTTAGATTGGCGCTGATGTATTTGCGGTGCATCGGGCCGCCGGCAATGATCAGGATCGGCCCGTCGTTGTCGAACGTAGCGCGCATCAGCTTGATAAAATACTTGTACTGCTGCTGAGGCTTGCCGTATAAATCCATCGAAAGCGTGTTGAGGAATTCGCCGTGGGTTTCCCAGTCGTGCGGCGCGCCGGCATAGACCCGGAGCATGGCGGAGACGTTCACCTGGTCGCCCAACCAGCCGGCGGGGTTCTGCGCGCGGTAGGCCGCGGCCATGCCGCGGATGATTTCCGTGTAGGCATCCATCTGAAACTCGGCCGTGAGATGGTGCCGGGGCTCCGCCAGTTTCGCGACATCCACCGGTTCGGCAGGCTCCAGCTTATACCGGGCGCGGAAGGCTTGGCGGCTCGTTGCATGCGCGATCGAGTAGACCTCCTCGTCCTGGAGCAGAAACAGGTCTACGCCCGCGCGGCCGACTTCGCCGGCAATGTCAGCCAGGGTGTCCCGGATGGCGTAGAGGTCGTATTGTTTATCGCTCCGCTCGTGCCCGAGCGCCTCGGGCGGCGCGTTCCGCGAATACCAGCTTTTGTTCTTGTGGGTGGCCTGGCCGTGCCCGACGAACAGGCCCGCGGCATGCGCCTGGCGGACCAGTTCCTCGAGAAAACCGGACCATTCGCCTTCGTAATACTTGCTGTTCCAGACCGGGGCGCGGCTCCAAAATTCGATGGCGTTGGCCCCCGCGCGCCGCGCCAGCCGCAGCCAGACGGGAATATAGGACTGCGGGTTCTCCGGCGCATAGTATTCCATTTCGGTAATGCCTTTGCGCGACCAGTTCTGATGGTAGGCGCGGATCAGGTTGCGGCCGAAAACCGGCTTCGTCCACTGGGCCGGCGCCTGTTCCCGCGTCTGGATCGCGCCGGTCAGCACGGACGGCGGCTGCTGGAACTCAAGATACTGGTCGCGGAATGCCGCCAGGTCGCTCCGGTCGGGCAGCGACACGTAAGCGCCTTGCACCGGCCCCGCGGCGAAGGAGGCCCGGGTCGCTTCGAGCCCGACATACCCCTGAACCCGGACTCGCAGCATGCGGAGTGCGGCCAGGTCGAAGAGTTCGCCGCCTACCTGGCCCGTGGCCGTATCCTCCAGGGCATACCAGCCTTCCGCCATGGTCTCCGAATCCAGGCTGGCCAGGTTAGCATCCGCCGCTACATCCAGTTGGCGGATGCCGTCCGGCGCGGGAAAGAAGAAGCGGTCGGGCGCGCTCTCCAATTCGCGGCCCAGGCCGGGCATCCAGGCTGCGCTCAGATTCACATGCTGGCGGGGCGCATGCCAGCTATAGGCCAAACGGCTCTGCCCGGCATACAGCGCGAACCGCGCGGCCGCCGGCTGGCCGTTCAGCGTGCCGGCATACTCGACGACGGCCCGGACGGGCCCCTGCTCCACGACCCGGGCCGCCTGGAAAGTTTGATTGCTCCCGCGCGGGGGAACCAGCCGCGCGCCCAGCGACTCGGCCGCCAGCGCATGTTCGTGGATCAACTGGTTCCCCGTGCTGCCCGCCAACGCCTCCAGATGCACCAAGTCCGGATAGTTCCGTAACAGCCCGGCCTTGATCCGGCTGTTCACCAGCGTCAGGCAGCGGGCATCCTGGATGACGCGCAACTCGCTGTCATACGCCGGCGGCGGCCGGGCGGCGTCGTCGAAATAGATGAAGAAGGGCCGGTTCTCGAGTTCGAGGAAGGATGCCAAGAAACTGATTTCATAAACCGCATTGGAAACGTCCGCCCGCGCCGCCTGGCTGGGCGCTTCCTCCCCGTAAGGCGACACCACGCGGAACGATGACGGCGCCGTGTCCGGCGGGAATGCCGCGCGCACCACGACCGGCAGGCGCTGGAAATCACGGGCCAGCGGGTTGTGCACGATGATCGGCAGCCTGTATTTCCAGTTCGGATCGAACCAGGGTTTCCCCGCCAGTTCGCGCGCATAGAGCGGATTCAGCGCATCCACGGCGAACGCCAGCCGGCGGCCGGCGCCGCCTGGAACGCCCGGCGCCGGGGCCGCCGCGGACACAGACGCATCGGCCGACGGGGCCGCGCCCGCGACCGCCGTGCCCTGCTCGAGCGGGCCGAAACAATACGTCAGCAGATTTTCGACGAACTGGCGCCGGAACGCGCAGGCCAGCATCTGGCCGAGCGCGAGGTCCCGTGAAACGATCAGGCGACCTTTGCCCAGGACACCCTCCCGCAACAGGGCCGCGGGCCGGTCGGGATAGTCCTGTTGCACCATCAGTACGCGCATCCCCTCGGGCACCCGACCGAACCACCGATCGCCGGCCTGCAAGCGCTGGCCGGGATTGTTGGCGGGAATATTGTGCGGCGTTCGCAGCAGAGGGCTGTCGAGGCCGGGATTGCCGGCCAGCTTGTAGCGCGGACCGTCCCGCAGGTCGGTGTGCGCCACGAAATCCACGCCAATTCCCTGAAAAAAGGCGGCGACCTTGCGGCCGGGGGATGGCAGCCCGTTGACCGCGAACAGCACGGTCCCGCCGGATGCCAGCAGGTTGCTCACACCGGCGGCCGCGGCGTCATGCTCGAAGACCGCCGACGATGTTGCATGGAGCACCAGCAGCCGCGCGCCCGGCAGCGCGGCGGCCAAACCGTCCAAGTCCTGGCCGGTGAACCAGTCGGCCCGGATGCCGTAATTCTGGAACGGCCAATCCAGGGCGGGGTTGAACAACTCGCCCGCATCCGGCGCGCGCTGGAAGATGACCGCGCGTTTTTCCGCGGCGCGCGCGGGATGGACGCCCGCCAGGATCAAGAGGCCCAGGCTGCAAGCGCATAGAATTTTAGAGGTCATGGTATATTTTCCCGGTGTGAGTGATTGCCGCCCATTCAGCGCGCCGGCCGCCATTCCCAGGCGTACAGCGCCGCGTCGTCCATAACAATGCGCGCCACCAGGCGCTTGCCGGGCACGGGGTCCACCCGCGCGCCGTCTTTCCAGACCACGGCGCCTGCCAGCGTATCCCCGGTCATGGGCACGCAGGCCTCCGGCTCGCTGCGCCCGTTAATCGCGGCCTTGTCGCCGCGCCCGGCACGCGCGAACAATTGAACTTGCAGCATACCCTGCGCTCCGGCCTTGTAGTTCAACACCAGCTCGCTTGGCCGATCAAGCGCGCCCAAATCGATCTCCATCACACCCGCGGGCTCGGATTGGAACCCAAACAGCCGCCAGCGCGGCCAGCGCGCAAGCCCGGCCACAACGCCCGCGCCTTCCACGTCGCGCGCCGCGGCCCGGCGCAAGTCGCGGGTCCAGTCGGGATTAAATTCCCAGGCATGGCTGCGGGCGCTGCCCGCCACATAGAGCCAGTGCTCGGAGCCGGCTTCCACCGGCCCGCCGGCAACCCCAAGCCAGCCGCCGGCCCAGGCGGGACGCTCGGCGCCGATAAAGCTCGGCCGGCCGGGCGCCTGCAGCCAGCGGTCGCCCGGTTGCGCCTGGTAGGCCAGGGTCACATCCGCGTTCCCGAAAATCGCATAATGTTGCGGCGGTGTGGCGGACATCGGCAGCCAATGCCTGAAATTCTCGATCAAACCCACCCAGCCGCAACCCGCGGGGAGCAGGCCCATTTTATAGAAATCCGTGCTCTGGAACCCGCGGGCCCGGGCCGACAGATCGTCAAACTCGTCCGGCACCAGCGCGCAGACGGGATCGCCCCAGGCGCCATCCGCCAGCTCCGCGGTCCAAATGGCGCGCCGGTGCAGGCCGCCGGCCAAGCGCACGAATTTCATCGCGGCCAGCCCCCGCCCGCGTCCGGGATGATAAGCGCAGGTAATCGTGTCGCCCGAATGCCAGCGCGGCGCGCGGACATCGAGTTCCCAGCGCAGGCCGTCCGCCGAATGCGCCGTGTAAAACCCGCCCGCCAACCCCTGCGGGTCATCATGCGCCCCGGCCGGCTTCGGCGCATAGACTGTGCCGCGATACCGCCACCCGGCCGGCGCCGTGGGATCCACGAATACGGCGGATACATTCAAGTCAATGTAGTTGTTGCCCGCCGGACCGTCCTTGACCAGGCCGACCGCCGGCCGCCGCCAGGCCAGCCCATCATCCGATTCCGCGTAAGCTACGCGGTACTTGCCCCGCTGCGAGCCGGATGCGGCCCAGGCGGGTTCGCAGAGATACCACATGCGGAACATCCCCTGGTCCCGCAGCACCGTGCCCACCTGGACCCGGCGGCCGTCCATTTCCGCGACCGGCCGCAGCAGCGGCTCAACATCCAAGCGGGCGTTTCCCTGGAAGGCGTGCAGCCGGCCTTCCACGGATGTAATCGCCAATTGTGTTTCGAAGAGCACATTCATGATTTACATTGCGCTTAATTTGCACCGGATTTTTGCACCGGCATTATAGTTTACAGGACGTAACCCCGCAAAGACAATTTGCCTGCTAAAATTCAGACCCGGGGCCGCTCCCGGCTTTCAAACATGCCAATCCGCCAGCAGCGGCAACAGGGTGTTGAAAAATTCCCGGCCATGCTCCGCCATGTCGGCCGGCGCCCGCGCATACCAGGGGAACTCCGTGAGCATCGGCAAAGTGTTGAATTGCCGCCGGCAGGCAGTCAAAATGGAGCCTTCATCCCACTTGACCTGCCCGGCGCCCCAGACTTTCTGATCGCGCGAACGGTCGGGCGCGCGCGCCGCAAAGGCTGCCAGCAACCCGGCATCATCCGACCGGAACGCATCCGACAAATGCGGACCGGTATTGTTGTGCATATCAAGATAAAATTCCGGCCGCAAGGCGTCAATGAAGTCAACCAGCCCCCGGGCGCCGGTATCCTCTCCGCCGCGGACGGCCAGTTCCCGGCCGAAATTCACGCCGGTCGGCGCGAGGCAGCAATTGCCGTGCGCCACGGCGTCTACATTAATCATCGGGAAAAAATAAAGATTTAATTTATTCAAAATCTCCGCCACACGATCCGGCTGCGCGCCGGCATAGGCAAACCAGCCGGCCAGGCAATGCGCGCCGGCGGTTTCATACCCATGCGCCCGCGTTGTAACCACCATTTTCCTGCCGTCCGGATTCCCGCAGCGCAGACATGCAATCACCCGGTTTTCCGCGCTGCGGGCGGCGACGATCCGTTCGAACGGCGCCGCGCCGCCGAACCGATCCAGCAAGGCCAGATAATCGCCGACATCGAATTTCGGGTGGCAGCATAAAAAATGCCGGCCGGGCGGAACAACAATTTGCAGCTCGGTCACGCCCTGCGCCGCTTGCGTGGCGAGCATGCGCCAGGCCTGCCCCGCATCGTAGCCGATATACATATAGTCGCGGCAGTAATCATAATTCGATTCGGCCCAAAATATCCGCAAAGGGACTTTCGCCGGTTTGGCGGCGGAATTATTCACGGCCAGATTCAAATGAAAAGAATATCCCGCGGGCGCGTTGTCCTCAAGAAATTGCCGCACGGTATAAACGCCGTCCTCATCAACCCGCACCAGGCCGGCATCCCGCGGATTGGCGTTGTCATATCCGGTTTCGACGGATATTCCAGGATATTTGGGATTAGTTATATTCATGAGTCTCTTGCAAAAGTGTTCAGTGTTCGGTGTTCGGTAGTCAGAATTTCACGACAACGTAATGTGTTGATATAGAATCGTATGTGTTAATTCTGAATTCTGGCTCCTGAATCCTGAATTCATTCAAAACGTTAGTTTTGAAATTGGCTCACTGTCATCCCATAGGGACGAAATTTGGTGTAAAAACGGCCTGGTTTCTTAAG
>CAZYXU010000110.1:0-12457 GCA_964650945.1 uncultured Verrucomicrobiota bacterium | reverse complement strand
CAATCTAGTGCCGTGGATTGCGCTGACCATGGTGAATTAGAGGTCAAAAGGAGCGACCAATCCGGAAGCCGCCCGGGAATTTGATGAATTCCTGTTAAATGTCGCGCGGCAAAGGAAACGCGGGGAAATCGGTTTATAAGGTAAAACCTTGGGGTTGGTTTGAATGAATCAGCGGGCTTTCGCAAAGTTGGGCGTCCAGTTCGCCGCCGTGTGTTTCGGCGTCCTCGGGGCGATGTGGGTCTATCTCGGCTGTAATTTTGCCTACATAGGCATACGCGATGCCGACATGTTTCTGATGCTCTACATGACGCCCATGTTCATCCTGCTCGGCGCGATCGTGCTCGCCGTGGCCTGGCAAGCCCTCCGGCATTTCGGGCCGGGGGCAATCCGGTACGTTGTGGGACTTGGCGCCTTCATGTTGTACAGTCAAATGGTCGTGTGGTTGAGTCCGTTTCAGGATGCAACCTGGAAATTGCAGATGCGCCTGCATCATGCCGCCACCTTCCTGATTCCCATGCTGACGGCGTACCTGTTATACCGGGTGCTGAGCCGGAAACTGATCGAAATTACAACCACGCCGAACGTTCAAGAAACCGTGTCCGCCGCGTCATCCAAGGCCGCCACGGGTGTGACATAGGCCCGGGCAATCAATGTTTATTGCCCAGCAGCCAGAACCAGCGCCCGCCGGCATCCAGCCGGGCTTGCGTTGTCCAGGAGCCGGTGTTCAGCAGCCGCTCGACGTCCGGCTGCCGGCCGGCCTCGCGCGACATCAGCAGTAGCCATTGCGGCTGTGATTCCTGCAGTAGACGCAGGTGATCCCCCAATCCCGCCAGCCGGCGATGGCGGTGTCCGTAAAATATCAAGGCGCCCACGGTGTTTTCGTCCAGATCGTAACCCCATAAAATGGCGTCCGCCGGCAGTTGCGCGCGCAGCATGGCGCTCAAGGGACGGATGGATTTGGCCCGGTCCAGCGCCGGCTCAACGAAGATCCCCATGGTCAAGCCGCTGATGATTGCCAGTGCGGCCAGCGCCCGCCAGTAACTCCGCCATTGCCGGTGCGCCAGCGCCCAGGCCGCCAGCGCGGCGGCAGCCGTCGGCAGCAGGGTCCAGGCGGCGGCGTAACCAATCCGCCCGGCGTGGCCGGCGTCAATGAGCCGGGGCAGCCAGGGCATGGCCAGCGCCGCCAGCGCGGCGCCGCCGGTGAAAATCCATGCCAGCCAGTTGCTCCAGCGAGAGGTTGCGGGGTGGTGGATGGTATGCTCAATCCAGGCGCCGCAGACGATGGCCAGGGGCGGCAGCAGGGGCAGCAGATATTGGTGGTCCTTGCCGCCCGCCAGGCTGAGCATCACGAAAAACGCGCCAACCCACCAGGCCATGAAATTCCAGTAATCGCGGGCGCCGCGCTTGGATTCACCTTGCCAGCCCTGCCATATGCACCAGATGCCGGCGGGCAGTAAAATGGTCCAGGGCAGGGCGCTGCTGAAAAAATAGGGGAGGTAATAATGCCAGGCGCCTGTCGGCCCATATTGTCCCAGCAGCCGGTCAAGATTGTTGCGGATGAAAAAAACGTGAAAATATTCCGCCCCGCCCTGTCGCCAGAGCGCTCCCAGCCAGCCGCCGATCAAGATCAGCAGAATGGCGGCGCCCAGCAGCGGATGCGCCCGGCGCCAGATGCCGCGATGGCGGCCCGCCGCCGTGTAGCCGCTGGCTGCCGCCAGGATCAGGGCCGGGCCGATGCCGCCCTTGGTCAGAAACGCCAGGGCCAGCGCGGTGTAAAACAACGCGGCCCAACCGCACGCATGCGCGGCGCCGGCATGCAGGCGGTAAAATGCCAGCAAGGCGAGCGTGATGAAGAACATCAGACCATTATCCACCATGGCGCCGTGGTTGACTTCCAGAAAAAGGGACATTGTGGCCAGGCTGATCACCGCGCCCTGCGCACCTGCCGTTCCCAGTCGAATGCGCGCCAGGTAGAATGTCAGGATCAGCGTGCCCAGAGTGAAGGCCAGCACGGGCAGCCGCACGACCCAGTCATGCCGGCCGAAAATTTTCAGGCAAGCAGCGATCGCCCAGGTGTAAAGCGGCGGCTTTTCCAGGAATAAGTCGTCATTCAGATACGTGGCGGTCCAATCGCCGTTTTCCAGCATTTTACAGGCAATCCCGGCCTCGCGGGCTTCCGCCGGCCGCCAGAGGTCGTGGTTGAATGTGCCGCACAGGTACAGCGGCCCGGCGACTAAAAGGGCCGCCAGCAGCGTTTTAATCTGAAGGTCCGGTCGCATGATGCTTGAGTTGCTTAAAAAAGTCAGAGCCATTCCCCGATGATTTTGCCAAAACGGCGGAAACATACAATCTGAATTTTGCCGGCGTGCGTGTAGGCCAAAATTATTGGAGCTTTTAGATCCCGACTGTAGCGGCGTCCCGGTTCCGATTGTAGTCAAGGCTTCCAGCCTTCACCAAGCTTCGGCGCGACACGCAGTTCGGCCGCGACACGCGGAGTTAACCTGTCGTCCCGTATCCCGCATCCCGTCCTCATCCCGTATCCCGCATCTCGCATCCTTCCCCCCACTCCTCCTCGTGGGAGCGGCGTTAGACGCCGCGATCGTCCGGCGCGCCGGGCGTCTCGCCTTCCAGCATATCAAAGTATTTGCATCCACCGACGCAAAATCCCGACGCAAAACAGTTGCATTTTTCTCCGCATCGTATATATTTGTGCGGTTTGTTTTTGGCATGCCAAGCGGGCTTGGCCGCCGGGATGGCTGGCAATGGAAAAATATATTCTTTTGATTCTGGGCGCGGTGCTGGTCAATAATTTTGTCCTGACGCGTTTCCTGGGCATCTGTCCTTTTCTGGGCGTCTCCAAAAATATCCCCACGGCGCTGGGCATGTGCGTGGCGGTGATTTTCGTCATGACCTGCGGTTCGGCGGTGACTTGGACGGTTTCGCGTTTCCTGCTTGAGCCGGCGGGCTTGTTCGGCATTGACCTCACTTATCTGCAGACGATTGTTTTCATTCTGGTGATTGCGGCGTTTGTGCAGGTGGTGGAAATATTTTTACGTAAATTCAGCCCGCAACTTTACCAGGCCCTGGGAATTTTCCTGCCGCTGATCACCACCAATTGCGCCGTGCTGGGTGTGGCCGTGCTGAATATCCAGAAACAATACAACCTCCCGGAGGCGGTGGTCTTCGGGTTTGGCGCCGCGGTCGGATTTTCCCTGGCGCTGCTGATTTTTACCGGGCTGCGCGAAAAAATTGCGCGGGCGCAGCCGCCCAAGGCCTTTCAAGGGCCGGCGCTGGCGCTGGTGACGGCCGGGCTGTTGAGCCTGGCCTTCATGGGATTTGCGGCCTTGATCAAGATGTGATATGAGTTCAGAAATCGTCAACGCGGTGGCGGTGTTGGGCGGCCTGGGGGTGTTTTGCGGCGGGATCCTCGGGGTGGTTTCCAGGTTTTTCGGCGTCAAGGAGGACCCGCGCGTGGAGGCGGTGTTGGGGATACTGCCTGGGATAAATTGCGGGGCCTGCGGCTTCGCCGGGTGCGCCGATTACGCCCGGGCGATCGTCATGCAAAAAGCTCCGCCCAACATGTGCGCGCCCGGCGGCAATGCGGTGGTGGAGGCGCTTGCCTCGTTTTTGGGCGTCAAGGCGGAATTGCGCGAGCGGCAGGTGGCCATTGTGCTTTGCCATGGCGGCCGGCAGGAGGCGCGCCGTAAATTCGCCTATAATGGCGTGGCCGATTGCGCCGCGGCCGCCTTGGTGGCTGGCGGGGACAAGGCCTGCGCGTACGGTTGCCTGGGCTTGGGCTCGTGCGCCCGGATCTGTCCGGTCAACGCGGTTGAGATCACGGCCAATGGCCTGGCGGTGGTGCACCCGGAATTGTGCATCGGCTGCGGCAAATGCGTCAAAGCCTGCCCCCGGCAGTTGATCCGCCTGGTGCCGGAGAGCGCGGAATTTCACATATTGTGCCGGAACAAGGATCGCGGGCCGGCGGTGCGCAAGGTTTGTTCCGTGGGGTGCATCGGCTGTACCCTGTGCGCTAAGGCGGCGCCGGATGCTTGTAAAATGGACGGCGCGCTGGCCGTGATGGATTACGTCAAGCCGCTGGCGGATGCGGCGGTCGCGGCCAAGTGCCCGCAAAAAATCATTGTGCGGCGCTCCGGCCGCCGGGAGGAGGCGTCCGCATGCGCTTAATCAAGGCGCCGTTCCGCCCCCGGGGCGGAGTTCATCCGAAGTATTTTAAGTCCGTGACGGCGGAAAAGCCGGTGCGCGTCATGCCGTTGCCGCCGGTGCTGTATGTCGCCATGTCCCAGCACCTCGGAGCGCCCGCCAAGCCGCTGGTCAAGAAGGGCGATGCGGTTTTGCGCGGCCAGCCCATCGGTGCGGCCAATGGCTTTGTGTCGGCGGCCGTACATGCCCCGGCTGCCGGCAAGATCAAGGCGGTGGAGGATTTGCCCGGACCGGCCGGCCGGGCCGTGACGACGGTGGTCATTGAAACCGATCCGGCGGATGCCGCCGATCAGGCCCTGGCGCCCCTGGCGGATTGGCGGAGCGTTGATCCCAAATTGCTGGTGGAACGCGTCGCGGCGGCCGGGATTGTCGGCATGGGCGGCGCCGGGTTCCCGACGCATGTAAAGCTTTCCCCGCCGGCCGGCAAGACCATGGACACCCTGATCATCAATGGCGCCGAATGCGAGCCCTACCTCACGGCCGATTACCGCCTGATGCTGGAGCAGCCGGAACGCGTCTGGGGCGGCGTGGAAATTATCGCCCGCATCCTGGGCGTCAAGCGCATCGCCGTTGCCATCGAGGACAACAAACCTGCCGCCATCCGCAGCATGGAAACCGCCATGCGCGCGGCCCCGGACACGGCCGAACTGGTGGTCTTGCCCACGCATTACCCGCAGGGCGCGGAAAAACAACAGATTTACGCCGTGACCGGCCGCGAAGTGCCTTCCGGCGGACTGCCCATGGATGTGGGATGCCTGGTGGAAAATGCCGGTACCTGTGCCGCCATCCTGGCGGCGGTCAGCGACGGCGCGCCGCTGACGGCGCGCTTGGTCACGGTCACCGGCAGCCTGCTGCGCGACCCGCAAAATGTGTGCGCGCGGATCGGGACGTCTTTTGCCGGCCTGGTGGAATTTTGCGGCGGGCTGCAGGGCCCGCTGGGCAAGGTCATTTGCGGCGGGCCGATGATGGGTCTGGCGCAGGGCGGCCTGGATGCGGCCATGACCAAGACCACCTCCGGCTTGCTGTTCCTGCGGCGCGACCAGGTCTCCCAGTTTACTTCCATGCCTTGCATCAGTTGCGGCCGGTGCGTGGCCGCCTGCCCGATGGGTTTGATGCCCTGCGAATTGAGCGAATTGGTGGAAACGGAAAATTTCACCGGCGCGGAAGACGGCAATGTCATGGATTGCATCGAATGCGGCGCGTGCGCCTATGAATGCCCGGCGCATCGCCCGCTGGTGCAGCATCTGCGGCGCGGCAAGGCGGAGGTTGCCGCGCGGCGCCGGGCGCGGCAGGAGCAGAAGGGGAAGTGAGCAGTGAACAGTGAGCAGTGAGCGGGGAGACGCGAAGAAATTATAAATGATGAATCATGCAGTTCGGGATTCGGGAAATTCATCGTTGATTGTGTGTTTGTATGACTGAAAATAATCAACAACCTGAATGGATCGTCAGTTCCTCGCCGCATGCGCATTCCGGCGATTCGGTGCGCCGCATCATGTTGACGGTGCTGGTCGCCCTGGCGCCGGCTTTGGCGGCGGCCATCGGTTTTTTCGGCTGGGACGCCCTGCGCCTGACCCTGGCCTGCGTGGCGACCTGCGTGGTGGCCGAGGCGGGTGTCCGTAAATTAATGGGGCGTGATTTGGGAATCGGCGACCTGAGCGCCGTGGTGACGGGGCTGCTGCTGGCGTTCAACCTGCCGCCGGGTTTGCCGACCTGGATGGCGGTGGTCGGATCGCTGGCGGCGATTATCGTGGCCAAGCAGGTTTTCGGCGGATTGGGATATAATCCGTTCAACCCCGCCCTGATCGGCCGGATTGTCCTGCTGATTTCGTTTCCCGTGGCCATGACCACGTGGTCGGAATGGCAAATCCTGGCGCCGGCGGCCGGCGTGGACGCGGTCACGACCGCCACGCCGCTGGGGTTGCTGAAAACCACGCTGGGCGCCGGCGGCGGATTGCCGTTCGCCTTTAACGGCGCGACCGCCATGCAGTTTTTCCTGGGCGGCCGCAACGGCTGTATCGGCGAAGTCTCCGGGCTGGCCCTGCTGCTGGGCGGGGTGTATCTCTGGCGCCGCCGGTGCATCACCTGGCATATCCCCGTCAGTTATCTGCTGACCGTGGCGGTGTTTGCCGGGGTATTATGGATGCTTGATCCGGCGCATAACCTCAACCCGCTCTTCCACCTGCTTTCCGGCGGGCTGTTGCTGGGCGCAATCTTCATGGCCACGGATATGGTCACCACGCCCGTGACGCGTCCCGGTATGCTGATTTTCGGCGTGGGCTGCGGGATTTTAACCTTCGTGATCCGCAAGTGGGGCGGATATCCCGAAGGCGTGAGTTTCGCGATCGTCATCATGAACGCCTTTACCCCGCTCTTGAACCGCGCCACCCGGCCGCGGGTGTTTGGGAAGAAATAGCCATGAAAGATTTGTTTAAAATGACGGGGGTCTTGACCCTGATCAGCGTGCTGGCCGGCGCTTTGTTGGCGATCACCAACAGCGTCACCCGCGAGCCGATCGCCAACTCCAAGCGCGCGGAAAAACTCAACGCCATGCGCCAGGTGCTGCCGGAGTATGACAACGATCCGATGGCGGATGCCCGCGTGATCCAGGGGGCCGGCCGGGAGTGGACGTTTTACGTGGCGCGGCGGCAGGGGCAGTGTGTCGGTGTGGCCTTCGACGCCGAATCCGCGCAGGGCTATAGCGGCACGATCCGCATCATGGCCGGTGTCACCGTGGCGGATGACGCCGTGCGCGGCGTGGAAATTGTGGAGCAGTTGGAAACCCCGGGACTGGGGGCCAAGATCGCCGAACCGGACTTTACCGATCAATTTAAAAACCGCGGCATCGCCGCCACCAAGTGGGCGGTGACCAAGGATGGCGGCGATATTCACGCCATTACTGGCGCGACCATCTCCCCGCGCGCCGTAGTGTCGGCCTTGAAGGGCGGGCTGGATGTTTATCTGCAAAATAAGGCGCAAATCCTGGCCGCCCGGTAGCGCCCCGGCAAAGATGCTCAGGCTGAAAGTAAAATTCCATGAACAAATTTTACGTTGAATTGATCAAGGGATTATGGCGGGAAAACCCCGTCTTCCGCTTGATGCTGGGCATGTGTCCGACCCTGGCGACGACGACGTCCGTGGAAAACGGTTTGGGGATGGGGTTGGCGGCCACCTTCGTGCTGTTTTGCTCCAATATGGCCATTTCCGCCGTGCGCAATGTGGTGCCGGCCAAGGTGCGCATTCCGTGTTATATCGTCATCGTCGCCACATTCGTCACGGTGGTGGATTTGCTGATGAATGCGTTTTTGCACGACTTGCACAAAAGTCTCGGCATTTTCATCCCGCTGATTGTCGTCAACTGCATCATCCTGGGCCGGGCGGAAGCCTTCGCCTCAAAAAACAGCGTGGCCATGTCGGCAGTGGATGGCTTGGGCATGGGCATCGGATTCACGCTGGCCTTGCTGGTGATTTCCGCCGTGCGCGAGGTATTGGGCAGCGGCGCCATCCTCGGCCATTCCATCGGCCTGCCGCAGGGCGTGTTGCTGGCCGTGCTGCCGCCCGGCGGCTTTATAACCCTGGGGTTCCTGCTGGCTTTGATGAATCACGTCCAGGGCCGGCTGGCGGCGCGCGCCGGCCGGACGTTTGAACCGCCCGCCCACCTGGATTGCCGGCATTGCCTGATGTGCGATTTTTCCGGGCGGAATCCGTAATACATGCATAAAGTCCCCGTCTTGTTCGATGTCAACGCCGTGTTTGGCCGCGCGGCCGCCGGCGTGAATGACTGCCCGGCCATGGCCGACCGCCTGGCGCACATGGACCGCCTCGGCATCAGCCGCGCGTTGGTCTGGAATGTGGAATCCACCCAGAACCATGCGCTTTCCTCGAACGATCATCTGCTGGAGGCCATCGCCCAAACGCCTGGCGCCCGGGGCCGGATTTATCCGGCGCTGACGGTTTCAGGTCTGATGGCATATGAACGGGACGGCATTGCCGCGCTCAAGCGCCAGATGGCGGCGGGCGGCACGCGCGCCTTGCGCTACGTCAACGCCTTGAATGTTCTGTCGCTGCGCCAATTGACGCCGGTGATGCGGGCATTGCGGCCAATGCAGCCGGTGCTGATTGTCAATCATGGCCTGCCCGTAGAGGATTTGCTGGAGTTTGGCCGCCGCCATCCGGATGTGCCGGTGATTATCACGGACGTGATCTGGGGCGCCGCCATCAAGGTCCTGGATTGCATGCGCCAGTGCCGCAATTTTTACCTGGATGTTTCCTGGTTTCACACCTGGGCGGGCATCGAGCTGGCGGTCCGGCATTTCGGCGCCCGGCGGGTGGTTTTCGGCACGGGCTACCGCGCGCATAACGGGGCCGCGATTGCCGCCCTGGCGCGCGCCAATATCAGCGAAGCCGACCGCCGGTTGATCGCGCACGGCAACCTTGACCGCCTGATGGGGTTGAAGACAACCGCCATGGCCGCCGGCGATATGGATAAAATATTCTGGCGGCGCTGCCTGGCGGGCGAGCCGTTGGGTGTGGATTGCATTGACGCCCATGCGCACCTGGGCCCTTCCGCCGGCTATGTGCTGGAGTTGCAGGACGAGGACCGCCAGATTCCGGCCGGGAAAAAGACGATGGACGCGCTGGGCATCAAGCTCATGATCCATTCCGGCTTGCAGGCGCTGCTGGGCGATCCGGTGGCGGGCAACGACCTGCTGGCGCGGAAATTGCAGGCGCATGCCGGCCATTACGCCGCGTATGTCGCCTTCAATCCGCTGTATGCCGGCGAATTGGCCGGCCGGTTCGATGCCTATTTCCGCAACCCGTTGTTGATCGGATTCAAGACCCTCTGCTCCTATTGGCGCGTGCCCATCACCGACAAGCGGTTTACGCCGATGTGGCAATACGCCAACCGGCACCGGCTCCCGGTGCTCAGCCATAGCTGGAGCGCGGAATACGATTCGCCGGCCAAATTCGATGCGTTGGCTGAAAAATATCCGCAGGTGACGTTCCTGATCGGCCATAGCGGCGGCGGCGAGCTGGGGCGGGCCGAGGCCGAAATCGTGGGGAAAAAACATAAAAATGTCTACCTGGAATGGTGCGGCAGTTTCTGCTGCCGGCGTTCCTGGAAAGACACGCTGGCGGCGGTCGGCCCGCGCAAGGTGGTTTTCGGCACCGACGCCATGGCGCATGACATCCACTGGGAGTTGGGCCGGCTGCTTTCGCTGGACGTCCCCGACCGCGTCCTCCAGCCGATCCTCGGCGCAAACATGCGGGCCATCCTGGCGCGCCGGCGGAGGTGATCGGCTAGATGCCGGATTCGTGCGCCGGAAGTTTGTTTAAAATTTCCTGCGCGAATGGATCGCCGCTGGCAGCCAGTTCCAGAAGTGTGGCGTGTGCGCGCGCTTTAACCAACGGGTGGGGATTGCTGAGCGCAGCGCGGCATGTTTCATGGTCAAAATATCTTTGAAAGATGGCCTGGGCTTGTGCGGGAGTGCAGGTCGCAAGATCGCGTGTCAGGCGGTGTCTGATTTTCGTTTCCAAAAAGGACAAATCCGCGGCATCCTGCGCGCGGGAAGTGTTTTCTTTTGTTGGCAGCAGGTCAATGGCATCCGGCAGACGGATGCCATTGTCAAGCATGGTTGCCCGATCCCAAATGCCGTCGAAATCGCCCATGTCCAGGTTATGCGGATGTCGGAAAACATCCAATGGCCGATCGGCGCCAAGAATGCGAATAACGCCGTCCTGCTCGACAATCGCCGGCAAGTCGGCGGGCGGCATGTTTTGATGGGCACGCAGGTTGTGAAAACGGATATCTGTAAATGTGGCCAAGGCGGCCGCCAGTTGTGCCGACCATTGCCGGGCGTCCGTAAACGGCTCCAACCATATATCGGCATCGCGGGTGGCGCGGCTCAAGCCATGCGCAATGATTGCCAATCCGCCGAGCAACAAGATACGGCCATGTTCCGCCAGCCGGCTTATGAGATGGTCAAGGGATTGCGCCATTGCTTTTCCAATTGTGCGACTTCATCGGCGGTGCGCAGGAGTTCGCCAATGGTCGCAGGGGCTGTCCGAGTCCATGGCTCGCTATTATCGGGAATACGCGCCGCCGGCACGCCATGCGGCTTGCGCCGTTGGCGAATTATCCGCATCCATTCGGCACGGATTCTTGCTGGTGATGGGGTGTAACAACGCATTTGTTTTAACAAATTTATGGCGATCAATGTCCACTTTTTAAGACAAGATTATTATGCCGCTTGGCGGGAAATGTCAATCATCATTTCGGAGATTATCATTGCCTGTGTCCGGCCGCGAACCGTCCCGGCCGCCAACAGGAACAATAAATTGTTTGGATGAAAATGAGACTGGGTGGGGGGCGCGATATCCTGCCCGCAAAATATTTCTTTACAACGCGGTATTATATGCTAATATATACATTGAGCTAATTTCAAAAGCTGACTTTTGAAAGCAACTCGATCGGTTAACCTCAAAAATGCTTGATTGTGGGGGGGGCTTATGCGTGCTCGTGAAAATTGGACGGTGGCGGGGGTGGTTTTATGCCTGTGCCTGTCAATGCCGGTTTTGAACGCCGCTACATGGTATGTGGATGCCAGCCGCCCCGACGACACCGGCGACGGAACTAACTGGGTCACGGCGAAAAAAACCATCCATGCCGGCGCGGCGGCGGCGACGGGCGCCGGCGACGTCATCCTGGCGGCGGATGGCGATTACCCGCTGACCAATACGGTCGCATTAACCGGCAGAATCCTGCGCAGCGACAGCGGCAATCGCGAGGCCGTGGTCATTTATGGCAATGACACTTTTCGGTGTTTCACGCTGAATACCGGCGCCCGCTTGGAGGGACTTTCGATCGTCCATGGCAGCAATAGCACCTACGGCGGAGGAGTGTATATTAACGCCAGCACGGTCAGCAACTGCATCGTACGCGATTGCGCCACGGCGACTGACGGTGGCGGCATAGATTTGCGCGCCGACGGCATATTAGTTGATTCGCTGGTCTGCAGCAACACCGCCGCGAGCGACGGCGGCGGCATTGCGGTGGTCAACGGTAATGCCAACAGCTTGATTCTGAGATGCGTCATCAGCAACAACCAGGCCGGCGCCGCCGGGTATGGCGGCGGCATCTACCAGCATAGCGGCAGTTTTATTGTCCGCGACTCGTCCTTTATTGCCAATTCCGCCAGCGCTGGCGGCGGGATCGGATGTTTTGGCGCGGACAATGTGACCGTCAGTCAGTCGCTGATTTGCGCCAATTCCGGGGGTGCGTCTGGGGGCGGCGGATTTTGGGCAAGGTCGGCGTCCGGCAGCACAACGGCACACCTGCTGGTGGATTGCCAGATTGTTTCCAACCAGAGCACGGGCAACGGCGGGGGCGTATCCTTCTATGCGGGGACAGTGGGCAGCGCTTCCAAAATCGTTAACTGCCGCGTGGAAGGCAACACCCTGACCGCGCAATACAGGCAGGGCGCGGGCATATATGTAAACTGGCCGGGCACGGTGGTCAGTAACTGCGTGGTGGCGGGCAATTACATGGCTGCCAACAACTGCGATGGCGTCGGGATCGTCATCAGCGGGGCGGCTGTAACGAATGTGATGGTTACCGATTGCCTGGTGAGCAACAATTACGGGGGGCGTTATGCCGGCGGGATTTACATTCTTGCGCCGCAGGTTGTCTTGGCCCGTAACCGGATCGTCGCCAACTCCGCTACCCGTTGCGGCGGTATATATTGCGTGGCGGCGTCGGCGGGCACGTTGATCCGCAACTCGCTGATTGCGGACAACTGGGCGACCGATTACGCCGGCGGCATCAGCTTTGACGCAACCAACCGCGTGGAAAGCTGCACGGTGGCCGGCAACCGCTCGACCAACAACACCGGCGGCATCCGCGCCTCGGTGGCCGGATCTGTGATTCTCAACACCATCGTTTATTCCAACACGGTCGCCGTCGGCGCCACGCCGAACTGGCTGAATACCGTGGCGGATGCCGCGGTTTATACCAACTGCTGCGTGACCCCCCTGGCCGGTCTGCCGGGCGCGAACAACCTGGAAGAGGAGCCCGGCTTTGTTGCGCCGACGGCGGGCAATTACCGCATTGTCGCTGGGTCGCCCTGCCGCCGCGCGGGCCTGAATGACCTCGCTTGGATGGCGGACGGGGTGGACCTGGACGGGAACCCGCGCATCGGCCGGTTTGACGGCACGGTGGATATCGGCGCCTACCGCGCGG
>CAZYXU010000109.1:0-12539 GCA_964650945.1 uncultured Verrucomicrobiota bacterium | reverse complement strand
GCTGACGCTGGGGCTGTTAATCCTGCCAACCGTTATCCGCTCCGCCGAAGAGGCGATCATGGCCGTGCCGCATACCTACAAGGAAGCCGCCCTGAGCCTGGGCGCCGGCCGGTGGCGCACGATCATGACGGTGATCCTCCCGGCGGCCCTGCCCGGCATCCTCACCGGTGCGGTGATCAGCATGGGCCGCGCGGCGGGCGAGACGGCGCCGATCATTTTCACCGCGGCGGTGAGCGTGGGACTGGCGTTAAAACCCTGGGAGGCGCTGTCCAACCCCACCCCTGCGCTCTCATGGAATATTTACAACCTGGCCACCGAACATGAGGCGGCGGATGAAATCCGCCATGTGCAATACGGCATGGTCATGGCGCTGGTCGGGCTGGTCCTGCTCCTGAATCTGGCGGCGGTTATTTTCCGGGCCAGGATCGCCGGCCGGATGAAAGGGTAGCCAGCCGTGAACATCGAAATTTCTGAAAGATTAATGAACCATCATCTCGCCAGTCAGCCACTTCAACCCGACCCGCTGCAACCGGCGGCGCCCACGGCCGCGCCGGCGCACATCACCACGCGGAATTTCTCCGTCTTTTACCGCCAGAACCAGGCCGTGAAGGAGGTAACCTTCGATATCCCCCGCGGCGGCGTGACCGCCATCATCGGCCCCAGCGGCTGCGGCAAGAGCACTTTTTTGCGCGCCATCAACCGCATGAACGACCTGGTTCCGGGCTGCCGCACCGCCGGCGCACTGCTGTTCGACGGGCAGGACATTCATGCTTCCCGGCTGGACGTGGAAACCCTGCGGCGGCGCATTGGCATGGTTTTTCAAAAGCCCAATCCCTTCCCCAAGAGCATCTTCGACAATGTCGCCTACGGACCGCGCCTGCACCAGCGTTTGGGCCGCGCGGCGCTGGCGGAAATCGTCGAACGCAGCCTGCAGGGCGCGGCGCTGTGGGATGAGGTTAAAGACCGCCTGCATGCCAATGCCCTCGGCCTGTCCGGCGGACAGCAGCAGCGGCTGTGTATCGCCCGGGCCCTGGCTGTGGCGCCGGAAATCCTGCTGATGGACGAACCGACTTCCGCGCTGGACCCGCGGGCCACCTCGCGCATCGAGGACTTGATTGACGAATTGCGCGGCCATTACACCATCATCATCGTCACCCACAACATGCAGCAGGCCGCCCGGGTATCCGAACTCACCGCATTTTTGTATGAAGGCGCGCTGGTGGAAGTCGGCGTGACCCGCGAGCTTTTTACCAAGCCGCGGATGAAACAAACGGAGGACTATATCACCGGCCGGTTCGGCTGATGAATCTTGTTCCTTGATGGTTGGTATAACGGCACGGGTTTACGCAGGCATCGGGAAATTTTCATGCGTAGCGCTGCGCGAAGCATGATGCACTCGTGGTTTGAATTCGGGCGCCCGGAGGGATTCGAAAAGACAAGGCAAGCTTGCCCCAGATGCGGGCGCTCCGGGAGCGGGGCTAACCTTGTGGTTGCCCCGTTTCCGGGAAGACCGCCCGCAGGGACGCCCGTCAGCGGGCGGCAGATGGGGCAAGATCGCCGCCGTCCTTTTCGAACCGAATTCGAACCACAACGATGGAGATGGAATAGCATTAATTGGACGGCGGGCACGCCCGCGTCAGGAGGAAAAAATCATGCGCATACACTTGCAACGGGAACTGGAAAGATTGAAACGCCAGATATTGCAGCTCGGCGCCGAGGTGGAGGAGGATGTATACAACGCCGTCCAGGCCCTGGACGCGCGCAACCGCGCCCTGGCGGAAACGGTGATTGCGCGCGAAGCGCGGACCAACGCCATGGAGGTTGACGTGGAGGAGGAGTGTTTAAAAATCCTCGCGCTCCACCAGCCGGTGGCCGCGGATTTGCGCTATATCATCGCCGTCCTGAAAATCAACCAGGACCTCGAACGCATCGGCGACCTGGCCGTCCATATCGCCGAGTGCAGTCTGAAACTATGCCGGCAGCCCGAACCGGAAATGCCGTTCCGGCTGGGCGACATGGCCGGCAAAGCGCAGTTGATGCTGAAAAAGGTACTGGATGCCTTTATCAACCAGAATGAAGCCGCCGCCCATGAAGTCTGCGCCGCCGACCATGAAATTGACCGCATCAAGGATGAAATCTTCCAGCAGACCAAAACCGCCATGGCGCAGCGCCCGGAACATTGCGACACCCTGATCGAAATCATGAACGTCGCCCGGCATCTCGAACGCATTGCCGACCATGCCACCAATATCGCCGAGGATTTGATTTACCTGATTGAGGGGCGGATAGTGCGCCACACCCCCGAGGTTTCGGACCGCGGCGCGCCAACCCCAAAATAGCGGAAGGGCGCCCCGGGGGTGCAAACAGGCAGGCAAAGTCTCCGTCAACCGGGAGCAATGCCGAATGCGCCGCTGCCCAGTCGCGCCATCGCCCTAGATACGTCCCAGCAGAACCAGAATGAGCAGAATCAAGGCAATGAGTCCAATCCCGCTGCTGGGATAGTAACCCCATTTCCTGCTGTGGGGCCAGGTGGGCAATGCGCCCACGAGAAAGAGAATCAATACAATCAGTAATATCGTTCCGATAGTCATGCGGCTGCTCCTTTCTTTGAGACCGGCGAGAGCGCCTGACGGTGTGGTTCCGCATCGCCAGGCGCCGATCCGCCGTTTTACTCGCTTACGGTTTCTTTAACCGTCATTTCGTTATTCACGCTGGTCACGCCTTGGATGTCGGTGACAAGCTTGGTGACCAGGGATTTTTCGGCCGCGTTCTTGGCAATGCCGGTCAAGGTGACCTCGCCATTGCGCGTCTCGACCTTGGTCTTCATGGCACTGGTCGAGCGATGGGTCGACAGCGCCGTTTTGACCTGGGCGGTGACGGACGCGTCGTCCATCTTCTCGCCTGCGGTTTGCACCGGCGGTTGCGGCATCGCCGCCACGGTCATCTCATTCCTCACTGCCTTGACGCCTTCAATATCTTTGGCGTATTCGGCGGTCAGTTCCTTCTGGGCCGCACTGGCCGCTTCGCCCTTCAGCGTCACGATGCCATCTTGCACCTCGACGGTAGTCTGGCTGGCGCTCACGTTCCGATGGAACAGCAGCGTGGTCTTCACTTTCCGGCCGATCCACACATCCGCGTTTTCAGAGGCGACTTCGGCTTTGGTCGCCAGTTGATTATCCACGCGGGTGACCCCGGGCAGACTCGACACGGTCTCCTGCGCCAACGCCTTGTGGGATTCTTCGGCCACCGTCCCGGTCAACGTCACGACGCCGTCTTTGGCGTCGGTCTTGATCACATCGTCCATGAGATACGTCTTATAGACGTAGGTCTGCCTGAACGACGAATCGATCTTGTCGTCGGTCTCGGAGGCGCGCACAGGCACACTGGTAGCCACGATTGCGGCCGCTGCCGCTGCAAACGCCAAGGTATACATTACTTTCCGTTTCATTCTACTTCCTCCATGCATTCGTTGTTGCGGGGGATACGCCCCGTTTGGTGAAACTGTTCAGACGCGGTCTTCCTTTTGCTGCACCTCCGTTCTGACATTGGACTTTGTTTATACTTCAGGTAACATACGCGATGGGCTTAGCCCCGGCTATGGGGTCTAACCCGGCTGTGGCGGAAACAGCCTCTGAGACGATTATCGGTATTATCAGGATCGAAAATCAGAGGAGATGTGTAATGTCCTTTAAACAGCGAGATGTTATCCGCCGGGATGATGATGAACCATGGGGTATTACCCTACGGGGCTGCAGAACGCCCTATTCCTGCCGGTAGCATGCGTAGATGGGGAACAGCCCTCGAATCGGAACAAACCAGCCAGAAGCGGGACGAGGGCGTCCCGGCTCCATCGCAGAATTTCCCCAGACTCGGCAGAATGAAGCGGCGTGATTGGCCGGGCAAATACGGCTGGTATCCCGAATTGACTGAGCGGGCATTCGTGAATTTTCCGACCGGGGAAACGTTTGCTCTCGCATTTCCGTTTGCGGCGGCGGCTTTCCATCGCCGGGCCCTGCATTCCCGTATTCTCCGCCGACCTCAGAATACAAACACCGGGCCGGCGAGCACGGAGGTGTCGTCGGTGGTGGTGTGCTCCATGTAGTCAAAGCGGATCGCCGCGCCCCAATGCGGGGTGAACCCGGCCGTCAGCCGCGCGTGAATGTTGTTGAAGTCGTCATCCAACTCCTGGCTGTCCTGGTAGTAGTACTTCACATTGAGATTCACCATCCGCCAGCGCCAGTCCACGGACAGGCCATAGAGATAGGAGTCATTGTCCGTATCGCCATGCAACGTGTCAATCCGTTCCCAGGCATACCCGAGGTAAGGATTGAAGGCAAGCCCCCAGGATTTGATGCGCAGCACGGGGCCGATCTTGGCCAGGGGCACGTTGACCTCAATGTCTTCGTTCTGGGGCTTGATCTTGTGGTACAGGTGGCCCGCGCCGATATTCCAGGTGACCGGCGCGTCCGGATCGCCGTACAGGTTGGCATGCAGAAAATTCCCCATCACATCCGTGTCCCCGGACGCTTCGGTGAAGAAGAGAAAGTCGTTCACGACGAAACGCGGGTGCGCGACCATGGCGAACAGGCCGTATTCCGGGGCGGTCTTGGACGAAGTCTGAATCCGGCCGGCGCGGTCCGGCTGCTTCAGCTTGTCATGGTTGTACCCGAACAGCGGGCTGACAAGCCAGATCAGGCCCCGGTCACGCGGGGGAGGCAGCTCATCCTGCGCGGACGCGGGGGCTGCCGCCAGGAGCAGCGCAACCGCGGCCAGAAGGCAAGCCGCTGAAAGTTTGTCGCGTTTCCTGCGAAGCGTCTTGTCGGTCATTTTATCGTCTTTTATTTACCGGTCTCCTCCTGGACCAAAGCGCATTGTAAAGGCGCGTTCAAAACATTTTCCGTAGACGCCGGCGGCGGCGTATAAGTCTTGATGCTCAACAGATGTATGGTGACGGCCGCGGCAATGCCGAGCAGGATGAGTTTGACCCACCAGAGCGAAATGGCGAATCCGATCGTGGACCCGATCGTCAGCCACAACAGCAGGATTGTGAGCGCCTTCTGCTGGCGCGGGATGCCCCGGCCTTCGCGGTAGTTCCGGATGTATTCGCCGCACCAGCGGTTCGTGGTGAGCCAGTCATAGAACCGCCGGGAGCTGCGCGAGTACAAGATAGCCGCCAGCAGCAGAAAGGGCGTGGTGGGCAGGACGGGCAGAAATATCCCCACGGCCCCCAGTGCGACGCAAAGGGTTCCGCAGGCTATCAACGCAATCTGTTTGATTCTGTCCATGCCGCTAAAAACTACGCCGCTCCGGCGGAGGGCGCACCGTCCGGCCGCCGGAACGGAGCGCGCCGGCCGCATTGCCCGCCGCCTTCAGGCGAGGTCGAACCGATCAAGGTTCATCACCTTATTCCAGGCCGCGACGAAATCCTGTACAAACTTCGGCGGCGAGTCCGCGCATCCGTAAACTTCCGCGACCGCCCGGAGTTGGGAGTTCGCGCCGAAGATCAGGTCCACCCGTGTAGCGGTCCATTTGAGCTCGCCCGTGGCGCGATCCCGCCCCTCGAACACATCGCCCGCATCCGCAGCCGGTTTCCACTCCGTGCGCATGTCGAGCAGGTTCACGAAGAAGTCGTTCGTGAGCGCCCCGGGGCGTTTGGTGAAAACGCCGTGTTGCGTCCCGCCGGCGTTGGCGCCCAGGACGCGCAGGCCGCCGATGAGCACCGCCATCTCGGGCGCGGTCAGGGTCAGCAACTGCGCCCGGTCAACCAGCAGTTCCTCGGCCGGCACGGAGAATTTGGCCTTGAGGTAGTTGCGGAACCCGTCCGCGACCGGCTCGAGCACCGCGAAGGAAGCCGCGTCGGTTTGCTCCGGCGCAGCGTCCGTCCGGCCCGGCGTGAAAGGAACGGTCACATCGTGTCCGGCTTTCTGCGCCGCCGCTTCGACAGCCGCGCACCCGCCCAGCACGATCAAGTCGGCCAGCGAGACCTGCTTGCCGCCGGTTTGCGCCTCGTTAAACTCCTTCCGGAGCGCTGCGAGAGCCTGCAATACCTTCGCCAGTTGCGCCGGTTGGTTGACGGCCCAGTCCTTCTGCGGCGCCAGCCGGATGCGCGCTCCGTTGGCTCCGCCGCGCTTGTCCGAGCCGCGGAATGTAGACGCCGCGGCCCAGGCGGTTGAAACCAGTTCCGGGATCGTCAGTCCCGAAGCGAGGATCTTGGTCTTGAGGGCGGCGATGTTTCCTGCGTCGATCAGCTTGTGGTCAACGGCGGGCACCGGGTCCTGCCAGATAAGCTCTTCGTCCGGAACATCCGGGCCAAGATAGCGCGAGCGCGGGCCCATGTCCCTGTGCGTCAGCTTGAACCACGCCTTGGCAAAGGCTTTCTCGAACTCCGCGGGGTTCTCAAGGTAGCGTCGGGAGATGGGTTCGTAGATCGGGTCGAACCTCAGAGACAGGTCCGCCGTGGTCATCATCGGGCGGCGTTTTTTGGACGGGTCGTGCGCATCGACGATCATGTCCGCTTCGGCCACGTCCTTCGCCAGCCACTGGTTGGCGCCGGCCGGGCTTTTGACCAGTTCCCACTCGTATTTGAACAATGTGTTCAGGTAGCCCATGTCCCAGCGGGTCGGGTTCGATTTCCACGCGCCTTCGAGCCCGCTGGTGATGGCGTCGCCGCCTTTGCCGCTGCGGAAACTGCTCTTCCAGCCCAGGCCTTGCTGCTCGACCGGGGCCGCTTCGGGTTCGGGCCCCACGTGGGTCGCGGGTCCGGCGCCGTGGCATTTGCCGAACGTGTGCCCGCCGGCAATGAGCGCGACGGTCTCCGCATCGTTCATCGCCATGCGCGCAAAGGTCTCGCGGACGTCACGGCCGGACGCCACCGGATCCGGGTTGCCGTCCGGCCCCTCGGGATTTACATAGATCAGGCCCATCTGCACGGCGGCCAGGGGATTTTCCAGATTCCGGTCGCCGGAGTAACGGCTGTTGGGTTTCTTGCTCGTTGCCAGCCATTCCTTTTCCGATCCCCAGTAAACATCCTCTTCCGGCTCCCAGACATCCACGCGCCCGCCGCCGAAACCGAAGGTTTTGAATCCCATGGATTCAAGCGCGCAGTTCCCGGCCAGGATCATGAGGTCGGCCCAGGATATTTTGCGGCCGTACTTCTGCTTGACCGGCCAGAGCAGCCGCCGGGCCTTGTCGAGACTCGCATTATCGGGCCAGCTGTTGAGCGGCGCCAGGCGCTGGGAGCCGGAGCCCGCGCCGCCGCGCCCGTCGCCCATGCGGTAGGTGCCGGCGCTGTGCCATGCCATGCGGATGAAGAGCGGCCCATAATGGCCCCAGTCGGCCGGCCACCAGTCCTGCGAGTCGGTCATCAGCGCGTAAAGGTCTTTTTTCACGGCCGGCAGGTCGAGTTTTTTAAACTCTGCGGTGTAGTTGAAATCCCCGCCCAGCGGATTGCTCAAGGCGGAGTGCTGGTGGAGCATTTTGAGATTAACCTGGTTCGGCCACCAGTCCCGGCTTGACATTCCCTTGCCGACCGGATGTGCATGCGTCATTCCTGTTACCGGACATTTGCCTTCGCCGCTCATTTGCTGCCTCCTATCCCCCAGGGGGGTTCTCCGCCTGTTCGCTGGTCTTCATGCCCAGAGTTTCGCTCGTAATAATTACGTTATCGGAACTTTACCGAACACAAGGGAAGAGCGCAAGCGGTATTTGACGGATAACGCCAGCGGCCGCCGGAATTAGACGACAGCGCCGGCTCCGTCAAGAATATCGGTTTTCGATCATATCACAACCCGCGTTTCCAGCTTGGCAGATCCATCCGCCAAAGCTGAAGCCGGGCATCCGCCGTGACGGCCAGGAACGACCGCCGATCCGGCGCCGCTTGGATCTTTAAATAACACCCGGGTTGAAGCCCCAACAGACGCCAGGTCCGATTATACACCCGCAATCCGGCTGATGTCGCCAACACAAAAACCGCGTCCGCGCCTCGGCCCAGAACCGCCAAGTCATGAATTTCCACGCCCAGCAGGATCGTATTCAGCACCTGCCCTTCTGTTGTATAGACGCTGACAAATCCATCGCGTCCGGCTGTAATCAGTTCTGGCTGGCCCTTGCCGTCAATATCCGCCACCAAGCCCGCTGAAAGCGGTCGTCCGCCCGACTGTTCCCAGACGGTCACCAGGGCGGCATTTGTGCCGCGAAGTTCTTCGGGGAAATTCCGGGCCAGATCATAGACCCCGGATCCCACCGGTGTAATCACGCAAGCCAGATTCCGTCTTACCCCGGCAAGTTCAACCGCATACGGTAAATTGTCGGGGATGCTCGTGTTACGATGTCCAACAATCAGGCCCGCCGGCGACCCGACGAGAACATGCATGACGCCATACGCGCCATATTTCATCGAGCACATGATTTTTTCCATCAGACCATCCCCGCTCAGGTCAACGGCATCGGGCACAAATGTGCGCTGGAACATGGAAAATCCCGGATAATACTGCTGGAGAATGCGGCCTTTCTCATCCAGCACGAACAGTTGGTCTTCATAGCTTCCCACCAGCACGCGTTTAACGCCATTGCCCAAATCCCAGAAGCCGATCCCATAAGGCGTGGCGTTGTAATTCAGCAAGCCAAATTGCTTGCCGGTGCGTAGAAACAAATTCACAAAGTCCGTTTGCCAGAGCAACTCACCATCCGGGGCAAAAGCGTAGGCATACTGATCGTAATCGCTGACCAGGATTTCCAGTGCGCCATCCGCATTGATATCCCCGAAATCCATGCCGGATATTTCGGCGACAAACGTCCGGCGCCATTGCGTCCGGCCGGCGGCATTGAGCGCCAGCAACACCCCTGCACCGGCGTTCACCACCCATTCGTTCGTACCGTCATGCTTGAGGTCCACGGCTTCAATCCGATGGGGCGGTAATGGGCCGCGATTGGTGGCGCACACCTCAACCTCGCTTAAAACCGCGGATCCCCGGGCGGTGACGCCCGGCGGAACCGTCACGCGCACGGCCGCCGCCATCACGGCCGCGGGATTCACGATCCGCAGGTAACTCTGGGGGGTGGCATCGCATTTATAAGTGGGGTCAACCCGAAATTCCCTTAAAATGTTCCGTGTTTCGACGCGCAAGTCCTTTTGAAATCCGTCACTGCTCCAGGTGAGTTCGACCGGCATAACTTCATTGGTCATACTGCGCGCGACATCAAATGACCGCGTCCAGCGGTTGGTCATGTAAACCGGCCCCAGATGCAGGCGGACTTCATGGATTGGTTGATTCGTGGACCAGCCCACCTCGACCGCCCCTGTCCCGTTTTGAGGCCATACCACGTTGCCGGCGCCGGATAGAATGATGCCGTCATATAAAGCCGATTCTCTCCCGGTCCAGGCGCCGGAACAGGTGACATGGATGCCTTGGATGCGCCGCCCTTCGAACCCCAAATCCGTGTTTTCCCATACCAGCGACAAGGAGCGATTGCCCTGGTCACATTCCGCCGTCTCTGTCACACCCCCCGGGGAGGACACATCCTCGATGGTCGCCAAGGCGGCCATCATCGCCTTACCGGCCGCGCGCGCGGTCGCCAGGTCCAGTCGCGGTTGTCTGACGGGCGCGGGCAAGCTCCAATTTAAGGCCACGGCCTTCAGTTGGGCGGCATCATAACCCAGGTCCAACTCCCCGGTGTGCAGGTCAATCCGTCCGGTGAACGGAGTGTTGGTATCCAATAATACCACGCCATTAACGCTCAACCTTTGCACTCCCGCCAGGTGGATGGCCGCTTCGTCGGCGACATACAACCCCTGGTCGGCGGTAATCCCCGCCGGCCCGCACTCGCCCCCCCCGACACCGACCACAACATTCGTTCCACCGGACCGGATTACGACCACGGCATGGTTATATTGAATGGGGGTCCAGGCCGACGGCGTATTGCTTTCCGTCGTGACCAGCAGGTTTTGGAAACACAACACATCTCCGGCGTGGAAGGATCCGGATTTCCGTTCCCGCAGGATGAATGGCCGTTCGCAGACATCGGGCGGGCCGCCGGCGGGTGTTTCAAAATCAGCGCTGGCCGTCACCGGAGCGCTCGCCAGGATATAAAACCGTTGGTCGCCTTGATTTGCCTGCAGCATGCGGTCGTTCTTCCATGCGGCGCCCACCGGCAGCCGCCATACCGACTGCGCGGAATAAAACCCGTCGCGCTTGACGGTGGCGCGATCCATCACCATGAACCACGAATCCGTCCGCCAGAAGATGGTCCGCTGCCAGTCGGTTCCGTAATAGTCGTGCAGCGTGCTGCCGCTCATGGCATAGCCGGGCATCCGCCCGGCGGCATCCAGCCGGCAGGCCATTGGCAGCGGTGTCGCGTTATGTCCATCGCTGATGAATAACGCGTTACGATAATAATGGCCAATCTGACTGCTGTTATGAACCAGCCAGACCTGTCCTTTGTCGGTATAGCGGGGGATTGTATTGGCGTCACGATAATCCGCCTGGAGCCCTTGCAAAAACAGGAACGGCGCGCGTGTGTCAAACCCGCCCCGGAAACAGGCTTTATCAAAACATTGTTCACGCGGCGGCAGCGGACATTTTCCGGACTTGCCCAGCACCCGATACTGGCGTGCATCCAGCGGAATCACGCTGAACCAGCCGAGATACTGCGGTTGCCGTTCCGCCAGCTCGGGATCCAGCGCATAGCTGCCGGCTTGCAGGGGAAAGTCACCCTGGCCATACAAGAGCAGCGCGCGGTTGGGAAGATTACGGGCCAACCAGGCCATTTCCGGATCTTGATACAGGTATGCCGCAATCTGCAGATGGAACAAGGGACTTAATCCTTTGTATATCGCCCCGATGCGGGCCGCGCCATACGTATCCAGGCCTGCGCCATACCCCAGCGAATCGTTGAGCGAGACCGCAAACTGCACCCCCGCCCGCGCATGGCCCGTGGTAATATAATCATAACGCTGAGCCATGGCGCACCAGCGCAGAAAGGCGGCAATCGAGCCCGTGCCCCCGCCATCCGTGTCGTCACGGAATCCGGTAAACGCGCCTTGAAAATAATTTGCCACTCCTTGCTCCCAGGCGTCACAGAGCTGCGTCAACTCCGGAGTGTCCGGAAACGTCCGCCGCAAATAGCGCGCGGCCACCCACCGGCCCAGCATCGGCAAAGTGGCATGCGTGCTTCCAATCGCCACCGGTACGGCCCCGGAAGGAATGGAATCGGTTTTTGGATTGCGGGCGGTTGCCTCAAAATTTCGCGCGGTGGCTTGCCGTTCTGCGTCGGTAAACACCGGGCTCTCTTCCACCATATCCCAGGCCCGATAAGCGCCTTCCATCGTATAATGACCGACCGGATACAAGTTGGCGAATTGAACGTTGAACACGTTGATATAGTCACGCGCAATGGCCGCCCAGCGTTCATCGCCCGTCCAGTAATAATTCTCCGCCGGCGCGCAGAAACTGCTGATGTCGTATGCCAAGTTGGTGTCCGCGGCCGGCCAGGCTGCCACCGCATTTGCTTTCGCCGTAAATGATGACCGCTGGGATGGGCCGGGCTTGACGGCAATCGTATATGGCATGACGGCCGCATTGCCGGTGACCGCCGGCAATCGGTTTGTAAACGCGGCGACGGCGGCCCGCATATTGGTCGCGACGGATGCGCCCACAACGAGGACATTCCGGCCCGTACCCCACGGATTGCTAACCGTGCGCACTTCATAACCGCCATCCCCGGGATACCCGCTGTCGGTTCCGCACAGGCGCAGGGCGTATAGCGGAAAGATTGCCCGGTTGTTGTAGAGATTTCCCACCACAATCAGATTGTTGGTCTGATAGGCATCCCCCACCGGCGCCAGCCGCCGGGGACAGACAGCCGCGTCCGCCACAACCGGGAATTCCACGGCATAACGATCTTTCAGCGCGGCGGCCACTATTGCCGCCGCGGCGGCGGCAGCCGGATCGGAAGCGGACGCAACAACAATTGCCGCCGGCCGGCCATCCTGCAACAGGGGCGTGTCCGGATACAGTCGGGCAAGGCCAGTGGCCGGTGGAACGGTTTGCGCGCCGCCCAGCCCGGCAAAACTCACAAACAGCCAACCGGCCAAATAAATATTCCGTCTTGTTTGCCGGGCAACCATATTGCAAGATTCCCGCGTTTTTGATTGATCGGACAACCGCTATCACCGGCATCCCGGGGTATCCCGGAACTAAAGCGGTTTCGGCTGATAGGTTTCGCCTGTTCGCTTTTGGTCTTCTACGGCGCGGATTTTAACTCGGCCTGGGTCGCTTGAAACGCCTTCCAAGCCGCCGCCTGAAGCGTTGTGGCGTCCGCTTGTGAAATGCCGCCGGGCTCAAAACCTGGAATGGCGTGCGTCAAACCAATCGGACTCAGGCCGGTGATCGCGGAATAGATGCTGCAGGCGATCAGGTAGGCGCCCGGCTTCGACGGATGCACGGCATCGGGATGATATAAGGCCATACGCTGCTCGGCCGTCGGGGTTGGCCCCAGATATTTCATCCACGCGTAATTGGCCGGCGCCACGGGGACGTTCA